>JAWWBN010000340.1:0-1735 GCA_033720955.1 Thermoanaerobaculia bacterium | reverse complement strand
GCGGCCACCAGGACCGCGATCGCCAGGGCCGGCGTGGGACGTGGAATCCAGCTCATGGGAGCCCCCACTCTTGCCGAGCGCGCCGCCCGTGCGGTCGCGCGGGCGACGACCCCATCGCCGGGCCGCTCGCCCGCCGTCCCGGCCCCAGGCGGGCGCACCGATTGTCGTGTGCGCTCAGCCTATCACGCCCCGCGGCCCCCGGGGCCGGTGGACGGGGGGCGGCACGCCCCGGGGCTCGCCCGATCGTTGACACCTGGCCGGTTCGTGTGGTCTCCTTCTCCCGCTCTTGAAGCGTCACTGGCGCCGCCAGGCGCTCGCTGCCGGGGCGCGGGGCTCCGGCGCTCGCCTTCCGGCGCGTCTCGTCCGGTCACCGGACAAAGGAGGCAGGACCATGACTCGGATCACCCACTCCACACCTCTCGGTGTCGCCCTGGCGCTGATCGCCCTCGCCGCCGTCCTGCTGCCGGCGGCTCCGCTGGCCGCCGCCAGCCACGAGGAGTCGAGCGTCGCCGACGAGGTCAAGGCGGTCATCCTGGCGGGCAACGCCTACGTCCGCGAGCACAAGCAGGACGAGCCGGGGGGCACGTCGAAGGAGGGGTCGCTGGAGTTCTGGTCGAGCGGCGGGCTGCTGCAGGAGGTCTCCGCCGACGAGCCGCCGGCGGAGTACGAGTCGTTCGCCATCCAGGCCAAGCACATCGAGGTGATCGAGCTCCCCGGCGGGGAGGCGGCCGTCGCCATGTACTACTCCGAGGGCAGCATGCAGCCGAAGGGCAGAGCCCCGGTCAGCCACTACATGACCCGGGTCACCCAGGTCTTCGTCAAGGAAGACGGCAAGTGGGTCGCGCGGGCCGGCCACTGGTCGCCGATCGCGGCGGGCAGCGGCACGTCGCAGACCTCGGTCGACTAGGGGGCCTCTCCAGCTTCCCGTGACGCGACGTCCGAGCCTCGGCAGTGGTTGGAGGCGCGCGGTCGGCGAGTTCCTGCTGATCGTGGCCGGCATCCTGGTCGCGCTCTGGATCGAGGATTGGCGGCAGGCGCGGATCGACCGGGCCACCGAGATCGAGTACCTGAGTCGGCTGACCATCGACGTCGACCAGGACCTGATCGATCTGGAGAACCAGATCGCCCACACGCCGATGCGGGAAGAGCAGGCCCTCGCGGTGCTCGACTTTCTCGACTCCGAGCGGGCCGCCGATCGATCGGTGCTGCAGGCGTTCAACCAGGCTGGCTGGATCGCCTTCTTCCGGTTCAACCGATCGACCATGGACGATCTCCTGAGCACCGGGAACCTGTCGCTCTTGGGCGACAAGAGCCTCGTGCGCCAGCTCAACAACTACTACCGCTCCGGCGACTTCCTGAGGGAGTTCGACGACGCCAAGAAGCTCTGGATCTGGGAGGGCTACCGCAGGAGCCTCGACCACCACATTCCGAGCCGCCTCTTCACGCTGGATCCGGACGAGGAGGAGCGGCTCGCCGCGGTGGGCTGGGACGCGCTGCGGGGGGACCGGGACGTCCGGGCCGGCCTGGAGCACGTCATGACGGTCGCGGCCGTCGAGCGCCGGCACCTCGAGAGAGTGCGGGAGGCCGCGAACGAGCTCGGGTCGGCGGTGGCCGACCGCCACGCCCGGCTGACCGGGTCGTAGCCGGGAGGGGACCGCTCGCGGTCCCCCCGCTCGCAGCGCCATGATCGGAACCAGCCTCCTGCACTACGAGATCACCGCCAAGCTGGGGGAGG
>JAWWBN010000339.1:0-1837 GCA_033720955.1 Thermoanaerobaculia bacterium | reverse complement strand
GCGCGCCGCATCACCCTGCCGAAGACCTACCACGTGGGGAGCGTCTCGGCCGGCAAGCGCGCCGAGGTGGAGCAGGGGGGCGCGGAGTGGGAGCCGTCGTTCCAGATCGCCTTCTCGAAGAGGGCGCCCAAGGAGATCGAGCTCACCATGACCGACATGGCGGCCACCAAGGTGGCCTGCCCGCTGGGCGAGGCGGTCAAGAGCGGTGAGGGTCTGCTGGGCGTCTTCCTGCACGACAACGCCCTGCACTGCCTGTTCCGCGAAGAGAGCGTCGAGGTAGAGGACACCGCCCCGGCGTGACCCCGCGGGGGCGCGGGCGCGCCGCCCGCCATCTGACGGTGGCGGCGTTGCTGGCGGCGGGCTGCGGCGGTGGCGGAGAGGGCGAGGCGCCCGCCGGGCCGCCGACCGCGCAGCCGGGCATCGTGGAGATGCTGCGGCAGGACGCCGCGGCCCAGCGCCACCCCGCCGACGGCGGCGGCCGCGCCTGGCTGGCGGCGGGAGAGCCCGTCCCCGCGGGGGAGCGCGGCCGGTGGACGATCGTCTACGAGGCCGGCCCGCTGGGTGTGGGCGCCGGCGGCACCGTCTACCTGCAGGTCTCGCCCTTCTGGGGGTGGAGCACGCCGCAGACCGAGCTGCCCGGTCTGCCCGGCTACACCGTGGTCGCCACCGACGCCGAGGGCGTGGAGCTGCGCGCCACCGCCGCGGGCCAGCAGCTCCTGGCCGTCGAGATCGGCGGCCGCGGCCTGGTGGAGGGGGAGCGGCTGCGGATCGAGTACGGCGCCGAGCCGGGGGGTGCGGTAGCCGACCGCTTCGCCGAGGGCCGCTCGCCCTTCTACGTGGCCGTGGACGGTGACGGCGACGGAGTGCGGGCGCTGGTGGCCGAGGACCCGGCGACGCCGGTCCTGGCCCGCGGGCCGGCGCGGTTGGTGGCCATCCTGCCCTCGACCGCCCGTCCGGGCCAGAGGGTGCGGCTGACGCTCGCGGTGCTCGACCGCGGCGGCAGCGCGGGGGTCGAGGTGGAGGGGGAGATCCACCTCCAGACGGAGCTCGCCGGGCCGGCGTCGGTGGCCCTCCCGCCGCAGGCGCGGGGGGTGATTCACGTCGAGCTGGCGGCGCAGGGGCCCGGGACCTACGTCGTGCGGGCGGAGGGCCCGGCGGGGCTGGCCGCGGAGAGCAACCCGCTGGTGGTCACCGAGGGGCCGCGTCTCCTGTGGGGCGACCTGCACGGCCACTCCGTGCTCTCGGACGGCACCGGCACCCCCGAGGAGTACTACCGGTACGCGCGCGACGTGGCCGCCCTCGACGTGGTCTCCCTCACCGATCACGACCACTGGGGCATGCGGCCCCTCTCGGCCGCCGAGCCGGCGCGGCGCGAGATCGTGGAGGCCACGCGCCGCTTCCACGACCGCGGCCGCCTGGTGACCCTGCTGGGCTTCGAGTGGACCAACTGGATCCACGGCCACCGCCACGTGCTCTACTTCGACAGCGATTCGCCGCCCGCCCCGCACGACTTCGTGATCGATTCCCTGGACCCCGCCACCGACAGCCCGGACGAGCTCTGGGCGGCCCTCGAGGGACGGGAGGCGTTGACCTTCGCCCACCACTCGGCGGGTGGGCCGGTGGCCACCGACTGGAGCTTCGCCCCCGACCCGCGCTTCGAGCCGGTCACCGAGGTGAGCTCCGTCCACGGCTCGAGCGAGGCGGCCGACAGCCCGGGGCGGATCTACGCTCCGGTGGCCGGCAACACCGTCCGCGACCAGCTCGACCGGGGCTACCGGCTGGGGGTGGTGGGGAGCGGCGACAGCCACGACGGGCACCCCGGCCTGGCCCACCTGGT
>JAWWBN010000338.1:0-1853 GCA_033720955.1 Thermoanaerobaculia bacterium | reverse complement strand
TCGGCGCCGACGGCCGGGGCCCGCCGCGCCTCGACCTCGGCCGCCAGCTCTACCAGCGCCCGGCGCTCGGCGGGCGTCAGCACCGGCCCCTTCGGCGCGGGGATCCACTCCACTCCGCCCTTCGACGCCAGCCGTCGCTGGTAGGGCGCCTTGGCCTCCCCGATCAGCCGCACGTCGCCGTCCGGGCGCAGCACCAGCGTCTCCGCGGCCTCGCCGTCCACGGCGCCGCCGACCCCCCACGCGGTGGCCACGGTCAGACCCTCGCCCCGCTCCACCAGGTCGGCGGTCACCAGGACCCCCGACTTGGTGGCCGGCACGCTCTTCATCAGCAGCACGGAGGAGTAGATCTCCTCCGGGTTCGCCAGGATCGTCGAGCGCCACGCCACGGCCCGCGGCGAGAGCACCGAGGCCCAGACGCGGCTCACCGCCGCCCAGAGCGGCTCCAGCCCGACCACGTTGGGCACGGTCTCGTTCAGACCCGCACCGGTGAATCCGGGCAGGTCCTCGACGTTCGTGTCCGAGCGCACGAAGACCCCGTAGCTGCCCGCGGGGCCGAACCGCTCGCCCAGCTCCCGCTCGAGCCGGGAGCGCAGCTCGGCCGAGAGCGGTGTCGCCGCGATCGCCGCCCGGACCGAGGCCAGCTCGGCCGCCAGCGCCACCTCGTCGAGCCGCCCCGCCCGATGCTCCGCGAAGGCCCTCTCGATCCGCCCCTTGGGCGCCTCGCGGCCGCCTCCGACGTGGGCGGCGAAGATGCCGAACGGGAGGGCCACGGCCTGCTCGACACGGCCCGGGAAGAGCGCCGCCAGCTCCCCCAGATTGGCCGCCTTGGGGCCCACCACCCGGCCCGCCAACGTCGCCCGCAGCTCCTCCAGGCCGAGCGGCCGGACGACCCCGAGGTCGGGCGTCGGCGCGAGCAGCGGGCCGGCGCCCGCTCTCGGCTCCCGCTGGGCGCCGGCGATCCGCTCGCGCACCTCCGCGGGCAGCGCGTCCCACTCCTCCAGCACGATCGAGCCGTCGGTTCCCACCGCCAGCAGCACGGCGCGGCCGGCGCCCGCCGCCAGGGCCGGCGCCGCCACAGGCGAGACGGTGGCGTTGGGGATGCCCAGATTGCGCGCCAGGAGCTGCACGTGGGAGAGCAGGTTGCCCTCGCCCAGGCTCAGGATTCCGGCCACCGGATCCAGGTCGGAGACGGTCAGGGGCAGGACCACGATCTCCTCCCGGCTCAGCGCGGCGGTCTCCGCCGCCTCGGGCTCGACCACCCGCAGCGGCCCGCGGGCCACCCCCGGGTTGAGGGCCAGCAGACCGCCGTAGGAGCGCCCGAAGAGACGGTGGGAGATGCCGGAGATCGCATCCGCGTCGGCGGCCAGCCGCGTGGTGGCCTCGGCCAGGGGCAGCACCGGCGACCCCCGCAGCAGCTCGTCGGCGAAGCGGGCCGCCAGCGGCTCCAGAGCGACGTAGCGGACGAGCGCCTCGCCGAAGGTGTAGCGCACGGTCGCCAGGGCCCACGGAGCGGAGCGTCGCAGGGCGCGGACCGCCGCCAGATAGTCGGCGGAGGCGGCCTCGTCCGTCACCAGCAGAGGCGTCAGCCGCTCGCTCAGGGCCGCCCTCTCGCCGCTCGAGAGCAGGCCCACGCCGAAGGCGGCGTCGGTGAGCTGGAGCGCCGTCCGCAGGAGGTCGGCCCGGGTGAGCGGCTCGGTCAGGCGCTCGAAGGCCGCCCGCACGGTCTCGCGCTCCAGGGCCACGGAGAGGTCGAGGAGCGCCAGCCGCGCCGACCCGTCGCCGGCGGCGCCGATCCCCTCGCCCACCGCGGCGAGGGCCGCCGAGAGCCTCTCCAGCCGCTCCGCCGCGGAGCC
>JAWWBN010000337.1:0-1930 GCA_033720955.1 Thermoanaerobaculia bacterium | reverse complement strand
GTCCGCCACCGTGACGAGAGCCCACGCCGGGGGGAGCTGAGTGGGCCTGGATCTCGATTTCGACGTCATCCTCTTTCACGTCGGGCGCCTGGCGATCGCCTTCGTCCTGGCCCTGCCGGTGGCCTGGGACCGGGAGCGCGCCGAGCGCACCCTGGGCCTGCGGACCTTTCCCCTGGTGGCCATGGCCAGCGCGGGTTACCTGCTGCTGGCGCGGACCGTCTTCGACGGCGCCCCGGAGGCCCAGGCGCGCTTCTTCCAGGGTCTGATGACCGGTATCGGCTTCCTGGGCGGGGGCGCCATCGTCAAGCGCGGGCTCAACGTGCACGGCACCGCGACGGCAGCGAGCATCTGGAACACGGCCGCCATGGGTGCGGCGGTGGCCTATGGGCTCTTCGAGATCGCTCTCCTGCTGAGCCTCGTCAACTTCGCGGTGCTGCGCTTCCTGGGGGCGGTGAAGAAAGAGGTCAACGGGGGCGACGAGGCCGGCGACGGCGGCTCGGGAGAGTAGCCCCACCCTGTAACGCCTCCCCCTCTCGGTCGCCGGGTAGGGGTGATGCGCCCCACCGTCGACATCGCCGGCGCCCTGGCCGGGCAGCGGATCCTCATCACCGGCGCCACCGGCTTCCTGGGCAAGGTGCTGGTGGAGAAGCTGCTCTGGTCGGCGCCGCGCGTTCGGCGTCTCCTGCTGCTGGTGCGGCCGGAGCAGGGCCGGTCGGCGGCCGAGCGGCTGCGCGACGAGATCGTGGGCTCGCCGATCATGGCCCGTCTCGAGGCGCGTCACGGGGTGGATTGGCCGGAGTGGGTGAGAAGCCGCGTCGCGGTGGTGGAGGGGGACCTCGGGAGCGACGGTCTCGGGCTCACCGCCGGGAGGCGCGAGGAGCTGTGCGGGGCGGTGGACCGGGTGGTGAGCGCCGCGGCGACGGTGCGGTTCGACGAGCGGCTGGACCGCGCTCTGGAGGTGAACACGTGGGGCGCGCTGCGGGCCCTGGAGCTCGCGAGGCGGGCGGGAGCGCCCCTCGTCCAGGTCTCGACCTGCTACGTGAGCGGCCGGAGCGCTGGCCGGATCGCCGAGCGTCTCCACCCCGCGGCCGTGGCCCCGGGGGTGGACGGGGATCCGGAAGCGGTCCTGGCCGCCCTGGCGGAGAGGGTCGAGGAGCTTCGCGCGGCCCCGGCGGCCGGAGATCCCGGCGCGGAGGAGCGTCGGTGGGTGGAGAGCGGCCGCCGGCTCGCGCGGCGCTACGGCTTCGCGGACGTCTACAGCCTCACCAAGTGGCTTGCCGAGGGGGTCCTGGCACGCCGCCGCGGCGACCTGCCGCTGACGCTCGTACGCCCGGCCGTGGTCGAGGGCGCCCTGCAAGAGCCGATCCCCGGCTGGATCGAGACCGTGCGGGTGGCCGACCCGCTCCTGCTGGCTTACGGCCGGGGGCGGGTGCGGCGGCTGCCCGGCCGACCCGAGCAGGAGATGGACCTGGTGCCGGTGGACCTGGTGGTGAACGCCCTCGCCGCCGCTCTGGCCGAGCCGGAGCCGGGCGATGACGGGCTGCGGATCTACCAGGTCAGCTCGAGCCGGAACCCGGTGACTCTGGGCGAGCTGGTGGAGCACTCCGCCTACGCCTTCCGGGAGCGGCCCCTGCCGGGCAGGAGGGGAGCGCCCGGCAGGCCCCGCTTCACGGAGCCGGCCGCGGTGCGGCGGCGCCTCGTCCGCCGGCGCCGCCTTCTGCGCCGCGCCGCCCGCCTCGCCCGGACCTGGGGCCGTGCGGGGGCGCTGGTCCGGTGGAGCGCCCGGAAGCGCCGTCTGGATCACTTCCTGCGGGTTCTCGAGGTCTACGCGCCCTACCTGGAGCACCCGGCCCGCTACGACGACTCCGCCACGTGCGATCTGCTCGACCGGCTGACCCCGTCGGCGCGGGCGACCTTCCCCTTCGACGTC
>JAWWBN010000336.1:0-2003 GCA_033720955.1 Thermoanaerobaculia bacterium | reverse complement strand
GCGCAGACCCATCTGCTCCACCAGGGTCGAGTTCGGGATCGCCGTGGAGAGCATCGGGCGGCGGCCGCCCGGAGCCGCGTCGCAGATCTCCCGGTGCAGCCGCTTGCGACGGTCGACGATCGAGAAGTAGGGCAGCAGCGCCGCCCGCCGGCGGCGGCGCTTCTCGAGGTGCCGGATCAGCCGGTCGAGGGTGCGCAGCGAGAGGGTGGTGGGGATGGTGGGCACGAGGAGCGCGTCGGCGGCGACGAAGATCGCCTCGGACACGAGCGAGATGCCCGGAGCGCAGTCCAGGAGGACGACGTCGTAGCTCTCCGCCAGCGGCTGCAGCAGCTCGGCCAGGTGACGCGACGGCCGCGCCGCGGCGTCCAGGGTCTGGTCGATCTTGCGGTAGGAGAAGTCGGCCGGCAGGAGGTCCAGACCCGGGTAGTCGGTGCCGCGGATCGCGTCGTCCAGGGGCCGCTTTCCCCGGAGCATCTTGCGGCCGCCCCGCACCTTGGCCCGGACCCGGAAGTAGAAGCTGGCGGCCCCCTGGGGGTCCAGATCCCAGACCAGCGTGCGCCAGCGATCGGCCGCGGCGCAGAAGCCCAGGTTGACCGCCCCGGCGGTCTTCCCCACGCCGCCCTTGATGTTGTAGAGGGCGACGACCCTCACGGCGCCGCCCCCTGGAGCAGGGCCGTGAGCCGCCGCTCCACCCCGGGCCGGTCGAAGCGGGCGAAGCGCCGGTGGAAGTCCTGGCGCGTCTCCGCCTGCCGCCCGGCCAGGACGGCGACGAGACGTCCCAGGGCCATCACCGCGGAGGCGGCGGCGCCCTCGGCCGCCAGCTCGTCGCCGAAGCCGGCGAGCTCGCGCTGCTGGACCGAGAGGTCGTTGAAGTCGCCCAGGTTCTCCTGCAGGTCCTTGAGGGCCCGGATCACCCACCCGATCTCGGCCGGCGGGTACAGGCCGCGGAAGAACTCCAGCAGATAGCGGAGCTTCTTGGCGTCGATCCGCAGCCGGTGGAGCTTCTCGTCCGGGGTCGCGGATTCAATCTTGCGCCCCTTGCGCACCACCCGGGCGTGGGCCGCCAGGATGCGCTCGCGGGCGACCTCGGCGACCGGCCGGGCGGCCGAGGGCGGCAGACCCGGGGGCTTCTCGTCGGCCAGCAGCCGCTCCCAGTCGTCGAGCAGCCGCCGGCTGCGCGCCCCGTCCCGGAGGCGCGCCAGCCGGGCGTGCTCGCGCCGCGGCCGGCGCTCGCGCAGCGCTTCCAGCGGCTCGAGCGCCTCCGCGGTCTCCGGCGGCAGGGCGGCGCGGTACCCGTCGAGATTGAGCAGATAGACGTCGAGGTCGCGCAGGGCGCCGGTCTGGCGCCCGAGCCAGGCGAACTCCCTGCGGAACCGCCGCTCGCGCCGCTCGGGGAAGACGCCGCGGACCTGGCCCAGGGCCGAGCGCGTGCGCCGCACCGCGACGCGGAAGTCGTGCAGGAACTCGATGTCCAGACCGGCGCGCAGACCGGGCTCGTTGGCGCGGATGACGCCCAGCAGGTGGGTGTGGATCCGGCGCATCGCGAGGTGCGCGGAAGCGTCCGGGGCGAGGGGCACCTCCACGGCGGGGCGGTAGCCGCCGGGCACCACGTCGCAGGCGTCGTAGGCGAGATCGAGGAGCGAGCGGTCGTCCCTGCGGAGGCCGCGGTCCTCCAGCCGCGCCAGCAGACGGGCGAGATCGCGGTCGAAGCCCTTCACCCCCCGCGCCACGAGTCGCCACGGCAGGTCGGCGAAGAGGCGGCGGGAGGGAGGGCGCACGCGGGCCCTCTCGATCTCCGCGCCGGCCACGGTCTTGCGTCGCCGGTCGAGCAGACCGAGGCCCTCGTACGCCCGCTCCACCTCGACCCGCGGCAACAGCCGCCGGGGTCCCAGGAGGGGCGCGAGACGCCGACGCAGAGCGCCCGGGGGCAGCTCCCGCGCGAGCCCGGGCTCGGCGGTCAGCTCCTGCGGGCGGGCGTGCCGGTCGCCCTCGCGCCCGGGGGC
>JAWWBN010000335.1:0-2016 GCA_033720955.1 Thermoanaerobaculia bacterium | reverse complement strand
GCCACCGCCGCGTCCGCCGGCGAGGTCGTCGCCCGCGGCCAGGAGCTGGTGGACGCCGGCCGCCTGGACGAGGCCGCCGCCCTGCTCGCGGGCCACCTGCGGCGGTCGCCCCGCGACGCCGACGCCCATCTGCTGCTCTCCACCGTGCGCTTCCTGGACGGCGACACCGAGCGCGGCCGCGAGAGCCTGGAGCGCGCCCTGGAGCTCGACCCCACCCTGCGGCAGGGCTGGTTGAACCGCGCCGCCCTCGACCTCTCGGAGCGGCGGCTGGAGCCGGCCCTCGAGGCCCTCTACCGTGCCCGCGACCTCGACCCGTCGGCCACCGACAACGCCCTCAACATCGGCGCCGTGCTGGTGCTGCAGGGACGACTGGCCGAGGCCAGCGAGCAGTTTCGCGACTATCTGGCCGAGACCGGAGACACCGCCGAGGCCTACCTGCTGGTGGCGTCCAACTTCGCCATGGCGGGCTACTCGGCGCTGGCGATCCAGCACCTGGGCCGGGCCATCGAGATCGACGAGCGGATCCGCCGCCGGGCCCGCACCGACCCCAACTTCCGGGCCCTGGCCGGGGAGCTCGAGTTCCAGCAGCTCCTCGACCACGACGGCTACCTCCCGCCGCCCGGGTCGCTGACGGCGCGCCAGACCTTCGACGCCGCCTACGACGGCGGCCGCGGCCGGCTCCTCCAGGCGGTCCTCAACGTCCTCCAGGTCAGCGGGCGCTCTTTCGACCCCCAGGTCGAGGTGACCGCCGGCTGGAGCCTCCTGTGGAGCGACTTCCGGATCAAGGTCCTGCCGGAGAGCCCCGGCACCGGCGCCGTCGAGCTCACGGCGCCGCCAGGCCGCTTCACCCCGGCCGAGTGGGAGCGCCAGACCGGGGTCTTCTTCCGCGAGGTGGCCGTGGAGCTGGCGAGGATGAAGCGGCCGTTCTAGCTCGCCGGCTAGAAGGGGCGGATCGGCTGCGGCCGCACCGGGTTGGCGAACTGGATCTTGCCGTCGCGCTCGCTGAAGTAGTACCGCCGCTTCGGCTGCCGTCCGTCGAGCCCCGGCGGGGCGTCCTTGGGGTATTCCCACACCTCCACCGGCGGCCGGTTGCGGTTCTCGGGCGCCTGGAAGAAGGTGTCCTCCGGCTCGCCGTAGAGGATGAAGATCGTCCCGCGGTCGGAGTGGCGGCCGCGCGAGGTGCTCTCGCTGAAACGGTTGTCGGCCGCCTCGGCCCGGCGGGCGAAGACCACCGCCGGCTGGTCGTCGGGCCAGGGCGAGGCGGAGTCGCCGCGGCGGGAGCTCCAGAACTCGCGGATGAACTTCTCGGCCGCCTCGTCGTCGGTCAGAGAGAGGTACTCGCGGATCTCCTTCTCGGTCGCGATCCAGGAGACCGGACCCACCAGCCAGAGCGAGTGCTCGGGGGAGAGGAGGAAGTTGGTCACCTCCTCGGCGGAGTACCTGGGCGGCTTCTTGGCCGCCTGGGCCGGGGGAGCCAGGCAGGCCAGCGCCAGGGCCGCGGAAGCGAGCGCCCTAGCGACGGCGGAGCAGGTCGAGGAACTCCTCACGCACCGGCCTCTCGTGGAAGGCGCCCCGCAGGGCGGAGGTCACCGTCATCGCTCCCGGCTTCTTGACGCCCCGCATCTCGACGCACAGATGGCGGGCTTCGATGACCACGATGGCGCCTTGGGGGGTCAGCTTCTCCTCGAGAAAATGCACCACCTGCTCGGTCAGGCGCTCCTGGAGCTGGGGGCGTTTGGCGTAGAATTCGACGATCCGCGCCAGCTTCGAGAGACCGACGATACGCCCGTTGGGAACGTAGCCGACGTGCGCGTGGCCGTAGAACGGCACCAGGTGGTGGGAGCACATGGAGTAGAACGGAATCTGCGTCTCCATCACCATGTGCGAGTAGTGTTCGTCGTTGGGAAAGGTCGTGATCCGCGGCTCGCTGCCTTCTTCGAGACCGTGGAACATTTCGGCGTACATCTTGGCGACCCGGAGGTCGGTGGCGGCCAGGTTCGGGTCTTCGACGTCGAG
>JAWWBN010000334.1:0-2036 GCA_033720955.1 Thermoanaerobaculia bacterium | reverse complement strand
GCCGGGCAGGATCAGCTTGTCCTTGGCGTAGTCGCGGATCCGCTTCATGAGGTCGTCGTAGTCCACGACGAGGACGTCCAGGCCCAGCTCGCGGCCGCGGAAGGCGGCCGCCGTGCCGGCGGGGCCGCCGCCCACCACCAGGAGGTCCACGGTCTCGGCGGCGCTCAACCGTCCGGCCCCGTGAGCAGCGCTTCGATGTTGCCGAACCGGAGGCGGGCCGGGAGACGGACCTCCACCTCGTCGCTTCCGAGCCTCTCCCCCTCCAGGTAGGTGTGGTTGTGGCTCTCGAGGTCGCGCACGAAGACGCGGCCGCCGGCCACCCGTAGGAGGGCGTGACGCCGGGAGATCTGGGACTCGGGGATCGGCACCGCGGCCTCGGTGCCGCGGCCCACCAGGCTCTCGCCCTCGGCCAGCGGGAAGACTCCCGCCGCCGCTCCCTCGGCGATGCGCAGGAGAGGCCGGCGGCCCGGCGCGCGGTCGTCATCCGGCTCGGCGAGGCTCTCCGGAAGAAGGGCCGAGAGCTCCTCGATGGCGGTCTTGCCCGGGTCGGCGCCGAGGGGCTCGACCAGCACGTCGGGCACCGGTGGCAGCTCCTCGTCCACCCGGGTCTTCCTGGGGGCGCCGGGGCCGGGGGCCCGGTCGTCCGCGGGAGGCTCCTCGGCGGGCGGCGGGGCCTCGACGCGGACGAAGAAGAGGGGCGACGAGCTGCCGAACTCCAGCAGGTGGAGCCGTTCGAGGCGCTCCCTGCCGCGCGCCGGCACGCCGTCCACCCGGGTGCCGTTGAGGCTCCCCAGATCCTCCAGGTACCAGGCGTCCCGGCCGGCGTCGAAGGTGAGCCGCGCGTGCTCGCCGGAGACCGAGCGGTCGTCCAGCCGGACCCGGCACCCGGAGGAGCGGCCGATCGTGGCCTCGCCCTCGACGTCGAACTCGAGCCCCCGGTCGGAACCGAAGCGGCAGAGGAGGCGGGCGCGCGTCATTCCAGGTAGAGCAGCAGCTCGGAGCGGCGGCTCTGGTCCGGGTGGAAGAGGTGGCAGGTCACGCAGCGGTCGGCAGCGCGCCGCGGCGCGTGGCACTCGCGACAGGTCTCGATCCGCGGCAGGTTCACGATCTCGGCCGAGTCCACGGCCGGGTTCAGCTTGGCCTCGGTGGCGACGTTCTCGAGGATGGGGATCTCCGAGTGGCAGTCCAGACAGCGTCGCTGGACGATGTGCGCGCGGTGGTTGAACTCCGCCCGACGCAGCAGCCCGAGGTCGTCGTCCACTCGGGCGATGGTCGCCTTCTCCACCCGGTGGCACTGGGTGCACGGCTGGGTGAGCTGGGCGACGAGCCCCTCGAGCTCGGCCACCTGCTCGGCGGTCAGCTCCGGGCGGGGGTCTTCCACGGCCAGGGCGAAGCGGGTGCCGTCGAGCGGCGTGTAGGGCTCGCGCACCGCGCGCCGCAGCCCGTCGAGGGTCTCCTGGATGCGGGCGAGCTCCCGCCGCACCTCGGGCTCCGGGCGCGCCCGGAGCCCGACCATCTGCTCCTCGAGGGTGTCGATCGCCTCCTCGTACAGCCCGCGCAGCTCGTGCTCCGGCACCTCGGCGGAGGCCACCAGGAGGTCGGCCAGCCCCGCGTCGGGGTAGAGCGCCTGCCGCAGCCGCCGCAGATTGTCCAGCACCCAGGGGTCGCGGTGGTAGACGGGGGTCTTGATCACCCGGCCCCCGCGCACCCGGAACTCGGCGGGGTTGCTGAAGGCGGCCCAGCGCACGCCGGGCCCGCCCCGCGCCAGCACCTGGTCCACCGTCTCCACCCCGGGCGCGGCGCCCCCGGCCACCGGCAGCGGCGGCGTGGAGGTGGTGGCGGTCAGGTGGCAGGCGTCGCAGTGGCGGTCGAAGTCGATGGCGGCGAAGCTGCGCCCGTCCGGCTCGGCGTTGTGACAGTCGAGGCAGGCGCGCTCGACGTCCTCCAGCTCCTCCCGCTTGATCACCTCGCGGGTGTGGTGGGTGTGGGCGAACGAGAGGGGGGCGGGCCGCCGGCTCGGCTCCACCGCGAAGTCG
>JAWWBN010000333.1:0-2331 GCA_033720955.1 Thermoanaerobaculia bacterium | reverse complement strand
CGCCCACCCCTCCGAGGCGAGCACCCTGCCTCCCTCCCAATCTCGGATCGGTCGGAAGGGTGGCGGGGCCGGACCGCGTCAGTGCTCCATGAAGAGAAGCAGCATCTCCGTGCGGCTGGCCACGCCCAGCTTGGAGTAGATGCGGCCCAGGGCGTTCTTGACGCTCTGCAGTTGGATCCCGGCGAGACGGGCGATCTGCTCGTTGGGAAGCCCCTTCAGCACGTAGAAGACGAACTCCTGCTCCCGCTCCGTGAGCATGCCGTAGCCGGCGACCCTCTCCCGCAGACCGAGCTGCGGAGTGCGCGGTTCAAGCGTTTGGAGAAGGTGGTCCAGGGTTTTGATGCTGAACGGCTTCTCGAGCAGGTAGTCGGCGCCGTTGTTGAGAGCGGCGATGGCGCGGTCCTTGTCGGCGAAGCTCGACACCAGGATGCAGAGGCAGTGGAGGCCGCCGGCCCGCACCGCCTTCACCAGCTCGAGGCCGTCGAAGCCGGGCAGGACGATGTCCAGGACGAGAGCGTCCCAATCTTCCGAGAGCAGGGCGATGGCCTGGTGGCCGTCCTCGGCGGTCTGGCAGTGATAGCCGAGATCGGTGAGACCGAGCTGCAGCAGCTCACGGGAGTCGGCCTCGTCCTCGACGATCAGGACGCGCCGGTTCTTCATGCGCGGTCTTCGGCCCAGGCGGGCAGATCCAGCGTCGCCTCGACCCAGGGGCCCGACTGACGCAGGGCCAGGTGGGCGTCGAAGCGCTGCGCCAGCAGGCGGCAGAGGGAGAGCCCGATGCCCAGATGCGTCCGAGGACGGGTGGGCGGGCTCACGCCGTTCAGCTCACCCCGGTTGCGGATGAGCAGGTGGACCCGCTCCCCGTTGCTCTCCAGCCGCAGCAGGCTCGGCCCCACGGCCGCGTCCCGGGCGTTGCGCAGCAGGTTCTCGAGGATGACCCGCAGCGCTTCGGGGGGGACCGTCACGAGCTCGCGCCGACCGGAAGGGCTCTCGGTCTCCCATCGAACGGGGCCGCCGACCTCCCGGGCGGCGCTGTCGACGGCGTCCCGCAGATCGAGGGTCTCGTGAATCTCCTCGTCCGGCTGGCGCGCCTGCTGGAAGACCAGGCCGACGGCCGCTTCCACCCGCTCCAGGTTCGCCGCCAGCCGCAGGTGCCAGCGCTCGCGCGAGTCGTCGTCCAGGGGGTCGCCGAGACGATCGACGATCAGCCGCATGTTGTGGAGCGGGTTGCGCACCTCGTGCGCCACCCCCGCCGCCAGGTGGCCGAGGTAGAGCAGGTGCTCCTTGTCCGCGATGGCCAGCCGGCGGGCGAAGTAGAGCTCACGGCGCCGGAGCTGGGCGAGGAGCACGTAGACGAGCAGCGCCATCCCCGGGCCGAAGCAGAAGAACTCGACCCAGGCGAACCACTCGTCCAGCTCCGAAAAACCCTCGCGGCCCTCGTCGTAGACGAAGAAGGCGATGCCCAGCAGGAGCATCACGAGACCCCCGACCGCCGGGAGCCACGGGGCTCCGAGGATGCCGGAGATGCGTGGACTGCGCCGTCGCCGCGGATGCGGGCGCGGAGACGGGGCGTCGGCGGAGAGAGTCGGGTCGTTCATTCAGGGCGCTCCCACATTCCCCAGGTGAATCCGCGGTTGAAATGGTAGTTCCAGACGGTTGCCAGGACGATGCCCGCCAGGCTGGTCCAGAGCAGGTCGATCCCGGTGAGGTGGTGCAGCCGCAGCGACACGGAGTGGTTGATCAGCGCCCCCAGGCTGGAGATCGCCACGAAGCGGAGAAGCCCGCCTCGCCAGGCGCCGCTCTCGAGCCGCCGGTCCCGGAAGGTCCACCGGTTGTTGATCACGAAGTTGGAGGTCATGGCGGAGAGGATGGCCAGGGCGAGGGCGATCGCCTCTTCGAGGACGGTTCTCAGGGCCGCCAGGACCGCGAGCTGGACGAGCACGCCGGTCAGGCCCACCACGCAGTACTGGAGGAACCGCGGCGAGAGGGTGCGGCCGGTGCGCAGCTCCACCAGCGACCAGAGGTAGTCCAGCATGACCTCGGGTCCCAGCTTGGATCTTCCCGTCCAGCGCGGGCTGAAGGTGTAGGGCACCTCGACCACCCGCGCCTCGGGCTCTCGGGCGAGGATCTCCATCAGCACCTTGAAGCCTCGCGGACGCAGCCGACTGGCGACCTTGTGGAAGGTGGTCCGCCGAATGGCGAAGAAGCCGCTCATCGGATCCTGGACGGCGAGGCCGAGGGTCCGGCGGCAGAGACCCCCGGCCAGACGCGACGCCCAGCGGCGGAGCCTGCGCCAGCGGCCCGTCGAGCCTCCGGCGGCGTAGCGGCTGG
>JAWWBN010000332.1:0-2352 GCA_033720955.1 Thermoanaerobaculia bacterium | reverse complement strand
GAGGGCGGCGGGCGAGCCGAGACCGCCCGCTCCCACCAGGAGCACGCGGCCACGCTTCAGACGCTCCTGGCCCTCCCGGCCCACCTCGGGGAGGATCAGGTGGCGGCTGTACCGGCGGATCTCCGCCGGCGAGAGCCCGCTCCCGGCGCCGGTGTCGGGGGGCTCCGGAGCTCTGGCGGGGTCGCTCATCGGCCTGGCGGACCGATTCTAGCCCACCGCCTCCACTCCCTCCTCCACGAAGCGGCTCCCCGAGCCGTCCAGCCGCCAGCTCCGGAGCTCGACCTCTCCCCGGCGCCGCACCGAGGCGAGGAGATAGCTCGTCGCGGGCCAGGCCCGCTCCAGGTCCAGGCGGCTGGGCACTGCAGGGGCGTCGGGATGCGAGTGGTAGTAGCCCACGACCTCGAGCCCTTCCGCGCGGGCCTCGACGTGGGTTGCCAGGAGCTGGCGCGGGTCGATGGAGTACCGCCGGTCGCGCTCTCCCCCCCAGACGTTCGCGGCCGGGACGACCCGGGTGACTCGCGCCCCGGCGTCGTGCGGCCGCCCGATCAGGATGCCGCAGCACTCCTCGGGGTAGGCGGAGAGGGCGTGGCGGCGGACACGCCGGGCCAGACCGGCCGGCAGCCGGAGCCGGGAGGCCGGGCCACGGGCGACGGTGGCGCTCACCCGGTCAGGCCGCGCACCACCGACATCACCACGGCCAGCGCCGTGAGCGCCAGGGCGGCGAGCCCCCCGAGCAGGTGGTCCGGCCGCTCGGGCCTCAGAGGGTTGAACCAGGCCGCCAGCAGGTAGCCGCCGGCGAACCCGCCGAGGTGGGCCCAGTTGTCCACTCCGGGGAAGACGAGCCCGAAGACGAAGAGGATCACCGCGTAGGACCAGGCCTGCCGGCCGAGCTGCAGGCCGACGCCCCGGCGTCCGGCGTAGACCAGGGCGCCGAGGAGTCCGAAGACCGCCGCCGAGGCGCCCACGGTGTAGGTCGCCCGCCCCATCAGCATGCCCAGGATCCCGATCTGCACTCCCACGATGAAACCGACCACCGACAGGGCGAAGCCGGCCACCGAGGCGGCGACGTAGAGGATCAGGGTGCGGCCGGCGCCGTAGACGGCGGTGGCGGCCGGCGCGAGCTGACGCACCCAGAGCATGTTGAAGAGGATGTGGATGAGGCCGCCGTGGAGCCACCCGGCCGAGAGCAGCGTGTACCACCTGCCGTCTCGCAGAACCGGCACCGCCCCGCTCCAGCCGAGCAGGTCCAGGCTGCGCGGGCTCGGGGCCAGAAAGGAGAGGGCGCCCTGCATCCGGATGCCCTGGAGGTCGAGCACCAGCGCCAGGAGGTAGAGGCCGCCGCAGCCGAAGACCACCACCTCGCTCACCCCCACTCCCCCGGCCAGGCTCCGCAGCAGCTTGCCGTAGCCCCACATGCCGGGGCTGCGGCGGCCGCAGTGGAAGCAGGTCGCGTCGTTGACCCCCACGAGCTTGCCGCAGGCGGGGCAGACCACCGAGCCGCTCCTCTGGCGCTGGAAGAAACCGCTCAAGGAGCCGGCTCCCCGTCGGGTCGCTCCTCCTCGAGGGCCTCCACGATCTGTCCCACCTCCACCTCCGCCCTGCGGATCTTCCTCCGGCACAGCTCGAGCAGCTCGGCCGCCACCTTGAGCTCGCCGGCCAGCTCGTCGATGTCGATCTCCTCGCTCTCGATGCGCCGGAGGATCTCCTCCAGCCGCTCCATCGCCTCGCCGAAGCGGGGCGTCTCGCTGCCCTCTACTTTGCTCAACTCTCCTCCACTCGGCTCGTTCGCGCTCCGTCCACCCAGACGGTCTCGATCCGCTCCCCCGGCCGCGCGCCCGAGGCCGACTTCAGCACCTCGCCCGCGGCCGACCGGGTGATTGTAAAGCCCCGCGCCAGCACCCGCTCCGGTGCGAGCTCACGGCACAGCCGCCGCCGCCCCTCGAGCCCCGAGGCCGCCTCGCGCAGCCGGAGACGGGCCGCGGCCGCCAGCCGCTCCCCCCGGCTGCGCCGTGCGCGCCGCGCGTCGCGCACCGTCCGCGGCGCCGCCCAGCCGGCGCGGGCGGCCAGATGGGCGGCGCGCTGCCGGTGGCGGCGGAGCAGCTCGCCCCCCGCCCGACCGAGCCGTTCCCCCGTCGCGGCCAGCCGCTCGCCGAGCGCCCCGAGACGCCGGCCGGCCGCCTGGAGCTCGCGCCGGGAGATCTCCATCCGCCGACGGGCCCGGCGCAGCGGCTCGCCCGCCTCCCGCGCCAGCCGCCGGCGGAGCTCCGCCAGCCGCTCGTCCGCGGCGCGGACGCGGTCGACGAGGAACTCCGCCACCTTGGTCGGGGTCTTGAGCGGCGTGTGCGCCACCCG
>JAWWBN010000331.1:0-2398 GCA_033720955.1 Thermoanaerobaculia bacterium | reverse complement strand
GGTGGCCGCCGGCGTCGACCATCTGCTGGCCCGTCAGGGGGCGGACGGCGGGTGGCACGACCCCCACTGGACGGGCACCGGCTTCCCCACGGTCTTCTACCTGAACTACCACTACTACAACCTCTACTTCCCGGCGCGAGCGCTGGGGATCTTCCTGAGCCGGCAGGAGACCGAGCCCGCCGGCGTCTGGGGCCTCGCCTGAGATGAGATTTCCGATCCACATCACCACCGACATGCTGCGGCATCAGGTGAAGAACGCGGTGCAGGGCAACCGCCGCTTCCCCTTCGTCCTGATGCTGGAGCCTCTCTACACCTGCAACCTGGCCTGCGTGGGCTGTGCGGTGGAGCGGCACACCGGCAAGCTGAAGGACCGGTTGCCGCTCGAGCTCTGCCTGCAGGCCGCCGACGAGTGCGGCGCCCCGGCGGTGTCGATCTGCGGCGGCGAGCCGCTGGTCTACCCCGAGCTGCCCGAGCTGGTGGACGGGCTGATCGAGCGCAAGCGCCACATCTACCTCTGCACCAACGCCCTGCTGCTCGACGAGAAGGTCTACGGCGTGATCGAGCCCCATCGCCGCCTCACCATCAACGTCCACCTCGACGGGATGCGCGAGACCCACGACTTCGTCTGCGCCCGCGAGGGGGTGTTCGACAAGGCGATCGAGATGATCCGCGAGGGCAAGCGGCGCGGCTACCACATGATCACCAACACCACGGTCTTCAAGGAGACCGACGTCGAAGAGGTCGAAGAGCTCTGCGAGCTCATGACCCGGATGGGCGTGGACGGGATGCTGATCTCCCCCGGCTACCACTACGAGTCGGTAGATCGGGACATGTTCCTCACCCGTCAGGAGATCCAGGAGAAGTTCCAGCGGATCCTGGAGATCTCCAAGCGCTACCGTCTCCACTCCTCGCCCATGTTCCTGGAGTTCGCCGCGGGCCTGAGGGAGTACAACTGCTCCCCCTGGAGCACGGTGACCTTCACGCCGAACGGGTGGAAGGGCCCCTGCTACCTGATCGGCAAGACCCACACCTGGTCGTGGGAGGAGTTCTGGCACAAGACCGACTGGGACTACTGGGAGCTCCGCGTCGATCGGCTCTGCCAGAACTGCAAGATGCATTCGGGGTTCGAGGCCTCGGTGGTGCGCGAGCTGCCCCGGAACCCGGGCGACCTGGTGCGGATGGCGGCCTGGAACCTGCTCGGCTGAGGCCGGCGGCCGCGACCCTGGGCGGTCCATGAGAGTCCTCCTCACCGGAGCCACGGGCTTCGTCGGCGGGCACCTGCTCGACGCCCTGCTGGCCCGCGGCGACGAGGTCCGCTGTCTGGTCCGCGCCACCAGCTCGCGGGCCAACCTGGAGGGACGGGAGGTGGAGGTCGCGGAGGGGGACCTGCGCGACCCGGCGTCCGTCGCCCGGGCCGCGGCCGGCTGCGCCGAGGTCTACCACTGCGCCGCCGACTACCGGCTCTACGCCCGGCGGCCGCGGGACCTCTACGAGTCGAACGTCGAGGGAACCCGCAACGTGCTGGCGGCGGCGGCGGAGCACGGCGCCGAGCGGGTGGTCTACACCAGCTCGGTGGGCGCCCTGGGGCTGGAGCCGGACGGCAGCCCCGCCACCGAGGAGACCCCGGTGAGCCTCGACGACATGGTGGGGCACTACAAGCGCAGCAAGTACCTGGCCGAGAGGGAGGCGGAGGCCTGGGCGGCCCGCGGGCTGCCGGTGGTGATCGTGAACCCGTCGACGCCGGTGGGGGAGAGGGATCTCAAGCCGACCCCCACGGGGCGGATCGTCCTCGACTTCCTCGAGGGCCGCTCGCCGGCCTACGTCGACACCGGTCTGAACCTGATCGACGTGCGGGACGTCGCCGCCGGCCATCTGCTGGCGGCGGAGCGCGGCCGGGTGGGGGAGAGGTACATCCTGGGCCACCGCAACCTGACCCTGCGGCAGATCTTCGGCATCCTGGCCGAGCTGACGGGACGGCGGGCGCCGCGGCTCGAGCTGCCCCACTGGGTGCCGATCGCCGTCGGAGCGGTGGACACCGCCGCCGCCCGGCTGCTGGGCCGTGAGCCGCGGGTGCCGCTGGAGGCGGCGCGGCTGGCGCGGCACCGGATGTTCTTCGACGCCGGCAAGGCGGTACGGGAGCTGGGCCTGGCGCAGACCCCCGTGGAGGAGGCGCTGGGGCGGGCGGTGGAGTGGTTCCGTGGACCTCGCGCGGCGGCGGGGGGATGAGCGATGCCCGCGGCGGCGGCGGTGTGCGTGGTGGCGGCCCTGGCCGCCGAGGTGACGCCGCTCGTGGCGCGGCTCTCGGCACGGCGGTGGGCGGGGACCGGGGGGCCGGCCTGGAGCGGCCGATGGGTGGGTCTGCCGGTGACGGTGACGGTCTGCGGCCCGGGAGCCGGGC
>JAWWBN010000330.1:0-2420 GCA_033720955.1 Thermoanaerobaculia bacterium | reverse complement strand
CTCGCCCGCGTCGCCATCGTAGACGACGACCTCGCGGCGCTCGGTGGCGTCCGGGGGAGCGGCCGGCCTCGCCATGGCGCGCGCGGCGGGCGCCGCTACCCCTCCAGCCGCTCGACCCGCACCACCGCGTCGCGATAGGCGGGGATCCCGGACTCGGGATCGCAGACCCCGCGCGGCACCAGGGTGTTGGCCTCCGGCCAGTAGACCATCACCGTTCCGGCGCGCAGGCGGGCGGCCCGCGCCCGCCCGGTGAGCTCGCCGGTGTCGCTCGTGAGCCGGACCCGGTCGCCCTCCTCCAGCGACAGCCGCACCATGTCCTCCGTGGCCATCAGCACCCCGTCGCGGTCGGCGCCGGTGATCATGTCGCGCTCGCCGAAGACGACGCTGTTGAACTGCTTGCCGCGGCGGGTGGAGAGGTGGAAGGCGTCGTCGGGCAGCTCGCGGTCGGGCGGCCTCTCCGGGCGGAAGCGGGCTCGACCGCCCAGCCGGGCGAACCGCCCGCCCTCGCAGAGCTGGGCGCCGCCCCACTGGAACTGGTCACCCTTGGCGGCGAGCTCCTGGATGCCGTCGTAGAGCGGGATCACCCGCGCGATCTCCCGACGGATCTCCGGGGTGCCGGCGAAGAGGATCTTCTCCGCCCGCTCCGGCCTCACCCGGGCGGCGAGCTCGGTCATCACCCGCCACTCGTCGCGGGCCTCGGGGATGCGCGGACCCGGGATCTCGGGACTGAAGATCACCCGGCGCTCGGTGGAGGTCTCGGTGCCGCCGCCGGCGAGCTCGTAGCGGGTGGTGGCGGGCAGCACCAGCACCTCCTCCAGGGGCTCGACCAGCATCTGCGGGTTGAGCACGATGTCGTGGTGGATGCGCAGCGGGATCTGCTCCATGGCCCCGCGGACGTAGCGGGTGTCGGGGAGCACCCCCAGCAGGTTCGAGCCCACGCAGTAGAGGGCCTCCACCTCGGAGGAGGCGGCGGCGTCGATCATCTCGGCGACGTAGTGGCCCCGCCACGACGGGACCTCGAAGCCCCACAGTTCGGACAATTCGGCGGCGGCCTCGGGCGTCATGGGCCGATCCCCGGGCAGGACGTTGGGCACGCACCCCATCTCCGCGCCGCCCTGCACGCCGGAGTGACCCCGGATCGGCATGAGCCCGGCGCCGGGACGGCCCACCGACCCTCGCGCCAGGGCCAGGTTGGCCACCGCCCGCACGTTGGCCACCCCGTGCCGGTGCATGGTGAGCCCCATCGACCAGACGAAGATCGTGGAGCCGGCGGCGGCGTAGAGCTCGGCGAGCTCGAACATCTCCAGCCGGGAGAGCCCGGAGGCGCGCTCGAGCTCCTCCCACGACTGCTCCGCCAGCGACGCCACCAGCTCGTCGAACCCCTCCGTGTGCTCGCGGATGAAGGCCTCGTCCATCCAGCCCCGCGCCACCAGGTGCTTGAGGACGCCGTTGAGAAAGGCGATGTCGCCCCCCACCCGCACCTGGTAGAAGCGGTCGCAGACCTCGGTCCCCAGAAGAGCCGAGTCGAGGTTGGAGGGCACCCAGTAGCGCTCCATCCCCGGCTCGCGGTACGGGTTCACCACCACCACCCGGGTGCCGCGCTTGCGGGCGAGATGGAGGTACTTCATGACCACCGGCTGGTTGTTGGCCGCGTCGCTGCCCAGAAAGACGATCAGGTCGGACCTCAACAGGTCGCGGTAGCTGCAGGTCGTCGCCGCGTAGCCGATGGTCTGCTTGAGACCCACCGTGGAGGAGGAGTGGCAGATCCGGGCGGAGTTGTCCACGTGGTTGGTGCCCAGGTAGCGCGCCGCCTTCTGGGCCGCGTAGTAGGTCTCGTTCACCGTGCCGCGCGACACCAGATAGAAGGCCAGCCGCCGGGGATCGGCCGCCCGGAGCCGGGCCGCGGCGCTCTCCAGCGCCTCCTCCCAGCTCAGACGCGAGAAAGAGCTCTCCCCCCGGCGACGCCGCAGGGGAAAGGGAATGCGTCCCAGCGCGCGCAGCTCCGACTCCTCCATGGCGCCGAGCGCCCCGACGTCCCGCAGCCGCTCGGGGTCCAGCGCCGGCATGGTGTTGAGCCGCAGCAGATTCAGCCGGATCCAGCAGAGGTGGATGCCGTCGATGGTCCAGTCCCGCATGCCGTCGGTGCCGAGGGCGCAGCCGTCGCAGACCCCGCCGTTGAGGATCCGCCAGGCGTAGCCCGGGCGGTCGCGGTTCTGCCACGCGGTGCGGAGGATCTCGCGGAAGGGGCCGAGCTGGCGGCGCAGGCGGTCGCTCACGCCGGCCTCCGCGCGGCCGGCGGCGCGAGGTCCTCCGGCCGGTTCAGGTTGACCAGCAGGTCGGGGCGGTAGAACCTCAGCCCCTCCCCGAGCTCCACCGGGCTCGTCTCGACCCGCTGGAGCAGCTCCCGCACGCCGCGCCGT
>JAWWBN010000329.1:0-2421 GCA_033720955.1 Thermoanaerobaculia bacterium | reverse complement strand
GGTCGTCGAGCCCGAGCCGCGTGAGACCGGCTCCGGCCCCCAGCGCCAGCGCTCCGACCGCGGCGAGGGCGAAGCCCGGCCGACGGACCACCCACGCCCCCCAGGCGTCCAGGGCCCGCGTCCAGCGCCCCTCTCCATCCCCCCGCGGCGCCGGCAGGGGGAGCTTCATCGCCAGAGCCGGCAGCAGGGAGAGCGCGGCGGCCCACGCGGCGCCGATCCCCAGGGCGGTCAGGTTGCCCAGGTCGCGGAAGGGAGGCGTGTCGGCGAAGTTGAGGGCCAGAAAGCCCACCATGGTGGTGGCGCTGGTGACGCTCACCGGCACCAGGTTCACCCGGAGCGCCTCGGCCAGGGCGCCGCGGCGCGAGGCCCCCCGCCGGCGGGTGGAGAGGATGGTGCCGAAGAGGTGGACGCCGTCCGCGACGGCCAGGGTCAGGATGATGGTGGGCGCCGTCATCGCCACCGGGGTCAGCCGGATGCCCAGGTGACCGGCCAGGCCGAGGGCGGAGAGGGTGGCGCAGCCCAAGACCGCCAGGGTGGCCAGACAGGCGGAGAGGCTGCGCAGCACCACGGCCAGGAAGAGCACCACCACGCCCAGCATCACCGGCAGCAGCGTCGCCCCGTCGCGCTGCCCGGCGTCGGCGAAGGCGTGGTCGAGCAGGGCGACGCCCGAGAGGTACACCCGGATCCCGGGGGTGCCGGCTTCGGTCTGGCGGGCCAGCTCCCGCGCCGCGGCGACCGCCTCGGGGACTTCCGACCGGCTCGCGCCGGGGAACTGGAAGACCACGTTGACCCCGGCCGTCGATCCGTCGGGCGAGACCAGCAGGCCGGCCAGGGCGGGCTCGGCGAGGGCCGTGCTCCGGACCCGCGCGAGCGCCCGCCGATCCAGCTTCTCCGCGCCACGGACCAGGTCGGCGACGATCAGCTCGTCGCCCTCCGCCCGGCTGTGCTGGAAGTTGGTCGGCGAGTCCACGCGGCTGGCCCAGGGCAGCCGCCAGGCCGCCTCGGTGAGCCGCTCCAGGGAGGCGAGCGTCTCCGCGGTGAAGACGTCGCCCGCCGCCGGACGCAGCACGAAAAGGATGTTGTCGCTCTTGGCGTAGGTGGCCTCGAGCGCCTCGAAGGCGACCCGCTCCGGGTTCTCCTCCGAGAAGTAGACCCGGAAGCTGTTGGAGAGCTCCAGCCGGGGCAGGCCGGTGGCCGCCACCGCCACCAGCAGCAGGGTCGCCGCGATCACCCGCCACGGCCGCCGGGCCACCCACACCGCCCAGCCGACCGCCAGCCGCTCCAGGCCCCTCCGGCTCACGCCGCCGGTCTCCCCGGCAGCAGCTCCAGCAGGTCGCCGACCCGGTCCAGGGCGCCGGCGGTGGCGTCGTCCACGGCCACCCCGAAGCGGCTCTCGATCTCGCCCAGCAGCTCAGCGCGGGTCAGCGAGTCGACCCCCAGCTCCGCGAGCCGCGACGAGGGGCCGATCTGCTCGGCCCGGCTGCGGGTGAGGCGCGCCACCGTGGCGATGAGGGCGTCCCGTCCCTCGTCGGGGCTCTGCGCAGGCGCCGCCGTCGGCTCGCCGGGCGCCGGGCCGCCCGTCTCGGGCGCCCCGCCGTCGAGCAGGGCCTCCCTCAGCTTCCCGCGCCGCACCTTGAGCGTGGTCGTCTTGGGCAGCTCCCCGGGCCACAGCTCGACCCGCCCGATCCGCTGGTAGGTGGGGACCTCGCGGGACCGGGCGTCGATCGCCGCACGAAGGGCCTCGATCTCCCGCTCGCCCGCCTCCCCCGCCGGCACCACCACCGCGGTCACCCTCTCCCCTCCGCGGCCGTCGGGGAGACCGATCACGGCCAGCTCCCTCACCCCGGCCAGACCGCGGTAGCGCGCCTCGACCTCCTCGGGGTGGACGTTCTTCCCGGCGGCGGTGACGATCACCTCGCGCGCCCGCCCCGAGATCCGCAGGTAGCCGTGCGGGTCGAGCTCCCCCAGATCGCCGGTGGCGAGCCAGCCGTCGCGCATCACCTCGGCCGTCGCCTCGGGGTCGTCCAGGTAGCCCGACATGACGTTGGGACCCCGCACCCAGACCTGGCCGCCGCGCAGCTCCAGCTCGACCCCGGGCAGCGGCCGCCCCACGCTGCCGAAGCGGGCGGCCCCCCACGGGTTGACCGTGAGCACGGGGGCGGTCTCGGTCATGCCGTACCCCTCGGCGACGGCGAAGCCCATCCATCGGAAGCGCCGGCCCAGCTCCGGCGGCAGGGCCGCGCCGCCGGTGACGATCCGCCGCAGGGCGCCGCCGAAGCGCCGGTGCACCTTGCCGAAGAGGCGTGCGCCCAGACGGCCGCCGGTGATGCGGGAGAGCGCGAAGAGGACCCGGAAGAGGAGGCCCAGGGCCGGTCCTCCGGCTGCCACGCTGGCCCGGATCCCCTGGTCCAACAGCTCCAG
>JAWWBN010000328.1:0-2465 GCA_033720955.1 Thermoanaerobaculia bacterium | reverse complement strand
GCCTGGGAGTGGAGCGCCGACCCCGGCGTCGTGGTGCGCACGGTGGGCGCGGCTGCCGGGGCCACCCGGCGCGGAGCCGACTTCGAGGGCCCGCTGGTGGACTGGCGGGCCAAGGGGTCCCACGTCCGGCTGGGGGAGCCCGAGACGATCGGCGGGCGGCCGGCCCACCGGCTGACCCTCACCCACGCCGACGGCTTCGTGCGCGAGCTCTTCGTCGACGTGGAGAGCTGTCTCGAGATCGCCGAGCGGCGGACGGCGCCCATCCACGCCTTCGGCGCGCCGGTCACCAGCGAGACCCGGATCGGCGACCACCGGCCCGTGGCCGGGGTGCTCTTCGCCCACTCCTACCTCCAGACCGAGATCGCCACCGGGGAGACTCTGAGCCGCATGCAGTGGGGCCGCATCGAGGCGAACCGGGAGCTGCCGCCCGCCTGGTTCTCGCCGCCGGAGTTCGAGCGGACCCCGCTGCAGCGCTTTCTGGAGCTGCTCTACGCGCAGCGCACCGACGTCGCGGCGCTGCTGGCGAGCTACCGCGACTTCCGCCGTTCCGATCCCCGGAGCGACCCACGCCCCGGGGTGGAGTGGATCGGCTACCAGCTCCTCAAGATGGGCGAGGCGGAGGAGGCCATCGCCCTCCTGGCGCTCAACGCCGACGACCACCCGGGCTCCGCGTCGGCGGCCTTCTCCCTGGGCCGCGCCTTCGAGACCGCCGGTCAGGACGCCCGCGCGCGGCTGGAGTACCTGCGGGCCCTGGAGCTGGACCCGGACGAGCGTCGCGCCGCGGCGGCGCTGGCCGCCCTCGAGGCGCGGCCGGCCGTAGGCAACCCGCTCTCCTTTCTCGAGCCGTTCATCGGGAGCTGGCGGCCCGACCCCGGAGGAGAGCTGGTGGCGGCCGATCCGACCCGGGCCGACGACGTCGCCTTCCGGCTGGAGTGGGCCGACCCGCGCCGCAAGATCCTGCGCTTCTACGAGGGCATCCCGGACGGCGACCTGGACCGCCGGGTGCTGGAGAACCTGGTCACCTTCGACCCGCGAAGCGGCGAGATCCGGGCTCTCGGGCTCCAGCTCGTCGCCGACTTCCTCTACGAGTCCACCTTCCTGCCCGGGGAGGGGAAGGGCTTCGTCCGCGACTACCGGGTGACCTACCCCCCGCAGCAGCGTTTCCGGCACGAAGAGGACCGCGAGCGGGGTTGGATCCGCTACCGTGACCGCTGCCGGCTGACGGCCCCCGACCGGCTCCACTGCGTTACCGAGCAGATGCGTGGCGGCGAGTGGCAGAGCTGGGGTGCGCCGGACGGCTACACCCTGGTGCGGCGCTAGCGGCGGCCCCACCGCCGGCCACGGCGCGACGGTCGGACTCGAGCTGCTGGAAGACCTCGCCGCCGGCCGGCGGCGCGATGGCGTAGACTCTCGCCTCGCTCCCCATGGCCCTCGCCCGTCTCCACTACCTGACCCAGCGTCTCGTTCGAAACTGGCTTCCCGGGCCGGTGGCGGCCTGGGCGCGGCGCCGTCTGGGAGGCATCCCCGGGGGAGAGTCCGACGCCCCGGAGGAGTTCGCCGACCACTACGCCGAGACCCTGGCGCGGGAGGGCGAGAGCTTCGCCGGACGGGCGGTCCTCCTTTTCGGCCACGGCCCCTCCTACGGCATGGGCTGCGCCCTGCTGCAGCGCGGCGTGACCCACGTCTACCTGTTCGACCCCTACGCCGATCCCGACGACCTGCTGAACCGGCGCTGGCTGGCGGAATACCCGGGCTGTCTGGAGGAGACCTCCGCCGGCATCCGGCCGCGGCCGGCCGGCATGACCGAGATCGGCGCGGGCGAGACGCCGCACGAGGCGCAGCTTCCGGTGGTGGACCTGGTACTCTCGACCTCGGTCTTCGAGCATCTCGACGACGTCGGGCTCTGGGTGGACAAGCTGGCCGGCATCACCGCCCCGGGCGGCTGCCAGGTTCACATGATCGACCTGCGTGACCACTTCTTCGACCGTCCGTTCGAGATGCTCTGCTACTCGGAGGCGGCGTGGACGCGATGGCTCAATCCCCGGCACAACCTGAACCGTTGGCGGCTGGACCAGTACGAGGAGGCCTTCCGCCGTCACTGGTCCGAGGTCAGGATCGAGACGATCGGCCGCGAGGAGGAGCTCTTCGCCGCCGCCCGGCCCCGGATCCGCCCGGAGTTCCTCACCGGGGACCCGAAGATCGACTCGATCACCGAGATCGAGGTGTTCGTCCGCGGCGCGCGGCCGCCCACCGGGGAGGAGGCTCGATGAGAGGTCTGGCCGCCGTCGTCCTGGCCGTCTGCGGTGCCGGCGCACCGCTCTTCGCCGCCGGGGCGCCCCAGGCCTTCGTCGGCGCCCGCCAGAGCCCGGTCGCCGCGCCCGAGATGCGCGCTCATCTCCAGCCGGGCCGATGCTTCGTCGCTCGGCTCCAGCTCGAGAGCGCGTTGCGCATACCGGATCGTGGCG
>JAWWBN010000327.1:0-2478 GCA_033720955.1 Thermoanaerobaculia bacterium | reverse complement strand
CGTAGCGCAGCAACCGCCCGAACGGATGGGTCAGCAGGTCGCGCTCGTTGAAGAGACCCGCGAGCTCGCCGTCGCGGAAGACCAGCACGCAGCCGGAACGGGCCTCGCGCATGCGCTCCACCGCCCGCGACACCGTGTCCTCGGGCGCCGCCACGACGGCCGGGGAGAGCTTCAGGTCGCCGAGCCGGGCGGTGAGCAGCCGGCCGCGGAAGCCCCCTTCGGCCTCCGGGATGTCCAGCCCCGCCAGGTCGCTGCCGCAGTGGTCGCAGACGTCGGCGCCGGGGAGGTTCTCGGCGGCGCAGTGGGGGCAGCGCTTCACGCGAGCTCCCGCGGACCTCCGGCGGCCCGGGCCGGCACCGGCTCTAGCCTCCCTCCGGCCGGGTCATCACCTGGTGCAGACGGGGCGGCAGGTTGAGGAGGGCCTCCGGGTAGTAGCCGGCGATCAGCTTGAGGATGTCGCGGCCGCCCACCAGGCCGAGCTCGCCCCCCTCCCCGCCCTCGAGCGGGATGTGCCGGTAGCCGCTCTGGTGCATCAGCTCGATCGCGTCGGCCAGGCGGTCATCGAAGGTCAGGCGCGCCCGGATGGGGCTCATCAGCTCGCCGATCGGGGTCTCGCGATCCCCCTCGAGGGCGGTGCGGTCGACCACGTCTCTCTCGGTGAAGATTCCCGTGAGACCGGTGTCGTCGCGAATCAGGAGCGCCACGCTCGCCTCCTCGTCGAGCAGCCGGTAGGCCTCGGCCAGCGCCGTCTCGGGACCCACCACGCAGACCTTGCGTCGCGGCAGCTCGCGGATCTCGACCTCGGCCAGGATCCTCTCGATCTCCGAGCTCATGGGAGGGCAAGCGTACCACCACCTCGCCCCTCCTCCCGGGGACGGCAGGTCGAGGGCCCCCCCCTCCCCACCCGCCGCCGCGGCCGGGCCGCAGCGCTACCGGAAGATCACCCCCAGGTGGAAGGTGAGGAAGCGGCTGTCGGCGTCGTCCTGGATCTGGTGGTAGTCGGTCCCGAACTCCAGCTTGAACGGCCCCTGGACCGGAACCTGCCCGCCCAGCCCCAGGTTCAGCCCGCTCTCGGCGCTGCCGCTCTTGGGCTCGTAGATCCCCGGGCCGCCCTGCAGGTACCAGCGCAGACCGGTGGCGCTCGCCGGCCCGAGCCAGCGCACGTTGGCCGACAGGTGGAGCCAGCGGGGGTGCTCGATCCCCGCGGCGCTCTCCGCGGTGAGCTGGGCCAGACCCAGCATGCCCTTGAGCCGCAGCCGGTCGGTGAGGTCGTAGCCCACGTCGACCTGGGCGTAGATGTTGGCGTCGGCGATCTCGTTCAGGCGGTCCATCGGGTGGGTCGAGCCGACGTGGAAGCTGTAGTCGAGACCCCGTAGCCGCACTCCGCCGCCGCAGGGCGACCCGTCGCGGCCGTCGGGCACGCCGTCGCCGTCCGAGTCGGGGTCGATGACGTTGGCCAGGCCGTCGCGGTCGCAGTCGCCGGGGAGCTCCTGGCCGTCGGGACGGCCGTCGCCGTCGCTGTCCGGGTCCAGGTATCCCGGCACCCCGTCGCCGTCGTGGTCGCCTTGCGGCTCGTCGCCGGTGGGGACCCCGTCGCCGTCCGGATCGGTGTCGCGCGGCAGAGGCACGCCGACGGTGCGGGGCCCGCTGGCGGCGGGGCCGCTGCACTCGTCGCCCAGGTACTCGGCGGTGACCTCCCACGGTCCACCCTCGGCGACCACCAGGAAGTCCGAGTAGCAGCCCGAGGCGTCGGTCGTCACGGTGCGGTAGACGGGGTAGCCGTCCGGGTGCAGGTAGCGGACCACGATCTCCTCGTTGGGCCGCGGGGGCTGGGTGCAGCCGGCCGCCTGGATCCGGGCGCACTGCCTGGGAGCGCGGGCGACGGCGGCCGCGTCGAAGTTGATGGCGGCGGTGGTCATCCCCTGACGGCCGACGCCGGGATCGCAGGGGCCCAGGGTGGTGTCCAGGCCGAGCCGCGTGCGGTTGCGCAGGTCCACCTGCACCGTGCCGCCGCCCACCTGCACCAGGGTGTCGCCGCTGGGCCGCCAACTGGTCACGTCGACCTGGTGGTCGGTGCAGACCGGGGCGTCGTCGGGCGGCTGCAGGGTCAGGGCGGCGTCGACCCGCTGGCCCGCCGCCAGGAGGGCCGAGCGCGGGCTCAGGACGGCGGACCACCCCTGCGGCACGCCCTCGGCGCGGAAGTAGAAGAGCTCCTGGCTGGACTGATCGTTGGTGAGCCCGAAGCGGTACGTCACCGCGTCGTAGGGGCTCGACCGCGCGCTCGGCACCTCCTGCAGGTTCTGCTGCGCCCGGTTGTTGTTCTCGTTGACGTCGTTGAAGACGTTGGGGATCGTGACCTCCACGCAGGAGTGGGGATCGCCGTCGTTCTGCGGCGTCCACTCCAGGTAGCGGATCTCGCTCTGGCCGGCGTCGAGCCTGGTGAAGTAGAGCTCCCCGACGAAGGTGTCGAAGTCGGCG
>JAWWBN010000326.1:0-2491 GCA_033720955.1 Thermoanaerobaculia bacterium | reverse complement strand
CGGCGGTGGCCGCGGTGAGGGCGCCGACGGCGATGGAGAAGCGGCCGCTGGTCCGCCGCCCGACGAGCTCCACCAGCCGCCCCTTGGGCAGGCCTCCCGCCAGCAGACGGTCGAAGGCCTCGAGCGAGGTGGGCAGCCGCTCCGGACCGTCGTCGCGGCGCGTCGAGCGCCCGAGCTCCCGCGCGCGCGTCAGCGGCGCCGGGAAGGGCTGGCCGAGAAGCTCCCGGGCGACGCGCCCGGCGGTGCGGGAGGCTGCTCCCGGGGGAGCGGTGGGGGCCGGTCGGGTGGACATTCGATGGGCTCCGGGGAGAGATCATGATATGGCGGTAACGGGGCGTAAGTCAACGATCGTCATACACTACCGCCGTGAGAAACCAGCCCGTCACCGACCTCGTAGATCTCGTCTCTCCCACCCGCCAGCAGCTCCTCGGCGTCGGCCTCGAGAGCGCCCGAAAGCTCCTGCTCTCGGACGACCCCAGGGCGGTCCGCCGCATCGGCGGCTCCTTCGCCCTGGTGGCCCGCGACGGCGAGCGCGTGCGGCTCGCCCGCAGCCTCGACCGGCCGCTGCGCTTCTTTCTGGCCAAACAGCCGGAAGGTCCCCTGCTGATCGTGGCCGAGAGCATCGCCGAGATCCGGCAGCACCTCGAAGAGCTCGGCTTCGCCGACCAGTTCCACCCCTCCTACACCCGGATGGTGCCCGCCCACCACGTCACCACGGTGCGGCTCGTGGGCTGCCCCGACCCGGATCCCCGCCACGAGCGGTTCCTCGAGCCGCCGACCCGGCCGCTGCCGGCCGACACCGGCCACATCGGACGTCTCTATGTCGAGGCCCTCTACCGCGAGCTCGACGCCTGGGTGGCGGCCAACGACCCGCGCGAGCCCATCGGCGTCCTCTTCTCGGGCGGGGTGGACAGCGGCGCCGTGCTCCTCACCCTCTACCGCGTTCTGCTCGACCGCGGGCAGTCGCCGGCGCGGCTCAAGGCCTTCACCCTCACCGTGGGCGGCGGCGACGACCTCCGGCAGGCGCGGGAGTTTCTCGGCCGGGTGGACCTCGAGCTCCTGCACGAGATCGTCGAGGTCGAGCCGCGGGAGATCGACCCGCTGGCCGCCGTCGAGCTGATCGAGGACTACAAGCCGCTGGACGTCGAGTGCGCGGCGGTGAACCTGGCGCTGCTGCGGGCGATCCGGGCCCGCTATCCCGACTGGCGGCCGCTCGCCGACGGCGACGGCGGCGACGAGAACCTCAAGGACTACCCGATCGAGGAGAACCCCGAGCTGACCATCCGCAGCGTGGTGGGCAACCCGCTGCTCTACCAGGAGGGCTGGGGCGTGGGATGCCTCAAGCACTCGCTCACCTACAGCGGCGGTCTGAGCCGCGGCTGCGTGCGCGGCTTCGCTCCCCGCCGGGCCCTGGGCTTCGAGGGCATCAGCCCCTTCACCCGGCCGGCCCTGGTCGAGCTGGCCACGGCGATCCCCTTCGACCGGCTGGCGCGGGGCGACCACCAGCGGCTCTACGCCCTCAAGGGGGAGATCCTCGGGCGCGGCCTGCGGCAGGTCCTCGACGTCGAGCTGCCGGTCTTCGAGAAGCGGAGGTTCCAGCGCGGCGCGGTGGCGGCGCCGGTCTTCCCGCGGCTCTTCGGACACGACGGCGAGCTTTACCGGCGGCATTTCCTGGAGTCGTCTCGAGCCGGCCGTTCCGCCGCGCCGACGGCCTAGAGCGGCCCGTGCGGTCCGTGAGCCGCCTGGATCGCGAGCTGCGGTCGCGACGCGGCCCCAAGGCGGCCGTCGATCCCTGGCGGCCGCTCGCCGCGGTGACCGAGTCGGAGCGCCGGCCCGGGGGCCGGATCGAGAGCGGCCGCACCCTCTTCCTCGCCGGGGCCGAGTGCCCCTTCACCTGCGTCTTCTGCGACCTCTGGCGGCACACCCTGGACGGGCCCACGCCGGAGGGGGCCCTGCCGAGGCAGATCGAGATGGGTGTCGGCGCGGGAGACCCGGCGTGGCGGTGGGTCAAGCTCTACAACGCCTCCAACTTCTTCGATCCCCGCGCCGTGCCCGCCGCGGACCATCGCGCCATCGCCCGCGCCGTGGAGCGCTTCCCGCTGGTGGTCGTCGAGTCCCATCCCCGTCTCCTGGGCGACCCCTGCCGGCGCTTCGCCGATCTGCTGTCGGGACGGCTGGAGGTGGCGCTGGGGCTGGAGACCGTCCATCCCCGCGCGCTGGCGGCGCTCAACAAGAAGCTCGATCTCGCGCGCTACGACGCCGCCGTCGACTGGCTGCGGGGCGAGGGCATCGCGGTCCGCGCCTTCGTCCTCCTGGGCGCCCCATTCGTGCCGTCCGCCGAGCAGGAGGAGTGGACCGTGGCCTCGGTGCGCCACGCGCTGGCCGGCGGCGCCGGCTCGGTCTCCATCATCCCGGTCCGCGGCGGCGGCGAGCTGGACCGGGTGGCGCGATCCGGCGACTTCACGCCGCCGACGCTGGAGCTGGCGGAGCG
>JAWWBN010000325.1:0-2497 GCA_033720955.1 Thermoanaerobaculia bacterium | reverse complement strand
GCTCCTCCACCGCCGCCGCCGTGTAGTGGTGGGTGTCGAGGTAGGCGGGCTCGGCCAGCCCCTCGAGAGCTCCCGAGCAGTCGGCCGGCGCGCCGGCGGCGGCCCCCCGCAGCGCCCCGTAGGCGGCGGCGAAGCGGCGCTCCAGACCGGCCGACGTCTCGGGCGGCGGCCGGAAGTGGTGACGCGAGAGGTCGTAGCGGACCCAGGGGACCGGCTGCAGCACCCAGAGGGTCTCGACCCCGTGGGCTGCGGCCGCGGCGGCGGCGAGCCGGCGGTTGGCGGCGTGGACCGCCGCGAGCTCCCGCGCCTCGCGGGCCAGCTCGCCCGCCCCCGGGTCGCCGGCCTCGAGGGCCTCCCGGCGGGCGTCGCGGCCGGCCCGGCGCAGAAGACCTTGGGCGGCCCGCACCAGCGGTAGACGCTGGAGGGCGCGCCAGAGGCCGGACGGGTCGGGGTCGTCGGTCCCCCAGCCCACGTTGAAGCGGCGGCGGGCGACGAAGTCGCGGAAGGCCTCGGTGTGCTGCGGCTCGTCGCGGTGCCGCGGCCAGAGCAGAGTGTCGTTCAGGCCGTCCACGAAGACCGCCGCCCAGGGCCGGTGGCCGGCGGCGAGAAGCCGCTCGAAGAGCACCCGCTCCTGGGTGGAGTTGTAGTAGGCGCGGCCGAAGTTGTAGACCCTCACCGCCCCGTCCGAAGGGACCGCGTCGGCCAGCCGCGAAGCCAGCCGCTCGGCCAGGGTCTCGCCGTCGGCGAGGCCGTAGCCGAAGATCGTGGAGCCGCCGAAGAGGAAGACCGTCCGATCGCTCCCGGGAGGCGGCCAGGGGGGTCCGCCCGCGGCGTCGCGACGGAAGCCGGCCGGGTCCACGTTGACCCAGCGGCCGGAGACGGCGCTCTCGCGAAACTGGGTGTACGGCTCGTAGACCAGCGGCAGGGTCCAGGTCTCGCGCAGCAGGGCCTCGATATCGGCGTCCGAGCGGCCCGGGTAGACCTGGCGCAGCACCTCGTGGCCGTAGGACATCAGGCCGTCGTAGGCGGGGCTCACCCGGTGCCCGGCGGCGCCGGCCAGCGCGAGGGCCAGCCAGGCGATCAGGTTGAGCGCCACCAGCAGGGCCAGGGTGTTGAGCAGGATGAGCGCCGCCGCGGTCCAGGCGCGCGCGAGGGGTCGAAGACGGCTCATGGGCGCATTCTCACAGCTCCAGCAGCTCGTACGGCGGCCGGCGCCAGGCGTCGGTCCGCTGAGCGACGATCAGGGTGTTGCCCCAGCCGTGCCGCCAGAGGGGCACGACCCGCAGCACGCCGCGCAGCAGCCGCTGCGCCAGGGACGGGCGGTTGCCGTGGGGGAGGCTGCGCTGCTCGAGGATCCTCAGACCGCAGGCCTCGAGGTACCGGCGCACCTGGTACGACTGGGTGAGGTGCACGGCGTCGCTGTCGGGCACGAACTCCTCGGTCAGCGCCCGCGGCTCGAGCACCATGTCGAAGCGGTGCCGCCCGTCCGCCAGCGAGCGCACCTGCCGGCCGAGCCGGGCCAGGGTCACCTTCAGCCGCCGGTCCGGGTGGAGGCTGGGCGCCAGGGCGTGGGGCAGGTCCCAGGCCGACCCCACCAGCAGCAGCCGTCCGCCGGGTTTGAGCACCCGCGCCACCTCGGCCAGGGTCCGGCCGGGATCGTGGAAGTGCTCGATGGCCCAGGTCGAGAGCACGGCGTCGAGGGAGCCCGTGGCCAGGGGCAGGCTCTGTGCGTCGCCGCGGAGCCGCACCCCCGGGCGGCCCATCTCGGCGGCCATCGCCAGGGCGGTGGTCGAAATGTCCATGCCCAGGTAGCTGCAGCCGACCGGGAGCCAGAGGGCGTTCTCGCAGGAGCCGCAGCCGAGGTCGAGCACCCGCTCGCCGCCCTCGAGGTGACGGAAGAGCACCGCCCGCTCCGGCGCCGCGCTGGGGTTGGTCTCGATGGCCAGCTCGTAGTAGCCGCGGCTCCTGTCCCAGAACTCGGTCAGCCGCCGGCGCGGGTCTCCGGGCGCTTCGCCGCTCACCGCTTCCCCCAGGCGAGCCGCCGGTGCCAGGCCGAGAGCCAGTGGTAGTAGCCGGAGAGCTTGCGTCGGAAGCGGGCGTCGCCGTCGTCCGGATAGACCATCATCCGGGGCAGGGCGAAGAGGTCGTCGCAGGGCGGCTCGCCGGCGTAGGCGGCGCGGTAGCCGGCGCCGGCCACGGCGCGGCGCGCGGCGGCGTCGTGCCGCGCGTAGGGGTAGCAGAAGTCGAGCACCGGGCGGTCGAGGAGGCTCTCCAGGACCGACTTCGCCTCGGCGGTCTCCCTCTCGAGCTCCGCCGCGGGCAGCCCCGGCAGCGGGCGGTGGGTGAGCGAGTGGCAGCCCACGTCGTGACCGCGCTCGATCCAGCGCGCCAGCTCGTCGGCCGCGGCCAGACGCCCCTCCGCCGCCGGGCGCTCCTCCCCCCCGGGGGGCTCGAAGCGGACGTCGCGGCCGACGAGCCCGGCGGGCGCGAAGACGGC
>JAWWBN010000324.1:0-2580 GCA_033720955.1 Thermoanaerobaculia bacterium | reverse complement strand
CTGCTCGGGCGAGAGCGCCCGGAGGTCGCCCGTCACGTGGGCGCGCTCGGCCACCACGTTGTTCTTGCCGAAGGCGCTGCCGCGGCCCTCTTCGCCGTCCAGCGCCGCCTCCGTGCCGCCCACCACCACCCCGGGGTTGTAGGTCAGGTCGGCCTCGTCGGCCAGCCGCTCGCGGAACCGGTGGAGGACCCGGGCGGCCTCGTAGATGGCGCCGGCGCCGACCTCGGGCTGGAAGATCTGGGAGGAGTGGGCCGGGGTGCCGGTGACGTCGAGCCGCCAGCTCGAGGACCCACGCCGGGCGATCACCGCCGTGGCCGGGTCGCCGTCGCCGTCCTCGAAGCCGAGGGCCGCCGCGGCCCCGGCCGCCGCCTCGCGCAGCGCCGCCCGCGACAGCGCCAGCGGCCGCCCCGCCTTCTCCTCGTCACCGGTGAGGACCACGGCGATCTCCAGCTCGTCGAGCACCCCCGCGGCCGCCAGCGCCTGGAGGGCGTGCACCATCACCACGTTGCCGCCCTTCATGTCGGTGACGCCGGGACCGCGGGCGCGACCGTCCTCCAGCGGCTCGTAGCTCTGGAAGGGGCTGTCGCGCTCGAAGACGGTGTCCAGGTGGCCGATGAGCAGGATCCGCGGCCCGTCGCCCGTGCGCTCGGCCACCAGGTGCCCGGCCCGACCGAAGGGCTCGCCGTCCACCCACCGGGTCACGAAGCCCAGCTCCTCCAGCTCCGCGGCGAAGATCCGCCCCACCTGGCGCACGCCCTCGAAGTTCAGGGTGCCGCTGTTGATCTCGACGGTGCTTTCGAGCAGCTCGAGGGCCTCGTGGCGGGTCGCCCGCACCTGCTCCACCAGCGCCCGCTCCACCCCGTCCGCCGGCTGGGCCGCGGCTTCCCCGGCGAGGGTCAGCACCGCCGCCAGCGCGCACCGAGAGAGGAGGGGGACGCGGGGCACGGGGCGATCCTACCCGCCCGCGCCGCGGCGCAGATGCCACTCCCAGACGCGGCCGTCCTCGGGGTGGTCGACCTCGGCCGCCCTCTCGAAGCCCAGGCGGCGCAGCACCGTGGTGGAGGCGCTCTCCTCCGGCAGAGTCTGCGCGGCGACGGTCACCGCCGGGTCGGCGCGGGTCGCGAGGGAGACGAGGAAGGCGGCCATGCCGGTGGCGAAGCCGCGCCCCTGGTAGCCGGGAAAGGTGAAGTAGGCGATCTCCACCCGGCCGTCCGCCGGCGGCGACTTGAAGCCGCAGGAGCCCACCACGGTCCGCTCGTCGATGGCCAGGTAGCCGGTCCACGGCTCGCGGTAGCCCACCCGGTCGTAGAGGTCGAGGGTGGCCTTCACCACCCGGTCGGCCTCCTCGGACGGCTCCAGCGAAAAGCCCTCCGGAAGGCCCTCCCGGCGGATGGAGAGGAGACCGAGCCGCACGCCGCCGCCGCTCATCGCGGCCCCCCGAGCCGGCCGGAGGCTCGCGACGGACCGTGCCACGACTTGCGCTCGAGCGCCGGACCGACGGCGATGAGGAGCGGAGCCAGATCGTCTCCCACGCCCGGTTTCCTACCGGGTCCCACCCTGGACCGGATCGAGATGGCCGCGGGCGGAGTCGCCCATCTCGACGCCGCCGTCGGGGAAGTACTCCCTCCACCGCCGGGTGACGGTGGCCGCGGTGTCGTCGTCGCAGAAGAGCTCCGCGGGGAAGCCGGGCTTGAGACGCGCGTCGATCACCACCGGAGGCGAATAGGAGAGGTGGTTGCGGGCGGCGGTGACCCGGGCCGCGTGCACGTCGGCGGCGGGCTCGAAGCGTGTGAAGGTGGTCCAGAGAAAGTTGACGGGCGAGGCGGCGGCGCGGCGCGGCTCGTCGGTGAGCACCACCAGCGGCCAGTCGGCGAAGGAGGGGTGGCCCGCCAGCCGCTCGGCGGCGGCCGGCTCGGTGCGGCGGTCGGGCGCCCCTGCCACCAGACAGCCGGGACAGAAGACCTCGACCGCCGTGACCCCGGGCGGCACCGGGCCCCGGAACGCACCCGGCAGCTCGCGCACCGGGTCGCCCAGACCCAGCCAGACCCCTTTCGACCCCTCGTTGACCTTGGGACCGGTGTAGTCCAGGGTGTCCATGGCCAGGTTGGAGAAGACGAAGAGATCGGTCTCGGGCCGGGTGCGCTCCAGCAGGTGGATCAGGGTCGCGCGGAAGTCCCTGAGGTCCACCGGCCGGTCGAGCACCAGCAGGAACTTGGTCAGCGCGAGCTGCCCCTCGCCCAGGATTCGGAAGGCGGAGCCCATCGCCTCGCGCTTGTAGCGCTCCTTGACCACGGCCGCGGCCAGCGAGTGGTAGCCGGTCTCGCCATACGACCAGAGGTCCTCGACCCCCGGCATGACGAGGGGAAAGAGCGGCGACAGCAGCTCCTGGAGGAGGTCGCCGATGAAGAAGTCCTCCTGGCGCGGCTTGCCCACGACGGTGGCCGGGTAGACGGCGTCCCGGCGGTGGGCGATCCAGTCGACCTCGAGCACGGGATAGTCGTGGGTCAGGGAGTAGTAGCCGTAGTGGTCGCCGAAGGGGCCCTCGGGGCGTCGCTCGCCGGGGGGCACCTCGCCGATCAG
>JAWWBN010000323.1:0-2580 GCA_033720955.1 Thermoanaerobaculia bacterium | reverse complement strand
GCTCTCCTCGATCTGCGGCGGCGGCACGTCGTCGCGGGTGCAGTCCTCGATCCGCTTGTCGGTCCGCAGCCGCACGAAGACCGGGTGGCGCAGGAGATCGTCGGCCGTGTACTCCGTGTACTTGACCTCGGCCACGAGCTGCGGCTCCACCCAGCGGTGGGCAGAGGACCGCGGAGGCGGATCGTCGAACCGGGGCTCGGCCACCCGAGAGGTGTCGAGGCGAGCGCGGATCTCCTCGAGCTGCTTCTCCGAGAAGCCGCTCCCCACCCGGCCGGCGTAGACCAGCCGCGGGCCGTGGAGGGCGGCCAGGTGGAGGGCCCCGAAGCCGGGCCGCGCCCCCTGGGGGAGGGTGTAGCCGACCACGGCGAAGTCGCCGGTGCGCTCGGCCCGCACCTTGAGCCAGTGGGGCGAGCGGCCGCCGCGGTAGGGGGAGTCGGCGCGCTTGGCGACGATCCCCTCCACCCCGACGCCGCGCACCTGCTCGTAGAGCTCCTCGCCGCGCTCCGGCAGATGGTCGGCGAACCGCACCGGCCCGGCCCTCGGCACCACGTCGCGCAGCAGCTCCTTGCGCTCGACGAGCGGCAGCGGGCGCAGATCGCGGTCGCCGAAGCCGAGCAGGTCGAAGCAGAAGAGGACCGCGGGCAGGGCGACGCTGGCTCGCTCGGCGTCGCGGGGGTTGGTGAGCCGGGCCCGCTGCTGCAGCAGAGAGAAGCTGGGGCGCGCCTCCTCGTCCAGCACCACCACCTCGCCGTCGAGAACGAGATGGGAGAAGGGGAGGGCGCTCAGGGCCCGCACCAGGTCGGGGTAGACCGCGGTCGCGTCGCGCCCGGAGCGGTACGCCAGCCGGATGACGGGGCGTCCGCCGTCGCCGCGGTCCAGGGAGGCGAGCACGCGGTAGCCGTCGTACTTGAGCTCGAAGAGCCAGTCGGGGTCGGAGAAGGGGGTGTCCGCGAGCCGCGCCAGCATGAGCTTCACCCGGCCCGGGTCCACCCGCCGCCGCTTCGCCCCGAGTGCCTGGAGCCGGGTCTCGATCTCGGCCTCGCGGTCGGCGCCGCGCCCGAGCTCCTCCACCGTCAGGCCGGAGAAGACCGACTCCGGCCCGAGCTCCTCGACCGTCTCGCCGGTGGCCCCGCCGTCGGGCTTCTTGATCAGCAGCCACTCGTTCTCGCCGCGGCTCGTCTTGACCAGGGTAAAGCGGCCGCGCAGCTTGTAGCCGTAGAGATCGAAGAGCAGCTTCCCCTCCGCGAGCCCCTCGTCGGGATCCAACCGCTGCACGCAGCGGCCGTGGTCCCAGACGATCATCGCCCCGGCGCCGTAGTTCCCCTCCGGGATCACCCCTTCGAAGTCGGCGTACTCCATGGGGTGATCCTCGGTCATCACCGCCAGACGCTTGTCTTCGGGATCGAGTGAGGGCCCCTTGGGCACCGCCCACGACTTCATGACCCCGCCGATCTCGAGCCGCAGGTCCCAATGCATGCGGGTGGCGTCGTGCTGCTGCACGACGAAGAGCCCCGGGCGCTCGAAGCCCTCGCCGCCGAAGGGCTCCGGGGTGGCGCCGGGGGAGCGCTTGCTGCGGTAGGCCTCGAGCGAGCCGCGCTTGGTCTTCCTGGGCAACGCCGAGAAGTCTACCGGGGCGCCCGCGGTCGCCCGGCTGGGCGCCCGCCCCTCCCCCCGCTCGGCGTCGGTAGCATCCGGCAACGGACGAACCTCGGAGGTAAGCAATGAGAAGCATCGCCCGTCGGCTCCTGATCTGCGTTCTCTCGGCGGCGTTCCTGGCGGGCCCCGCCGCCGCGATCCTCACCTTCACCCAGCTCGACGACGACGTCTTCGTGGTCAGCCACCGGGTCAAGGTGATCGGCAGCCGTGGCAAGGCGATGCGGATGGTCTACACCAAGGCGGCCTCGCTCTGCGTCGCCGCGGGCTTCACCCACTACCAGGTGCTCAGCCAGGAGTCGGAGGCGGCGCAGGAGGACGAGGCGGCCAACGCCAGCGTACGGGTGCGGTACTTCGTGGGCGACGGCGACGACAGGATCAGTTGCCAGGCCGCGGCCGAGCAGGAGTACGTGCAGGAGGCGCGAGCCAAGCTGGCCCACCGCGGGTACCAGCGGCCCGACCCGCTGCCGGCTCCCGGCGCCGCAGAGCCCGCCGCGGCGGCTTCTCCCTGTCCCGGCGGCTGCTCCCTGCGGCAGATCGCGGCCATGGCCCGCGCCGGCCTCGGCGACGAGCAGATCGAGGCGGCCTGCGCGGAGGACGCCTCGGCCGGCGAGCCGGAGGGCTGACGCGAGGGCCTCGCGGGGTGGCCGGGTCCGCCGCGGACGGGCCCTTCAGCCCCGCCGGCGGACCAGCCGCGGCGAGAGGATGAGCGCCGCTCCGTAGAGGGCGAAGGAGACCACCAGCGTGAGGGGCCGGCCGGCCCGCAGATCCTCCAGCAGCAGGTGTAGACCCCCGGCGAGGAGGGCCGGATAGACCAGCCAGACCGCCTCGCCCAGCCTCGGCCGCCGCGACAGGCCGGCGAGGGCCACCGCGGCGCAGGCCAGGACCGCCGTGCGCAGGGAGGCGAGGGCGGCGAGGGGCCGGGCG
>JAWWBN010000322.1:0-2718 GCA_033720955.1 Thermoanaerobaculia bacterium | reverse complement strand
GGCGGGCCAGCGCGACGGCGAGCGGCGGCGGCTCCGGGGCCGTCTCGCGCGGCTCCACCTCAGGGCGCTTCTACCGGGCTCCGCCGATCCGGCCGGGGAGTGAAGAGAACCCCGATCCCGGCTCCGTCCTGGTCCGGGTCGGCGATCAGCTCCCGGTGCCGGCAGTCCGCCTTGACCTCGCTCCAGAAGCGCGGCACCTCGCCCGACCACGCCACGGTGGCCGGGCCGCCGCGAGAGCCCCGGTCCTGCACGATGTCGTGGAAGGCGATCAGGCCGCCGGGGCGGACCAGCCCCCGGTAGGCCTCGAAGTCCCTCCGCACGCCCTCGTAGGAGTGGTCGCCGTCGATGAACAGGAAGTCCACGCCGTCGGGAAGCAGCTCCCGGACGCGAGCGATCATCTCGGCCGACCCGGAGTCTCCCTGCAGCAGGTGGAGCCGCTGCCGGGGACGCCGGAAGGAGCGCAGCAGCCCCGGGTTCCGCAGCTCGAGGTCGACGCTGACCAGGGTGGCCGCCGGCCGGGCGACCCGGCTGAACAGAAAGAGGGTGCCCCCCCCGCGAGGTGCCGATCTCGAGGACCGCGGCCGGGGGGCTCTCGGCGAGCATCGCCAGCAGGGCCGCGATCTCCTTCTTCACCTGGTAGGCCGGGAAGCCCCCCAGCCGGGTCAGCAGCAGCAGACCCCCGGGTCGCCGCGCACAGAGACCTTCCAGCAGGGCGCGCGACCAGCGCCAGGCCACGAGCCTCCTGGCGAGGGCTCGCAGCCACCGCTCCGGCAGGCGAGCCGAGCCGCGGGGGAAGGCGCTCTCGGCCGTCACCCGGAGGGGTCTCGGACGATCCGCGGGGAGAGCATCGCCGGGAGTATCCCCCTCCGGCCCGAGACCACGCAACCGGCCGCTCTGCGGGGGCCGCCGAGCGTCGGGGAGGAGACGGGCCTACGCCGCCGCCAGCCAGCGCAGGATGAGCTGGGCCCACTCGGGCCCCGCATCCTCCTGCAGGAAGTGGCCGCCCTTCAGCGTGGTGTGCGGCTGGCCGGCCGAGCCGGGGACGTGCGCCTGCAGCACCCGGTCGCCGCCCCGCATGATGGGATCGCCGTTCGAGAAAGCGGTCAGGAAGGGCTTCTCCCAGCGGGAGAGCGCCTCCCAGGCGGCTCGGCAGGCGGGAGCGGCCGGGTCGTCGGGGCTCACCGGCACCAGCCGCGGGAAGGCCCGGGCGCCGGCCTTGTACCGCGCGCTGGGGAAGGGGGCGTCGTAGGCCCGCCGCTCGCCGTCGGTGAGGGTCCTGAAGCTGCCCTTGTCCACGATCTTGGAGATGGGAAAGAGGGGCGACCAGCGGGCGAACCGTCTCCAGATGAAGAACGCCCTCGGCGGCCGGCGGTCGCCGGTGGCGAGGAAGCCGTTGCCCACCGTGACGCGGTCGAAGCGATCGGGCTGCTCCACCGCCAGCCGCAGACCGAGAAGCGAGCCCCAGTCCTGGCAGACCAGGGTGATCCGGTCGAGATCCAGGGCGTCGAGAAACCCCCGCATCCACTCCATGTGGCGCTCGTAGGTGTAGTCGGCGACCCGGCGGGGCTTGTCGGAGCGGCCGAATCCGACCAGGTCGGGCGCGACCACCCGGTGGCGCTTGGCGCAGGGCGGGATCATGTGGCGGTAGAGATACGACCAGGAGGGCTCGCCGTGCAGCATGAGGATCGGCGCGGCGTCGCGCGGCCCCTCGTCCACGTAGTGCATCCGCAGGCCGTCCACCTCGACGTAGCGGGGGGCGAACGGGTAGTCGGGCAGGTCGGCGAACCGGGCGTCGGGGGTGCGAAGCGCTTTCCAGGTCATCGGATCTGTCGGCGCCGCGGCGCTCCGGTGGGCGGGCCGCGGCCTCCGGGAGACCCTACCAGGGATCGCGCCCGGCGCGCGCACCCCCCGCCCTGGCCCCGACGCAGTATCCTCACCTCGTGATGGACGTCGATCCGCGGAAGGTCGTCTCGACCTGGCTCGATCCCGACGCCGCCCGCGCGGCCATGGCGGTGGAGCGCCGGCGGCCGGGGATGGTCACCGCCCTGGGGTGGATCTGGATCGGCCTCTCCCTGTTCATCGCCGCCCCCACCGCCATGACCGGCCTGATGATGCTCGCCACCGACGGCGAGGTCCCCCGGCTCCCGGTGGCCGGGACACCCGGCGGCGCGAGCGAGCTGGGGCCGATCACCTGGCTCTTCGACCACTTCGGCACCGTGCTGCTCCTGCAGCTCGCGGTCGCCTTTCTCATCCTGGTGGCGGCGATCGGTCTCTTCCGGCTCAAGGCGTGGGCCCGGACGACCCTGGAGGCGCTGAGCTGGGTGGGTCTGGCCCTCCTGTTGGCCTGGAACGCCTGGTTCCTCAGGTTCTGGCTCGCGATGACCGCCGACCTGCCGGAGCTCGCGAGCGGCGATCTCCCGGCGACCCTGGTGCGCGCCTTCGGGGTGATGGCCACGCTGCTGGGGGTCGTCTTCTACTGCGCCATCCTGGGCACCCTGCTGTGGATGCTGCGCCACCGGACGGTGCGCGAGGCGGTGGCGCCGGTCGAAGAGAGCCCGTGAGCGGCCACGCCTCCGCTCGGTGACCGACGAGGCTCGGAGCGGACGAGGATCGCCGCGGCGGCGTCCCGGCCGAGTGCCCGAGGGCCGGCGCCACGGAGCGCGGCCGGCACCCGTCGGAGCGACGGAACCCCGTCGCAAAGAAAAACGGCCCGGGTGT
>JAWWBN010000321.1:0-2719 GCA_033720955.1 Thermoanaerobaculia bacterium | reverse complement strand
GCCCTCCCGGTGCTGGACGAAGGGCCGGTAGAGATAGGTCCGGCTCCAGGTCTCGGCCAGGAGGTCGCGGATCTCCCGCTCCGGCCAGCCGGGGTAGACGCGGCGCAGCCTCTCCATGCCGTAGCGTGTCGGGCCAGGGTCGGGGGTCAGCAGCGCGAGCGCCGCCCAGGCGGCGAGGTTCAGCAGGGCGAACAGGAGCGCGGTGTTGAGAGCGAGGACCGCCGCGGTGCGATAGACGCGCGCGAGTGGGCCGACCCGGCCGGGGGGAGAGCCGACGGGTTCGCTCATCTTGGCGCGGGGTGGGCGGGGCACGGACGGACGAAGGGAAAGCGCGGACCGGCCTGCCGGACCGCGGACAGTATAGCCACGGCACAGGCCTCCCCAGCGGCGCGCCTCAGTCGGGAATCCCGGCCAGCTCGAAGACCCGGCGCATCGACCGCAGGCTGAGCTGCGGATCGACCGCCGTCTCGAACGCCGCGCGCGCCGCCCGGCCGAAGCGCGGGATGGCCTCGGGCTGGCGGACGAAGAAGCGCAGGGCCTCGAGCAGCTCCTCCTCCAGATTCTCGGTGGAGAGCAGGAAGCCGCTCTCGCCGCTCGTCACCACGTCGAAGGCACTGGCGACCCGGTCGGTGGTGATGATCGGCTTGCTCATGCTGGCCGCCTCGGTGACGACGTTGCCCCACCCCTCGTGGGTCTGCCGGCCGTCCACCTCGCGCACGTGGGGGTGCACGAACACGTCGGCGGCCGCATAGACGGTGTGGACCTGCGCGGGCGGCACCGGGCCGAGCTGCTCGATGCGCGGCTCCCCCTCCGCGGCGCGGCGGCAGAGGTCGAGGTACCCGGTCGAGACGGCACCGCGGCCGGTGTCCGCGCTCAGGGCCTCGCCGGCCACCCAGAGCCGGACGTCGGCCCGCTCCTCGGCCAGGAGCCGGCGAAAGACCCGGATCAGGACCAGGAGACCCTTGCGCGGGATGATCCGCCCCAGGTAGAGGAAGGTGAGGGCCCCCCCCTTGCGGCTCTCGAGCTGCGCCGACCGCTCGGCGTCCGGCGGCAGGCGGGCGAGATCCTCGTGCAGGTAGTGGAACGGCAGGATCCGCTCCGCCGGCACACCCTTCGCGAGCAGATGCTCTCGCGCCCGACTGCCGGCGTGCAGCACCGCGACGGCTCGCCTCTCCAGCGCGTCGGTGAGACGCGCCTGGAGCCGGGCGTTCCACGACCGCGGTCCCCGTGCCTGGACGGGACCGCGCTGCCAGGTCTCCTTCCGGAAGGCGATCGGCCGGCCGGCGGCGCGGGCGCCGAGGAAGGCCATCTTCGACTTCCAGGAATCGGAGGTGGAGCTCAGCACCAGGTCGGCGTCGCGGGCCAGACGCCGGACACGCCAGGCGAGACGCAGGCTCCGCCCCACGTGACGGGGCCGCACGACGTCGGCGCGCCCCGGGTCGAAGACCTGGTGCCGCAGATCCCGGAGGAGCTCGGGCGGGGGCGGCTCTTCGCTGGGAGGCGGGTTGATCCAGAGAACCGTCAAGTCGAAGTGCCGGGCGAGCAGCTCGTACTTCCGCCGGTCGTAGGTCCGGTAGCGGTTGTTCAGGTAGAGCAGTCGCCGCACCGTCGGAGTCTGTCACGCGGCCGGATTCGCGAGGCCGCTCCAGTAGACTCCGAAGATGCAGGTGAGCGCCCACCGCTTCCTCTGGAGCCTGCTGCGCAGGTACCCGGGCCTGGTGCTCTTCGGGCTCGGGTGCACCATGGCGGCGGCGCTCTTCGAGGGCAGCACCATCGGCATCCTGGCGCTGGCGCTCGAGAGCCTCTCCGCCGGGGCTTCCGCCGAGGCCACCGCCACCTTCGGCCGGCTCTCCGGGATCGTCCAGCCCGCCCGGGAGACGCTGGGGGCCGACCTCTTCTTTCTCGTGCTGATCTCGCTGGCGGTCGTCAGCCAGATCGCCCGGAGCGGGCTCGAGTTCGGCGGCAAGCTTCTCGGCTTCCGCCTGCTGACCCGGGTCGAGGGGGAGATCCAGGCGGAGCTCTTCCGCCGCTTCATGGCCCGCCCCTTCGAGGAGATGCAGCGCCACAAGCTGGGCGACCTGAGCAGCTACATCGAGCAGACGCTCTACGTGGGCCAGACGGTGCAGCGGCTGACGATCGTCATCAACCAGCTCCTGCTCCTGGCCGTCTACGTGGCCGCCCTGCTCTGGCTCTCCTGGCCGATGACCCTGGTGGCGCTGGTCGCCGGCGGGCTGCTGTCGGCCGGCCTGCGCCGGATCATCCAGCGGGTTCGCGAGATCGGCGGCCAGCACAAGGAAGCGGCGGTGAACCTGACCGAGCGGACGGTCGAGTATCTGGGGGGCCTGCGCCTGGTGCGGACCTTCGCCCAGGAGCGGTTCGCGGTGGAGCAGATCGACGAGGCGATCTGGCGCAACGCCCGGGCGCGGCTACGGGGGCTGTCGTGGCAGTCGATCGTCGCCCCGGTGGTGGACTGCGCCACGGTGATCGCCGTCGCGGCCTTTCTCGCCGCGGGATACCTGCTGATGGCCAGCCAGGGCGTCACCGCCCTGCCGCGCCTGGCCACCTTCCTCTTCGTGCTCTACCGGCTGGCGCCGCGGATCCGGGTGGTCCACGACAACTACGCCTTCCTCACCAACTACTCGGCCTTCCTCGAGCGGATCGCCGGCATGCTCCACGAAGAGGAGCCGCCTCGCCAGCCCGAGGCGCGGCCGTACGAAGG
>JAWWBN010000320.1:0-2767 GCA_033720955.1 Thermoanaerobaculia bacterium | reverse complement strand
GGGCCAGGTGGCCGCCCAGCGAGTAGCCGAGGACGAGGAGCCGCTCGTATCCGTCGAAGGCGGGGCTCTCCACCACGGCCGCGAGATCCGACCAGAGGCCGGCGTGGTAGATGTCCTCGCCCCGCTCGTCGGCTCCGCGCAGGTTGAGACGGAGACAGCCGACCCCCGCCCCCTCCGCCGCGGCCGCGGCCCGCCGGGCGTAGAAGCTCTCGGCGCAGCCTCCCAGGCCGTGGACCACCACGAGCAGATCGCCGCCGCTCGAGGGTCCGCTCCAGAGACCGCTCAGACACACCGCTCCCAGGCTCGGATCCTCGATCCGGGTCTCCCAGACGCGGGCCGGGGGAGCCTCCGGCGGGCGGAGTCGGTCGAGAAGACGGCCGCCCACCGTCCACAGGTGCCCGGCGAGCTTCAGCCCGGGTGCCTCAGCGCAGGGCCTCCGGGAGCCAGTCGCGATCCTCCGGGGCGTTCATCCGCCAGTACGGGATGCGCTCGCACTTGGCCACCTCGTAGAGGGTGCCGTCGGAGGCGGCGAAGCGCAGGAGCCGATGGGGCGGCCGCGCGTCGAAGGAGTAGACCAGGCGCCGCCCCTCGCCTTCGAGGGAGACCTCGATCGCCGGGACGGGCCCCGTCGACGTCGCGACGGCGGCGGGGCCCGAGCGGCGCAGGTCCATCGCGACGGGGGTGAGGTCGCCGAAGCGACCGGTGAGCACGGTGGGCAGGACGGTGACGGACGCCGGCGGCTCGCCCGCCACGTACTCGCGAAGCAGGGCGGGCAGGCCGTCCTCCGGCAGGACCCCCGGCGGCACGGGCCGGCGGCTCTCCCCTTCGCCGTCGAAGTAGGAGCGGGTCTCGAGCGAGCCGTCCAGAAGCCAGGCCGTGGAGAGCCCGCACGCCTCGGCGCTCGAGGCGGCGAGCTTACGCACCGCGCCCGAATCGCGGCGCAGGAACAGGCTGGCCATCTGGCGGTAGGTGTACGCCCCGGTGCCCACGTCCCGGATGTGGTTGAGCTTCAGCACCTCGAAGCCGTCGGGCCGGGGACGATCGGCCTTGACCTCCAGGTCGGGCGCCCACGGCTCCTTGACCGTCACGAGAAGAGCGGTGCCGTCGTAGATCCGCCCGTAGCGGGGCCACTCGACGGTGTAGGCGCAGTACTCGGCCCGCCCGTCGTCCCAGACGGGGTCGAGCCGCCAGGCGGGGTCGCCGGCGGCCCCGCCGGCGTCGGCGCAGGCGGTCAGGGCCAGGGTGAGCAGGAGGGTCGACGGGATCGAGGGGCGCATGGCATTCTCCTTCGCCGCGTACGCCCTCTTCTATCACCGGACCCTCGTGCCGGGCTCCGGCCGAGCCGCGATCCCGTGGGCCGATAAGCTACCCGCCGCGGATCGAACCGCCCGCCCCCTGCATCATGTGTCGTTGGCTCGCCTATTCCGGCGCCCCCATCTACCTCGAGGACCTGCTCTTCCGTCCCGAGCACTCGTTGATCGACCAGAGCCTGGCAGCCCGCACCGACGACAACACGACCAACGGGGACGGCTTCGGCATCGGCTGGTACGGCGAGCGCGAGACGCCGGGGGTCTACAGAGACGTCCGCCCCGCCTGGAACGACGACAACCTGCGCGACCTGGCGGCCAACATCCGCTCGCGGCTCTTCTTCGCCCACGTGCGCTCCGCCACCGTCGGCCTCGCCGTGCAGCAGTCCAACTGCCATCCCTTCCGCAGCGGCCGGTGGCTCTTCATGCACAACGGCTACATCGAAGGCTTTCCGCGGCTGCGACGGCGGCTGCTGCAGGAGGTCTCGGATGACCTGTTCCCCGAGATCCGGGGCACGACCGACTCGGAGGTGATGTTCTACCTGGCGCTCACCTTTGGGCTGGCCGACGACCCGGCGGCGGCGATCGAGCGCATGGCGGGCTTCGTGGAGGCGGTGGGGCGCGAGCGCGGGGTCGCGGCGCCCTTGCAGATGACCGTGGGCGTCAGCGATGGACGGCGGATCCACGCGGTCCGCTACTCGACCCGGGGCCGCTCCAAGAGCCTCTTCCACAGCCTCCACCTGGACAGCCTGCGCGAGATCAACCCCGACCTCCCGGACGGGACCTGGGCGATCGTCTCCGAGCCCCTGACCGACCTCTCCGCCCAGTGGGAGAAGATCCCCGAGGCGACCGTGGTGACCGTCTGCGACGGCGAGATCGAGCGGCGGCCGTTCACGCCGCGCCCGCCGGGGTGACCCGAGGCCGGCCTCGCCGCGCCCCCTATCGGGACCTGGACGGGGCGGCGCCTGGCGACGCCAGAGCCTCCTCCACCCGGCGGCGCTCGTAGGTCGAGCCCACCGTCTCGAGCGCCGCCTCGAAGGCGTCGCGCGCCTCGCCCTCCAGACGCTGGCTCCGGGCGACCGCCACCAGTAGCTCGGCCAGCTCGAAATCCGAGCCGATCGAGAGCGCCGCCCGCAGCAGCGGCACCAGCCCCTCTCCGCCGAGCGGGCGCTCCACCGCCTCCGCCAGGGTGCGGCGCAGCTCGTAGTCCGACCCGATGGTCTCCGCCGCCTCCGCGAAGGCGTCGCGCGTTCCGCCCTCCAGACGCTGACTCCGGACCACCGCGACCAGCAGCTCGGCCAGCTCGTAGTCGGAGCCGATGGAGCGCGCGGTCCGCAGCAGCCGGACCAGCACCTCGTCGCCGAGCGGTCGCTCCAACGCCTTCGCCAGGGTGCGGCGCAGCTCGTAGTCCGACCCGATGGTCTCCGCCGCCCCCGCGAAGGCCGCTCCCACTCCCGGCT
>JAWWBN010000319.1:0-2800 GCA_033720955.1 Thermoanaerobaculia bacterium | reverse complement strand
TCCAGCGGCGGCGGCTCGAACCCCGTCTTGCGGACGTAGACCCGCTCCGCCTCCTGGGCCGCCTTGAGCGCCGCGAGCGCCCGGTACTCGAAGGGCAGGGCCCCCGACGGGTCGATCGAGCGCAGCCGTCCCTCGGCGCCCCACATCTCGCCCATGGCCTGCTTCAGCCGCGCCCGCACCCGGTCGTCGAAGTAGGTGTTGATCTCCCCCCAGTCGTGGGAGTGGACGAAGCCGTCGGGCAGGGCGTCCAACGCCTCGGAGACGTCGTCACCCTCGCTCTGGGGCCACTCCTCCGGCGCCTCCTCCTCTTCCTCCTCCGGCACTCCGGTCTCGAACTCCTCGCCCAGAAGGCCGGCGTAGCGCATGCGCAGGGCCCGCTGGTCGAAGCCGAGCGCCGCGGAGCGCCGCGCCAGCTCCTCCCGAGTGATCCGCGGTCGGTCGGCGAGCAGCTTCTCGGTGTCCAGGATGATCTGGCGCTGCGATCGGAAGAGGGTCGGGAGGGGCAGCACGGGAAGCCCGTCGCCCAGGTCCGCCGTGCGGACCCGCGGCCCCGACATGCGGAGGATCCGGGCGTCCGAGCGGCCGCGGTTGGCCTCGGGCCGGCGCCCGTCCCACGCCTCCGCCACCAGATAGAGCTCGCTGCCCGGCTCCAGCCCCAGCGCCGCCAGGTCGAGCCGGGCGACGCCCGTCGCGACCCCCTCCGGACCGGCGCTCAGATCGAGGGGCAGCCGGCGCTCCCGGAAGCTCACCATCTCGCCGCTGCCCGAGGCCAGGGTGGCCACCAGCTCCATCCGCACCACTCCATACTCGTCGCGGGCCGTCAGCCGCACCGGCACCGGGGCCGCGTCCGGTGCCACCTCCTCCACCCGCTCCTCGGGCCGCTCCCACGCCACCTCCGGCGGGCGGTCGGGCAGCACCCGCAGACGGGCGAAGTCGCCACGGTAGGCCTCGCGCCCGGCGGCGGACAGTCGAAGCCAGTAGAGCCGGGTCGCGGCCGGTCTCAGGGAGCCGGAGTAGATGCCCTCCCCCACCGGGTCGAGGGCCAGACGCTCCCCATCCTCGAAGACCAGCTCCGCCGCCTCGAGAGCGGTCTCCGCCCGCACCCTCCAGACGACCCGCCCCCCCTCCTCGACTTCCACGGACAGCTCCCCGCCGCGGCGCGCCGGACGGCCGGTGTAGGCCGGCGGCCGCACCTCGACCTCGATCGCCGCCGGACGGACCGGCATCGGCCCCTCGGCCGTGGCACTCTCCCCCGTGACAGAGGGCGCCGGACGGCCCTCGCCCGGAGACCCCGCCAGCAGCAGGGCCAGGGAGAGCCCCCCCACGCACCAGGCGGCGGCTCGCAGCCAGGGGGCCCGGGGCAGCAGATCTCGGCGCCCCGCCAGCGCACGCGCCGCCCGCCGACGCTGCAGACGAGCGACCAGGGGACCGCTCTCCTCCGGCTCGAGCAGGAGACCGGCGCTCTCCTCGAGCTCCGGCACCACCCGGTCCAGGTGGGCCGCCACCTCGGCCGCGGCGACCCGGAGCCGGCGGCGACACTGCCAGAGGAGCAGGCCGGCCGCCGCCAGCCCCGCCCCGAGAGAGAGTGCCCCGGGGGCGCCCATCCGGGTCAGGAGCCCCGCCGCCACGAAGGCCGTCGCCGCGGCGGCGGTGAGCTCCTCGGCCCACACCTGCCGGGCGCGGCGCGCCACCCACCGCGCGATCGGACCCCGCGGTCTCACCGCCGCCCCCCCAAAGCCACCAGCCGCTCCGCCGGCAGCAGCAGCGCCACCGCCACCCACAGAACAGCCTCCGGCCAGAGGCGCACCGGGGCCCCGGCCCGGGAGGGGCCGCCGACCCCGGTCGAAGGCACCAGCAGGGCGGCGGCGGTCTCCCGCCGGTCGGAAGCCGCGGTGCGCCCCGACAGCCCGGCCGCTCCCGGCGCCGCCCGGAGCAGCAGCTCCCGCACCCAGGCGGCCAGCTCGGGCCGAAGAACGAAGTCGGTCCACTCGGGGTGGAGGCGGGTGCGGAGCCGCAGCCAGAGCCCCTCTCCCACCCTCTCCCCCACCAGGACCGTCTGCCCGGTGGCGGCGCGCCACAGAACCGCCCCGGGGCGGCCCGGCTCGCCCTCGGCCAGACGCGAGATCTCGATCTCGCCGTCGTGGGGCAGATCCGGCGGCGCCAGCCTCACCCCGGCCGCGGCGTAGCGGCCCCCGGCATCCGTGACCAGGATCCCTCCGGCGCGCAGCCGTTCCAGAGCCCCCGACGGCAGGGGCTCGGGGCTCAGGCGGAAGGCGAGCGCTGCGTCGGGCCGCTCTCCCGCCTCTCCGTCGCCGGCCAGCGGGCGGTCCCGGAGGGCCAAGGCGAGGCCGGTGGTCTCCGCCACGGCCGCCAGGGCGGCACGGAGATAGCCCGCGTCGGCCGCCCGCTCGGACGCGAAGACGATCTCGACCGGAACCGGCCGGACCGACGGCGCGCCGACGCGGTCGTCCTCCGCCACCCCGCCCCCCTCTCTCAGCAGGAGCTCCGGAGGCGATCCCCCCAGCAGCTCGAGCTCCGCCGGCGGCCCTTCGACCGGCCCGGTCAGACGCCGGAAGAGGGTGCGGTCCGGGCCGCTCTCCCCCACCGTCACCCCGAGCGCGGCCTCCGAGACCAGCGCCCGCTCGATCCACCGATTCGCCGCGGGATCGCTCGCGGCCCACCAGCGCACCTCTCTCGCCAGACGCGGCCTCTCCCCGGGATAGAGGGCACTGCGTCGGGGCGCGAAGACGTGGAACACGGCCGAGGGGGGAGCGGCGGCGTCGGCTTCGAGCAGCATGGC
>JAWWBN010000318.1:0-2867 GCA_033720955.1 Thermoanaerobaculia bacterium | reverse complement strand
TGGTGGACTGGTAGGCCAGGGAGTAGCGCGACCGCAGCTCGCGCTCGATCTCCTCGTAGACCCCGGGCAGCTCCTGGGCGCGGTCCACGAAGAAGGCGCGGCCGCCGGTCTCCTCGGCCAGCTTGCCCAGCTTGCGCTTGGCCTCGCCGTGCTTGCCTCTCAGAGACAGGCCGATCGAGTAGATCGCCACCCCGGCGCGGCGGGCGTACTCCAGGGTGTCCTCGAAGGAGAACTGGCTGTGCTCGTCGCGGCCGTCGGACAGGATGATCAGCGCCCGCTGTCCCTTGATGCCGTTGAAGTAGTAGAGCGAGAAGACGACGCTGTCGTAGAGGGCCGTGCCCCGCTCGGCCTTGAGGCCCGCCAGGCCGCCCGCCAGCCGCTTCACGTCGTTGGTGAACTCCGCCGCCAGCTTGGGGTGGTCGTTGAAGGTCACCAGGGTCCCGCGGTCCTGCGGGCGGATGGCCCGCTGGAAGAAGCCCAGCGCCGCCACCTGCGCCATGTCCACGCGGCGGAAGACGGCGTCCACCGCCGGCCGCGGCGTCGGCGCGCTCTCCCCGGCGGCCGCCGGAGCGGCGCGCTCGGGGAGCGCCCGCGTCGTCTGGATCAGCGCCAGGAGCTCTTCGCGCGAGCCGTCGATCTCCTCGGCCATCGAGGCGGAGACGTCCAGCAGCACGCCGGCGTGGATGGGCAGGTTGGTCACCTTGTCGAAGCGGACGGGGGTCTGCTCCACGCCGTCCTCGAGGACCCGGAACGCCTCCGCGGAGAGCCCCTCCACCGGGCGGTTCTGCCGATCCAGCACCGAGATGTAAAGCTCGACGAGCTGGACGTCGAGCTCCTCCAGGTACTCCGGCGCGTTGACGAAGACCGCCTCCTCGGTGAAGTTGCCGTCCGGCTGAACGGCCACCGCCCGCACGTAGGTCACCTGGTTGCCCTCGGGCAGCACGATGGGGTGCTCCCAGGGCGGCTGGTAGAGGGCGGCCACCAGCTCCTCGTTGAGGTAGAACTCCACCCGCTCGACGCTCTCGCCCTCCGGCACCTGCACCTCCGCCACCGCCCGCAAGCTGCGGTCGTAGGTCACGCCGCGCCGGGGCTCCACCAGCCGGACCTCGAAGCGGTGGCTGCCGGCGTTCAGACGCTCGCGGTCGCGCGCCAGCTCGTTGCCCTCGGCGTCGAAGGCCACCACCTCCAGGGTGCGCATGCGGGGGAGCGACCCGAGGTCGAGCTCCACGTTGAAGGGCGGCCGCCGCTTGATGATCGGCGCCGAGCCGTCGAGGGAGAAGTGCACCTCGGCCACGTCGCGGCCGGTGGTCAGGGTGTCCACGCGCAGCAACCCGGTCTGGTAGCGCCCGCTGGGCGGCACGATCTGGATGGTGTTGTCGCCGCTGCTGATCGCCGCGTTGGCTTCGGCCAGAACCCGGGCGGTCTCCGGGTCGGCGGCCGTGGCCGGGAGGGCGCGCTCCACCTTGGGCACCTCCACCTCCACGCTCTCGCCGTAGAACGCGCCCGAGTTCAGATCCTCGACCTTGATCACCACCTGGTAGGCGCCCGGACGCAGAAAGCGGTCGAAGACCAGCGGCAGGGTGGCGCCCGGCACCCGGGCGGAGGGGATGTTGTAGTTGTAGCGGAAGCTGTCGAAGAGCCGGCCGTCGGCCAGCACCTCGCCCGTGAGCTGGAAGTTGTACGACTCGTGCCCGGCCAGGGTGGCGCGGCCGACGCTCTCCGTGTCCACGGAGAGGATGCCCTGCACCACGGTGCGGCTCTTGCGCCGGCCGGGGAAGTCGAAGGCGAGCTCGGCGTCGAAGGAGGCGGCCCCCTCGGGGAGGTCGGTGGTATAGGCGTTGAAGGTGGCCACCCACTCCCCCGACGGCGGCTGGGGCCGCTCCACCATCTTGGCCACGATCGACTGCAGCCCCAGCACCCCCATGCTGCGCGCCAGGCTGAGCGCCGCCACCAGCGCGTCGCCCTCCTCGATGCCGCAGGTGCCGGTGAGCTGCTGGATCACCGACTCGGTGCCCAGCGGGGGCGAGGGAAAGCGCAGGAGCTGGCGGTAGTTGTCCGTGGGATACCAGATGCGGTACCGGCCCATCCCGCCGACCTGGTAGAAGAGCAGCACCACCTCGTGCCCGACGTTCTCGGCACGGGCGTAGTAGAAGACCTCGGCCGGCCACAGCTCGGCGCAGTCGATGACGATCCGGGCGTCGGGAATCCCGTTCAACAGCAGGACCTCGGCGCGCTCGTCGGTGAAGTCGCCGATGGTCGCCCGCACCTCCTCCACCCGCACCTGCCACCGCTCGCGGAACTCGTTGCGCGGCGTCTCGGGGTAGGGGTCGCGGGCGCGCCAGAAGCGCTCGATGAAGGCGTCGCGCTGGTAGTCCTTGTCGAGCGAGAGAAAGGAGATCCGCTCCTCCTCGCTCATCAGCAGCCCGGTCTCGAGAAGAAAGACCCGATAGCGCTCGGGCAGCTCCTCCTCGGCCTGCTTCAGCTCCCTGCGACTGGGCCGGTCCTGGTCGGCCGCGGCCGCCGGGAGGGCGGCGGCGAGCAGCAGGGGGAGCAGGAGCGGTAAGAGGGGGCGTCTCGTCATCCGGCGGGGTTCTCCCGGAGGCCCTTCGGGCGTGCGAATTCCGTGCCGCTCGCCACCCACCCGATCCCCGCGAAGCGGTACCCTTGGGCAGCGCCACGAGGCGCGCCCCCCGGTCTCCGCCATGGCGATGCTGCCCGCCCGCACACGAGCCGCCCAGCTCGCGATCCCGCTCCTGCTGGCGGGAGGGGCGGCGGGCGCCCCGCCGGAGGCCGTCCCCACCGCGGCGGCCTGGCTCGAGGAGGTCGAGCCGCTCCTGACCGAGGAGGAGAGGGCCGCCTTCCTCACT
>JAWWBN010000317.1:0-2960 GCA_033720955.1 Thermoanaerobaculia bacterium | reverse complement strand
GGGGGGGACCGGTGGGGGTGTGTGTGCGGCATCCACCCCCGCCGGGTGCCTCGGCGTGCTCGCGGGCCGCCGCCGCGAGCCGCTTCGAGCCGCGTCCTGGCGCGCAGACGCGCCCTGCGGCTGGCCGGGTCCGCTACTCCTCGACCAGCTCGCCGGCGCGGCGGGTGGCCTCGACGACCGCCTTGATCAGGGTCACCCGCAGACCGCCCTCCTCCAGCGTCAGGATGCCGTCCATGGTGCAGCCGGCCGGGGTGGTGACGTCGTCCTTCAGCAGCGCCGGCGGGTTGCCCGTCTCCAGCACCATCCGGGCGGCCCCCAGACAGGCCTGGGCGGCGAGCTCCGTGGCCACCGAGCGCGGCAGGCCCACCTTCACCCCGCCCTCGGCCAGCGACTCGATGATGATGTAGGCGAAGGCGGGGCCCGACGCCGAGAGGCCGGTGACGGCGTCGAAGTACCGCTCCTCGAGCACCACTACCCGACCCATCTCCGCGAAGATCTCGCGGGTGACCTCCAGGTGCTCCGGCCGCGCCGCGCGACCGCCGCAGAGGGCCGTCATGCCGGCGCCAATCAGGCTCGGCGTGTTGGGCATGGCCCGCACCACCACCGCGCCCTCGGGCAGCCGGCGCTCCAGGTAGTCGGTGGTGACCCCGGCGGCGATCGACACCAGCAGCCTCTCGCCGCCCAGGACCGGTCCGATCTCGGCCAGCAGCTCGGCCACCCCCTGCGGCTTGACGCAGAGCAGCACCAGGCTCGCGCCCGCCACCGCCTCGCGGTTGTCGGTGGAGGTGCGCACCCCCTCGGCGGCGGCGAGCTCCTCCAGGCGGGCCTGGCTGCGGCCGGTCGCCACGATCCGGTCGCCCGGCAGGCCGCCGCCGCGCAGCGCGTGGACCAGGGTGGCGCCCATCTTGCCCGCTCCGATCACGGCGACCCTCGAGTCCTCGTACATGCCCCCTCCTCAGACGGTGGCCGGCTCGGCCGCGAGCAGGCTGCCCAGCGACCTCATGAAACGCTCTACGTCGAACCCCTCGGGGTCCATGATCGCCTGGATGGTGCAGCCCTCGACGACCGACACGGCCACCGCCGCCAGGCCCTCGGGGGTGCCCGCGGCGACGATGTGCGGCTCCTCGCGCAGCAGGTCCTCGGCCAACGGCCGGAAGACCTCGCGGAACTGGTCGAGGGCGTGCCGGATCTTGGCCCTCACCTCCGGGTGCCGGGTGCCCATGACCCAGTAGTCGAAGAAGAGCTCCACCTGGACGCGCTCCCGCACCACACCCTCGATCGCCTCCCGGAGCCGCTCGACATAGCGCTCCCGGGCGCTGGGCAGAGAGAGCACCCGGGTCCCCGTGCGGCGGACGATGGTGCGCTCGAGCAGCCAGTCAAGCAGCGCCAGCAGCAGCGCCTCCTTCGTCTTGAAGTAGAAGAAGACGAGACCGCTCGAGAGCCCCGCCTCCCGCGCCACCCGGCGCACGGTCAGGCCGTCCAGGCGGTCCCGGGCCGCCACCCGGAAGGCGGCCTCGAGGATCTGCTCCCGGCGCTCCTCCTGCGTCGCCTTGGTCCGCGGCACCGCGAGATTCTAGCCCAGCGGCGGGGCGCGGTCGGGTACCATGCGGCGGTCATGGGCTCCGACTCCTCCGACCGCGAACCGCGGATCCTGGCCTTCGCCGGCAGCACCCGCAACGGCTCGTACAACAAGCGGCTGGTCAGGATCGCCGCTCGGGGCGCCCGCCAGGCGGGCGCGAGGGTGACGGTCGCAGACCTGGCCGACTTTCCCATGCCGCTCTTCGACGCCGATCTCGAGGCCCGCTCGGGCATGCCCGAGCCCGCCGCGCGGTTCAAGCGCCTGATGGTGGAGAGCGACGGCCTCCTGATCTCCTCGCCCGAGTACAACTCGTCGGTCACCGGGGTGCTCAAGAACGCCATCGACTGGGCGTCCCGGCGCGAGGAGGGCGAGCCGCGGCTGGCGGCCTTCGCCGGCAAGACGGCGGCGCTGATGGCCGCATCGCCCGGCGCGCTGGGTGGGCTGCGGGGCCTGGTTCACCTGCGCGCCATCCTGGGCAATCTTTCCGTCCTCGTGCTCCCCCAGCAGCGCGCGGTGAGCCGGGCGGCGAGCGCCTTCACCGACGACGACGAGCTGGCCGACGAGGAGGAGGGAGAGCGGATCGAGGGCCTGGGGCGGCGGCTGGCGGAGGTCGTCGCGGCGCTCCACGCCGCCGGCGTGCCGAGCTCCTAGCGTCCCTCGGTGCGCTTGAGGTACTCGCGGAGCGCCGCCCGGCGGAGGCTCTCGCGCAGGCCGCCCGCCATCTTGGCCATCCGCCGCAGGTCGGCCGTCCTCAGCTTCTCCACCAGGCGGACCGCCATCGGCAGGGGCGTCTTCGGGTTGCGCGTCACCGCGGTGACGATCTCCTGGTTCTTGCCCCACCGGGCGTCGCCGGCGACCCGCTGCAGGATGCCGGCGGTGACGCGCGTGGACTGGACCAGGGCGAGGACCTCCTTGGCCTCCAGACGCGGGTTGGCCAGCAGCGACTGCAGCACCTGGGGCGAGGTGTCGCGCAGCAGGATCTGGCGCTCGGCGCGGCCCGCCCGGGTCGCCAGGATGCCGCGCCGGTTGGGGTCGAGCTCCCGGATCCGGTGGGCCGGCGAGCTGCCCATCATCTCCCCCTCCGGCGCCTCGGGCTCCCCGGCGGCGCTCTCGTCCGGGACCGGCTGCCCGGCGCCGTCGCCGGCGACGGCCCGCTCCAGCGCCTCCGCCCTCTCCGGTCCCCAGCCGGTGAGGGCGAAGCCGACGCCGACCTCGCCGCTCACCGCGTCGAAGCGGCGGACGGCCTCCGCCTCCAGCTCGAAGCCGCCTCCCGGAGCGGCGAGCCGCACCCGCCAGGTGGAGAGCAGCGGGATCTCCTCGCCCACGCGCACCAGAAAGCCCCCCGTGCGGGCCATGTCGCGCACGAACTCCTGGAAGGGCT
>JAWWBN010000316.1:0-2961 GCA_033720955.1 Thermoanaerobaculia bacterium | reverse complement strand
GCCCCCCGGCGGGGTCGGGGGGGGCCGCGGGCGGGGGGGGGCGCCCCGCCCCACCCCCCCCCCGCCCCCCGGGGCCCCGGCGGGCGGCCTCCTCGCGGCCATCGGCGAGATCGGGTCGGGCTACAGGGACGACCCGCGCCGCGGCTGCCACGAGCTCTCCCGCCTGCTGCGCGACCACGCGGGGCGGTCGCGGGGGCGCGACCTCTCGACCGCGAGCACCTGGGAGCTGTCGCGCAAGAGCGGCGACAAGCGCGTCCGGACGCTGTTCGGCCGTCTGGCCGATCTGCAGTTCGGCCGCCGGGCGCCCCTGCCGATCGACCTGAGCCGGATCTGCCGGCGGGCGGTGGAGGTGGCCAAGGCCGAGGGATGGGGGAGGGCGTCGTGACCGACGCCGTGGCCTTCGCCCGTCCGGAGGTCCTGTTCGGTCTCGCCCTGCTGCCGCTCTGGGGGCTCCTGCGCTGGCGCGCCGAGCGCCGCCGCACGGTGCCCTACCCGCCCCTCCAGTACCGGCCCCCGCGCGGCTGGCGGCGCTGGGCGCAGGCGGTCTCGATTCCGGTGGAGTGCCTGCTGCTCGCGGCCGTGGTCGCGGCGCTGGCCGGCCCCTACCGGGAGAGCGAGGTGGAGCTGATCGACGACCCCGGGATCGACGTGGTGCTGGCGCTCGACGTGTCGCTCAGCATGCTGGCCACCGACTTTCCCCCCGATCGGCTGGAGGCCCTGAGACGTCTGGCCCACGACTTCGTGATCCGCGCCGGCGGGCACCGCGTCGGCATCGTCATCTTCGCCAAGGACAGCTTCGTCCAGACCCCGCTCACCACCGACCACCAGGTGCTGCGGCAGCTCCTGGACGGGGTGACGGTGCACACCCTCGACCAGACCAAGAGCGGCGGCACGGCTCTCGGCGACGCCCTCCTGGTGGCCGCCGAGCACCTCAAGACGCGGCGGCTGCCGGGGCGGGGCCAGGCCGTGGTGCTGATCACCGACGGGCAGAGCAACGCCGGCTCCGAGCCGACCCTGGGGGCGCGGTACCTGCGCGAGCTCGACATCCGCCTCTACGCCATCGGCATCGGCGGCGAGGAGCCGGTGGAGGTCTTCTTCGAGGGCCGCCGGGTCGGCACCGACGACGACCCGTACCTGACGAAGCTCGACGACGCCGAGCTGCGGCGGATCGCCGCCGCGGCCGGGGGTCGCTCGTACCGGGCCGTGGACGCCGACGCTCTCGAGCGCGTGTTCGGCGAGCTGTCGCGTCTGGAGAGCGCGCCCCTCGAGGTCCGCCGGATGGCCGTGCGACGGCCCGTGGAGCCGGCGGCGTCGCTCGCCGCCTGGGGTCTCTTCGCCGTCACCCTGGTGATGGGCGGCGTGCTGCTGCGGAGGCCGTTCCGGTGATCGTCTTCGACCATCCCCAGGCGCTCTGGCTGCTGGTGCCGTGGGCCCTCTTCTGCCTGGTCTTCGGCCGGCTGCAGACGCGCGCCCTGGCCTGGGTGGAGCGGCGGGTCGCGCCCCGCCACCGGCGCCGCTTCACCGGCCACCGCCGCCGCTCCCTGCTCGTCCACCTGGGGCTGGTGACGCTCGCCGGCGCCCTGCTGCTGCTGGCGGCGGCGGGCCCCGCCCTGCCCGGCGGGGCGGCGGCCCGTGGCCCCGGGTCGGTGCTGCTGGTGATCGACGCCTCCGCCAGCATGTACGCCGGCGACGTGACCCTGACCGGCGCCGACTCCGAGCCCCTGAAGTCGCGGCTGGAGGTGGCGCGGTGGATCGCCTCCGGGCTGGCCGAGGAGCTCGAGGGCCATCGCTTCGCCCTGGTCACCTTCAGCGGCAGCGCCGCCATCCACCTGCCCATGATCCGCGACCGCGCACTGCTGGCGGAGGCGGTGGACACCCTGGAGGGTCACACCTTCTACCGCGGCTCCGGCTCCAGCTTCGGCGCCGCTCTCGACGCCGTCTCGCACTTCATCGACCCCGCCCGGGCGGACCTCCAGGTGGTCCTGCTGAGCGACGGGGAGACGACGGTCGTCGAGGAGGTCGACGAGCCCCTGACGGCGCTGGCGCGGCAGGGGATCCCCCTCCACGCGGTCGCCATCGGCAGCGAGGAGGGCCAGCGGCGCAAGATCCTCGACTTCCGCGACGTGGTGGCCAAGGCCGAGGAGCCGAGGGTCCTGCGGCGCTTCCTGACGAAGAGGGTGGACGAGCACCTGGCGCGGATGGCGCGTCGGACCGGGGGCCACTTCGAGGTCGCCGACGGCAACACCATCGCGGCCGTCGCCGAGGCGGTGCGCGGCTACGTCCCCGGCCGCGGGCGCGGGCCGCGCGACGACCGGCTGCGCCGCCCGGTGGGGTGGTTGCCGCTCGCCCTCTTCCTGGTTCTCTTTGTCGCCGACGCCCTGTGGGCCGGACGGCGGGCGCCGGCGGGGCCCCCGCGGTTCGACCTCGACCGGATCGCAGGACCGCCGTCACGGTCGGCCGGGGGCGCGGCGCCCGCGGCCCTCCTGCTGGCCCTGGTCCTGGGGAGCTGCGCCGCCGACGACGCCGGGCTCGCCCACCGCGAGAACGAGCGGGGCATCGTCCTGGATCTCGTCGGCCGGCACGACGCCGCCCGTCCCCACTACCAGCGCGCCATCGGCTTCGGGGTCGAGGCGCAGATCCCCACCTACAACCTGGCGCGCTCGGTGACCCTGGCCGGCGACTACTCCGCCGCCCACGAGCTCTACCAGCAGGCGCTGGAGCTGGTGCCCGAGCTGGCGGAGGCGCACTACAACGACGGCATCGCCCTCTACCGCTGGGGCGCGGCGGAGCGCGATCCCGCCAACTGCGACCTGGAGCGCACCCACGACCTGTGGAGCCAGGCGCGCCGCCGCTTCACCACCGCCGCCCTCGCGGCCGAGCCGGGGAGCGACCTCCAGGGCCGGGTGCAGGCCAACCTCCGCGCCCTGGGCCGGCAGCTCGCGGAGGTGGAGCGGCTGCGCG
>JAWWBN010000315.1:0-2972 GCA_033720955.1 Thermoanaerobaculia bacterium | reverse complement strand
GTAGGGGCTCAGATGAAAGACCGCCCAACGGCCGCCGAGCGCGAAGTCGTGCACCGAGACCGGCCGCTCCATCGGCAGCCGGCGGCGGTAGACCAGCTCTCCCGTCGGGTCGAAGCGGTAGAGGCTGAGGGTCGGTCGGGAGTCCGAGAAGGAGACGCCGAAGTTGTACATCTCCCCGCTCTTCTTGTCGAAAGCGGGATGCGCGGCGAAGGGCGACACGGCGTTGAGGCGGCCGCCGAAGGTGTGCTCCCCGACGGTGTCGAGCGTCTCCGGGTCGAGCTCCCAGGGCAGGCCCTGCTCCCCGAAGGCCAACAGACGGCCCGCCCACGGGTAGACGCTCACGTTGACCGGCGAGGCGAGGCCGATGCCGCGCTCCAGGCGGTCGCCGGCGAAGGCGGTCCCGAAGGCCCGGTAGAGAAAGCGACCGGCCTCCTCCTCGGCGCGGAACTTGCGACTGCGGACGAAGCGGCTGCGGTAGCGGGGGGCTGCGCCGTCGAAGGTCAGCGCCCGGACCATGCCGTCGCCGTCCAGCCAGTGCTCGAGCGACCGCCCGGCGCGGTAGAAGAGCGCCGGCCCGTTGAGGTAGTAGGTGCCGCGCAGGAATCCCGGCAGCTCCCCCTCCACGGCGGCGACGCGGTACGACTCTTCGTGGGGCTCGATCTCGAACGCCCGCTCGAGCCACCGGGCGGGTCGGATCGTGCGCTCGGACGGGGCGGTGGCGACGGTCATGGGTGCTCTCCCAGGGTCGCGGGGACGGCGGGTGGTTCGGCGGCCGGCGGCGCGGCGGATGGGGTCGGGCGGAGCGGCTCGAGCGCCAGGGGGTCGAAGCGCCACGGATACGCCTCGCCGGAGCCTCCGGCCGCACCGATCTCGTCGCGCAGACGACGGAGCTCCTCCGGGTCGAACTGGAGGCTCTCCGGATCGAGCGCCTCGACGAACCGCCGGTCGGTGACCAGCGCCGGGTCCTCGAGGACCGCCGAAGCCACCCACGCGGCGACGTAGCGGGCCAGCTCTTCCAGGTTGTCGAGCTGCTCGGCGATCACCCGCCGCGCCTCGCCGACGTCCCCGCCGACCTCGTAGAAGGTCTCGCGCGCCTTGGCGAGCGGTCCCACCGACGCGAAGTCGAAGAGACGGCGCTCGGCCGGCGCGCCCGCCGTGCCGCGCCGTTTCTTCCACTGGAAGTAGCCGGAGAGCAGCCGCTGGATCGACAGGTTGAGCCGCCCCAGCCGTGCGAAGGCGCGCAGGTAGGCGGGCAGGAAGCGGCGCTCCGTGAGCAGGTCGTTCAGGAAGGGAAAGACGTAGAAGGCGAAGTAGACCGCCAGCTCCCAGACGTACTTGAGCGAGAAGGTCTCCTGGTCGCCCAGGGCGTCGTAGCTCACCGCGTAGGAGGGCTCGTAGGCGGCGAAGACGACCCGCATGAGCTGCTCGTAGGCGGCGCACTTGGACGCCAGCTCGTCGCGGTCGCCGGTCTTGATCGCGTCCACGATGACGGTGTTGTAGACGGCGATCAGGTCGCTGCCCGGGCTGTAGAGCGGATCGGAGAACCGGCCCGCCTCGCCGGTGGTGGCCCACCGCTCGGCGCTGATGGTGCGGGTGCTGTCCAGCGAGAAGTCCTTGAATCCACCGCGGTCGAGCACCCGGCGATGCGGCAGGTCGCGGGCGAAGAGGGGGAACCGCTCGCAGACCCACCGCGTCGCCTTCTCCACCGAGAAGACCTCCTCCTGCGGCACCGTCTCGCGGTCGTAGACGATCCCCAGGCTCGTCTTCCCGTGGAGGGGGATCACCCAGAACCACGCCCCCTCCGTGACGAAGTGATTCGTGGCCAGCCAGACGGGCAGATGCCCGAGCTCGCGGCGGCCCGGGCAGCGGCGGCTCTCGGTGCGGGAGCGGCCGGTGAGACGCTCGATGTCCACCAGCCCGTCCACCCACCAGAAGAAGGCGCCGTGGCGGATCTTGTGGGGCCGGCGCAGAGACAGCCGCCGCGCCAGGTGCCCCACCCGCCCGGTGGCGTCGACCACCCAGCGCGCCCGCACCACCCGCTCCTCTCCGCCGGCGCGGTAGCGCACCGTGTGGTCGCCGTCGCCGCCCAGCTCGACGTCGATCCCGCGCACCGACGGCACGAGCTCGAAGCGAGGGCTCTCGCCGTTCACCCTCACCAGCTCGCGCTCGAAGGCGTTGCGGTCGAGCTGGTAGCTCGCCACGTTGGAGATCTCGCGGATGTACGACTGCGAGTACTCCTCGTAGGCAGTGCCCGGTCCCCCCGCGCCCGGCCAGTAGAAGCGCAGGTTGTACTTCATGAAGTGCCGGGTCAGCAGGTGCTCCTCCAGATCCAGCACCTTGGAGAGGTAGTAACCGGCGAGCTGGACCGTGGACTCCCCCACCTTCTGACGCGGCCCGGGCACCTCCGGCCGCCGCTCGAGGGCGACCACCGTGGCGTCCGTCTCCAGGAGAAGCTGGCGGGCGAGGGTGAGGCCGGCCAGGCCGGCCCCCAGGATCACCACGTCCGCCCGCTGGCCCCCCCGCCGGGGGCCCCGGCCTCCGTCGACGCCGCTCACGACGCCCGCTCCACCGGCGCCACCACCAGGGCCGCCGCCTTGCCACGGAATCCCACGGCGCTCACCAGGGCCGGACCCTCGGACACCGGCCGGGGCCCCGCCGCCAGCTCCGGAGCCCCCATCTCGGGCCACTCCAGACCGGCGATCCCGGGCAGCTCTCCCGCCCTCAGGGCCTCCACGAGGAGCGCGGTCTGGAAGGCGCCCGCCGCCCCCAGGCTCTCCCCCAGACCCGCCTTGACCGCGGTGGCCGGCGGCCGGCCGCGGCCCAGGACCTCCACCAGGGCCTCGCCTTCCAGCACGTCGTCTCGGCCGCCGTTGGCCGAGGCGCTCACCGCCACCAGCTCGCCGGGGGCCACTTCGGCCTCGCTCAGTGCCTGACGGATCGCCCCGGCAATGGCGGCCCGGCCCCCCTCGCGC
>JAWWBN010000314.1:0-3104 GCA_033720955.1 Thermoanaerobaculia bacterium | reverse complement strand
CTGCGGTGGGCGGCGCAGGCGGGCCGGGGCCACCTGCGCACCTTCCTCGACCCCGATCTGAGGGGGATCGCGCTGCTCTCCACGGCTTCTTGGGCCCACGCCGTGCTTCTCTTCAGCCTCCTGGCCTTCGCCGGGGTCCAGGGCCTCGGCGCCTTCGAGCGCCAGGCGGGCGCGGTCGAGCTGGCCCGCCCGCACCGCCTCCACCGCCCGGAGGGAGGCCGCCAGGCTCAGCTCGGGCAGATAGGGCATGTCCACCTGGGCGGCGTGCGCCTGGATCCGGTCCACCGCGGCCCGCGCCTCCTCGGCGTCGTCTTCGTTGATCGCCGACAGCCAGGCGATCCAGCCGACCTGAAGCCGTGACAGGAGGCTGCGGGCCGGGGCGCGCAGACGCAGAAGCTGGGTCTCCGCTGCGGTCTCGGGCGCTTCGGTCTGGCCCCCGGCTCCGCCGACGGCCAGCAGAGCCAGCACGAGAGCCAGCCGGAGGGCGGTTCGGACTCGGTGAGGGAGCACGGCCGCTCTCAGCCTCGTTTCTGGACGTACCTCATGCGGAGCTGGTAGAGCGTCTGCTCGAGGACCTGGGCCTCCTCCGCCGTCAGGTTGCCGGCCGTCTTCCGGGTCAGGACGTCGAGGAGGTCGATGTGAAAGCGGGCGGCGCGCAGATCCTCGAGCGAGCGGCCGTCGGGCAGACGGGCATCGCCCAGGTAGAGGGGCACCGGCTCCGCCAGCACCGCGAGCAGATCGAGGAAGCCCGGCGCGCCGAGCTCATCCGGAGTGCTGGGAATCTCGAGCGGCGGCGGGGCCTCCGGCTGCGGCGGCGCGGCCTCGCGGGGCGGCGGCGGCGCCTCGGGACTCTTCTCGGCCGGCGTCTCCTCGGCCGACGGCGTCGGCGCCGGCGCCGTCCCCTCCTCCCTCTCCAGGTGCTCGTAGTCCTCCCGCAGCCGTCCGTCCGGGGTGAACATCCTCTTGTCGGTGACCTTGATGTCTCTTTCGCTCACGGCGCTCGGTGCCTCCTTCGATGCCGCCCGATTCTAGCGCCCCGCGCTCCCCGTGCGGTCGGATAGCCTTGCCACCGTGAAAGAGGGACCCGGAAGCCTGCGGCGGCTCGCCGACCTGGTGGCGCGGCTGCGCCAGCCCGACGGATGCCCGTGGGATCGGGAGCAGACCCTGAACGATCTGCGCGCCTATCTGCTGGAGGAGGCGCACGAGGTGGCCGCGGCGATCGACAGCGGCGCCGGGCCGGAGCTGGCGGAGGAGCTCGGCGACCTGGCCTTTCTCGTCGCCTTCGTCGCCCGTCTCGCGGAGGAGAAGCAGGCCTTCACCCTGGAGTCGGTGCTGGCCGGCGCCGAGGCCAAGATCGTCTCGCGGCACCCCCACGTATTCGCGGGCGACCGGCTCGACAGCGCCGAGGAGGTCCGCCGCGCCTGGGAGGAGCGCAAGGCGCGACGGCGGGCGCGGGGTGACTCGCTGCTGTCGGGGGTGCCCGCGACCCTCCCCGCCCTGGTGAGCGCCTACCGGATCACCCAGAAGGCGGCCGGGGTGGGCTTCGACTGGCCGGACCCGCCGGCGGTCCTCGACAAGCTGGTCGAGGAGGGGGACGAGCTGCGCGAGCTGCTGGAGGGCGACGCCCCGCCCACGGACCGGGTGCGCGAGGAGGTCGGCGACCTCCTCTTCACCGCCGCCAACCTGGCGCGCAAGCTGGGGATCGACCCCGAGAGCGCCCTGGCGGCGGCCAACGCCAAGTTCCGCCACCGCTTCCGGCGGCTGGAGGAGGAGCTGATGCGCGACGGCATCGACCTGGCCGCCGCCACCCCGGAGCAGATGGAGGCCGCCTGGGAGCGCGTCAAGACGGCTGCTAGCGCAGGGCGTCCCCGCCCCGATCCACCAGGAAGCTGACGGGCACGAACTCGTAGCCGGCTTCGAGCGCCCGCGGCACCTCCTCGCGCAGGACCGCGATGGTCGTCTGGTGGGGGTGGCCGATGGCGATGGCCGAGCCCTCGCGGCGCGAGATCTCGAGCAGGCGGCGGAACTGCTCGCGCACGGTGGCCGCGCCGCTCTCCGGATCCAGGAAGACTTTGCGCTCGGCGGCCGGGATCCCCAGCTCGCGCGCCTTGGCGTAGCCGACGGTGTCGGGGCTGGTGCGGGAGTCCAGGAAGAAGAGCTCCCGCTCGGCCAGCACCTTGAGGACCGGCTCGAGCGCGTCCGCGTCGGCCATCACCGCCGAGCCCATGTGGTTGTTGACCCCGCTCGCCCCGCGCACCGCGTCCAGGGCCCAGCGGGTGGCTCGATCCAGCTCGGCCGCGCTCATGCCCCGCGTGAGGGCGCCGGGGCCCGGGTCGGCGCCGTTGCGGGCCTCCATCGGCAGGTGGCACAGGTACTCCGCGCCGTGACGCTCGAGCTCGGCGATCACCGCGCTGGTGCGCGACTCGAAGGGCAGCACGCCGTAGCTCAACGGCACCTTCAGCGCCTCGAGCTCCGTGACGTCCTCCACCCGCCGGCCCACGTCGTCGATCACCAGCGCCACCCGCGCGCCCGCCGCCGGGGCGGGGGGCGGCGACGGGGCCGGAGCCGCGACCGACGGTGCGGGCGCCTCGGAAGGCGGTAGCTCGAACTCGGCGTCGGCGGGCGTGCGCGGCTCCCCCGGGCGGGCCGGCGGCGCCGTGGCGGTGGCCGGCGCCTCCGCCGGCGTCGAGCGCCAGCGGCCGACGAGGTAGCCGGCGGCGAAGGCCGCCACCGCCACCAGCGCCACGATGGCAATCTGGCGCTCGCGGGAGAGGCGGCGACGCGGCATGGGAACGTCGGGAGGGAGGGCCGGTCAGGCGGCCCGGTCGAGCTCGGGCCTGTCGCGGATCAGCTCGAGGGCCCGCTCGAGGGTCAGGTCCTCCAGCGGCACCTCGGCGTCGGCGAAGGAGCGGACCGCCTCGGTGACGGCGACCGACGGCTCGATCCCCTCGCTCAGGGTCACCCCGTCGGGCCCGGTGTAGAAGGCGTCCGTCATGTAGACCTGGGATCCGCTGGAGAGGCTCAACAGCACCTGCCGGCCGGCGTGGCCGAAGGTGCTGCGGCCCACGACCTCGGCCCCGGCGGACTGGCGCAGAACCGCCGCG
>JAWWBN010000313.1:0-3104 GCA_033720955.1 Thermoanaerobaculia bacterium | reverse complement strand
TGACCAGGCGGATCGTCTGACGGCCGTCGACCGCCGTCTCGCAGCCCAGCCCGGCGATCCGCTCCAGGTAGCGCTCGGCGTCCCCAGCCACCCGCAGCTCGAGGAACTTGCGGTTCGCGCGCCGCTCCTCCTCCAGGTTGCACTGGTAGGCCAGCCGCCCCTCCTTGAGGATGAGCACCTCGTCGCAGCACTCCTCCACGTCGCGGAGGAGGTGCGACGAGAGGACGATCTGCACCGTGCCCGTGTCGCGGATCTGCCGGATCAGGGCGAGCATCCGCTCCCGGCCGGGCGGGTCGAGTCCGTTGGTGGGCTCGTCCAGGAAGAGGAGGCGCGGGCCGTGCGCCAGCGCCTGCGCGAGCTTGGCCCGCTGTTTCATCCCCAGCGAGTAGGTCTCGAGGTTGCGGTACCGGGCCTCCCCCAGCCCCACCGAGTAGAGGGCCTCGTGGGCGCGCTCCAGCGCCGCCTTGGGGGGCAGCCCCGAGAGCTCGGCCAGCATGCGCACGAAGCGCACCGCGCTCATCCGCTCGATGAAGCTGTCGCGCTCCGGCATGTAGCCGATGAAGGCGCGGGTCCGGCGCGCGTCGCGCAGGACGTCGAGGCCGTCGATCTTCGCCCAGCCGGCGGTCGGCCGATGGAACCCCATCAGGGTGTGGATGAGGGTCGTCTTGCCGGAGCCGTTGGGCCCCAGCAGGCCGATCGCCCGCGCCTCGATGGAGGCCGTGAGCCCGGCCAGCGCCTCCACCCGGCCGAAGCGCACGGTCAGACCCTCGAACTCGATCCGAGGCAGTCGAGCGGTCGGCATGCCGTTCCCTACGCCCTCGGCTCCCGGCGGGTTTCGCCTAGCCGGCGTCGCCCGCCGGCGGCGCCGGGGCCTGGATCCCGAGCCCCAGCATACCGGGCAGGCCCGACGTCAGCAGGTCGGTGGCGCCGCGGGCGGCGAAGACGATGCGGCTCCGCTCGCCGTAGGCGTAGGCCAGGGTGGGCTCCTGCTGTCCGCGCAGCGCCTCGATCGCCTGCCGCTGCTCGTCGGTGAGCTCGCGCTCGGAGAGCAGGCCGGAGAGGGGCTCGAGCAGCGACAGCGCATCCTGGTAGAGGATCGCCGAGAAGTCGCCCCGCCCGTCGCCGGGCAGCAGCCGGCTGAAGCGCGCCGAGCTCTCCAGCGAGTAGCCCGACTGGCGGTAGCGCAGGGCGCGGTCGAGCAGCGCCCGGTTGGGCGCCACCAGAAGGTAGGAGCCGTCGAAGGTCATGCGGATCGGCCGCTCGGCCTCGATGCCGTAGTAGGTCCGTCCCCCCACCTCCTCCACGGTCCACGCCCACTCCGGCTCGCCGCCGGCGCGCCGCGCGTCGTTGGACGCCGCCACCAGCCGCTCGAGCGAGTAGACCAGCTTGCCCGGGTCGTAGACCTCCACGATCGCCTTCCAGGCGGGCTCGGGCACCACCGGGCCGTCGAGGGCGAAGGCCAGCTCGCCGCCCAGGGCGGCGGCCAGGTCGTCGCGCGGGCTCATTCCCATCTCGGCCTCCACCTCGGCGAGCTTGGCGGCGGGATCGACCCCCGACTCGCCGACCGAGAGGGCCAGCATCTCGTCGAAGATGGCCACCGGCTCGCGCAGCACCACCGCCGCCGCCAGCTTGGCGTCGGGGGAGATGTAGGCCAGCGAGCCCAGCGGCGCCGGCTCCGCGAGCCAGCTCGCGACCCCCCGCCGGGGTCCGTCGAACGCCAGCACGGCGTCGTTCAGGGTGCTCTCGCCGATCCGCCTCTGCTGCAGGATCAGGTGCCGTGCCGAGGCCAGGCCGCTGGCCGTCCAGGCGGGGTCGCCTTCGGCGGCGTCGGCCCCGGCGGCCATCCGCCCCACCTGGGCGATGTCGGCCGCGATCAGGATCTCCGCCCCCTCGCGGTAGGCCAGGGCGAGATGCGGCTTGAGGCCCCCGGAGGGGGCGGGACCGACGCCACCCGACAGACGCGACACCGCCGCGGCGATCGCCGCGGGATCGGGCGAGGCCACCAGGGTCGCCTGGCCGATCCAGACAGTGGGCCGCCCCGCCGGAGCGGCTGCCGGATCGTCGCCCGGGCCCAGGAGCGCGATCTCCTCGCCGGCGCCGTGCTCGGCGGCCTGACGCTCCAGGAAGAGGCGCATCCCCGCGGGGTCGGTGAGCTCGGCCAGGAGGAGCGGCGAGAGGTCGCCGCCGGCGTCGAGAGTGGCGCTGACCACGATCTCGTCGCCGAGGAACCCGGCCGCCTCGGCCAGCGTCTCCGAGAGCCGGTCGAGCCCGGCGCGGGCCTCGTCGGCGCCCATCTGGCTCTGCCACCACTCGCTCAGGATCGGGCTCTCGGCGATCCGCTCCTGGACGATCCGGTCGGCCTCCACCAGGGTCTCGGCCAGGTTGGGGAAGGCGGCGTAGACCGCCAGCCCGTCGGGCACCAGGTCCAGCAGCCGGCTGGAGTAGCGCAGGCCGGGCCGCGGCAAATCCCGCTCCAGAGCGCGGCGCAGCTCGGTGACCTCGTCCAGCAGGGCCAGGTAGCGGTCCACGCTGCGGCTCCACGCCAGCTCGTCGCCGAGCGGCGCCACCGCCGCGTCGCCGTGCCGCGCCCACGTGGTGGTGCGGTCGCCGGCGCCCAGCAGCCGCTCCTCGCCCCCCGCGTCCACCTGCACCTCGCCCTCGATGACCGACACGCGGGAGCCGCGGGTGCCGTGGCTGACGGCGAAGATGGTGCCCTTCACCGACACCAGACACTCCTCGGTGGCGACGTACAGCCGGCCGCGTCCCTGCGGCGCCGCCTCGACGATCACCTCGCCTCGGTCCACCCGCAGGATGGCGCCACGGCGGCCGCGCTCGACCGCGAGCTCGGAGCGGCCCCGCACCTCCACCCGCGAGCCGTCCGCCAGCCGCAGGAGCGAGCTCTGCCCCGGGGCGGTGCGGATCGTCTCGCCCACCGCGATCTCGACGTCGCCCTCGAGCCGCGCCAGCGTGTCGGCGTGGTAGAGCCCGGCGCCGGTCTCCTCGACCACGGCGCCGAAGGGCAGGGGCGGACCGGAGGGCAGGAGCAGGTAGGAGACGCCGGCGACGCTCAGCGCCAGCACGGCGGCCGCCGCCCAGCGCGCCAG
>JAWWBN010000312.1:0-3110 GCA_033720955.1 Thermoanaerobaculia bacterium | reverse complement strand
GCGGGGTCTGGCGGCGCTGGAGGAGGCGTCTCCCAACCTGGTCTTCCTGGCGCCGCCCGACGACCGGTCGGCTCTCGACCGCCCGACCCTGGAGGCGGCCGCCGCCTGGTGCGAGGCCCACCGCGCCTTCCTGATCGTCGATCCCGACCCCTCCTGGAGCACCTCGGCCGACGCCCTGGCCGGCGTCGCCGCCCTGGGGGTCGCCAGCCCCAACGCCGCCCTCTACTTCCCGCGACTCCTGGGGCCCGGCGGTGGGGACGCAGGGACGATGCCGCCCTCCGGAGCCGTGGCCGGGGTCTACGCCAGGACCGACGCCGCCTCCGGGGTGTGGAGGGCCCCCGCCGGCATGAGCGCCAAGATCGGGAGCCGGGTGGAGCTGCCCCTCACCGACGCCGACTCCGGCGTCCTCAATCCGCGGGCGATCAACGCCATCCGCGAGCTCTCCGGCCTGGGCACGGTGATCTGGGGCGGCCGCACCCTGGCGGGGAGCGTGACGAGCGGCTCCGAGTGGCGCTACGTCGCCGTCCGCCGCCTGGCGATCTTCATCGAGCAGAGCATCGACGAGGGAACCAGGTGGGCGGTCTTCGAGCCCAACGGCGAGCCCCTCTGGGGGCGGATCCGCCGCACGGTGGCGGAGTTCCTGCGAGGCCTCCTCCGCGCCGGCGCGTTTCCGGCGTCCAGGCCCCAGGAGGCCTTCTTCGTCAAGGTGGACGCCGAGACCACGACCCAGGCCGACATCCAGGCCGGCCGGGTCAACGTCCTCGTCGGCATCGCGCCGCTCTACCCGGCCGAGTTCGTGGTGATCCGGATCCAACAGCTCGCCGGTCAGCCGCGGAGCTGAGCCGCGCTCAGTCCGCGATCTCGAAGGCCAGCACCGAGACGTCGTCGTCGAAGCTCGGCCGGCCGGTCCAGCGGCGGGCCGCCCGCGGCAGCTCCTCGACGCCCTGCTTCAGAGGCTCGCTCCGCAGGCGGGCGATGCGGTCCAGCAGCCGCTGGGGCCCGAACTCGGCGTCGTCGGGGCGGGCCGCCTCCAGCAGACCGTCGGTGTAGAGGTAGAGCCGGTCGCCGGCGGCCAGCTCCACCTCGTGCTCGTCGTGCTCCACCTCGTCGATCAGGCCGATGGGCAGACCCTCGGCGGGGAGGAGCCGGGGCTCCGCTCCGCTGCGCGCCAGCACCGCCGGCGGATGCCCGGCGGAGACGTAGCGCAGCCGCCGGCTCTCGACGTCCAGCACGCCGTAGAAGAGGGTCAGGTACTGACGGGTGTCGAGGTCGAAGGGCAGCCGCTCGTTCAGCGCGTGGGCCACCTCGGCGGGGGCGGCGATCCGCGGCGTCTCGCCGCCGGCGTCGCCGGTGAAGAGCACCGACTGGCCGGGCACGGAGGAGAGCATGCGGCTCAGCGACACGGCCAACAGGGCCGCCGGCACGCCGTGGCCGGAGACGTCCAGCAGGTAGATCCCGTACCGCTTCTCGTCGAGGGGAACGATGCCCAGCCCGTCTCCGGCCAGCTCTTCGCACGGCTCGAAGGTCCAGGCGATCTCCAGCCCGGGGACCTCCGGGTCGTGGCTGGGCAGCAGCGAGCGCTGCACCACGGCCGCGGCGTCCAGGCTGCGCGACACCCGGCGGTAGGCCCGCTCCAGCTCGCGGCGGGCGCGGAGCAGCTCCTCCTGCGACCGGCGCCGCTCGGTCGTATCGGTCTGGATGCCGATGAAGTGGGTGACCTCCCCGAGATCGTCGCGGATCGGGGTGATGGAGAGCTCGTTCCAGAAAGGGGAGCCGTCCTTGCGGTAGTTCTTGAGCTCGACCTTGCAGGAGCCGCCGTTGCGCACCGCCTCGCGGAGGGCGGTCACCGCTTCGGTGTCGGTGTCCGGGCCCTGGAGGAAGCGGCAGTTGCGGCCCAGCACCTCCTCGAGGCTGTACCCGGTCAGACGCTCGAACCCCTTGTTGGCGAAGATGATCGGGTTGTCGGGGGCCGAGTAGTCGGAGATGGTGATCCCCTCGGCCGCCGCCTCCAGGGCCCGGTCCTTCAGCGACCCCAGATCGGCGAGCGCGGTGTCCCAGAGCGGACTTCCGTGGTCGTCGGCGCCCCGCAGGACGCGCAGGTGCTCGAAGAGGGCCGGGGGCGCGGCGGAGCGCACGAGTTCCTCCATGCCCTCTTCTTCGTCGGGCAGGGCAAAACGGAGGCGGCGGGCTAGCGCCGGGTGACGCGAGTCAGCAGGGCCTCGGCCAGCCGCTCGGCGGCCGCCGCCGAGTGACGGAAGAAGAGCGACGGCTCCACCAGCTCGAGCTCGGTCAGGTGCAGCTCGCCGGCCTCGTCGCGCAGCAGGTCCACGCGGGCGTAGAGCAGGTCGGCCTCGGCCGCGGCGACGATGGAGCGCGCCAGCTCCGCCTCGGCGGGGGCCAGCGTGACCGGGTGGTCGGTGGCGCCGTAGTCGTCCTGGACGCGGTAGTCGCCGGGCACCGGCACCTTGCGCACCGCGTGGGTCAGCTCGCCGTCCACGAAGATCGCCGAGATCTCCCCCTCGCTCTCCACCCGGTCGAGGTACGGCTGCAGCATCATGGCCCGTTCGGGGAGGTGGCGCGCCAGGTGCGCCCGCGCCGCGGCCAGCCCCTCCGCGTCGGCGGTGAAGGGGAGGGTGGCCTGGGCCGAGTGGCCCACCAGGGGCTTGAGAAAGCCGCTCCACCAACCTCGCTCCCGCAGCAGCGCCGCCGGGTCCACGCTCGCTCCCCTCGGCAGCCAGAGGGTGGGGATGATGGGCACGCCGCGTCGTTCGAGGTCTCGGAGATAGCCCTTCTCGGTGTTCCACTCCACCACCTCGGGAGAGTTGAAGAGGGGGATCTGGCCGGCCACCCGACGCGCCCAGGCCACGTACTCGTCGCGCCGGCTCTCGTAGTCCCAGGTGGTGCGGATGAGACAGGCGTCGCACTGCCGCCAGCGAAAGCCGGGGTCGTCCCAATTCGGCTCCAGCACGCGGGCGCCCATCGCCTCGAGGGCGGCGACGAGGGGCCGGTCGTCCACCTCCCAGTCGGGACGGGTGGCGCAGGTGGCCAGGGCCACCGTGGGGTGGCGGCGCCTCACGCTCCGGCGCCGCCCGCCGCGTGGACCAGCTCCT
>JAWWBN010000311.1:0-3120 GCA_033720955.1 Thermoanaerobaculia bacterium | reverse complement strand
GGGCCGCCGCCGGGGGAGCCCCGCACCCCCACCCTCGCCTTCGTGGTGGAGGGGGTCGCCTCGTCGGAGGTGGCCCGCCGGCTGGCGGATCGGGCGGTGTTCGTCTCCCACGGCGACTTCTACGCGCCCAACGTGGTCGAGGCGCTGGGGCTGGGGGAGGAGGGGCTGGTTCGAGCGGGGTGTGCCGTCTACACCACGGCTCAGGAGGTGGATCGGCTGGTCGAGGGCGTGGCGGGTCTGAGGTGACCGCACGCCGGCGTCCCGCCTGGGCGTGAGGTCGAACGGTCTCTCTTCGCCTCGTTCTCTTCCCGCCCCCCGCCGGTTGGCCGACTCCGCCCCCTCGCCGCGTATCTCGAGCCCTCCCTGGTAGAGGGTCACCGCGGTGGCGCGGCCGTCGGTCGTGGGGCGCCCGGCGCGGGTCCAGGCGCTACCGGAGGGGGGCGGCGAAGATCGCGGCGTACGGGGGGACGTCGAGGTCCAGGGTGTGCTCGCGGCCGTGGGTGGGCCGCGGGCGGGCGACCAGGTGGCCCAGGCCGTGCCCCCGGCCGCCGTAGCGGCGGTGGTCGCTGTCGAGGAGGGTCTTCCAGCGGCCGCCGGCGGGGACGCCGAAGGGGACGCCGCGCCAGTGCTGCGGCGTGAAGTTGGCCACGAAGAGGAGGGGGTGGCCGGCGTCGTCGAAGCGCAGGAAGCTCAGCAGGCTGCGGTCGGCGTCGTCGGGATCGACCCAGGCGAAGCCCTCCGGATCGAAGTCGCGCCGGTGGAGGGCGGGCCGCTCGACGAGCAGCCGGTTGAGGTCGGCCACCCAGCGCTTCACCCCGCGGTGCGGGGCGTGGGCCAGCAGGGACCAGTCGAGCTCGCCGTCGTGGCGCCACTCGGACCACTGCCCCAGCTCGCCGCCCATGAAGAGCAGCTTCTTGCCCGGCTGCGCCCACATGTAGCCCAGCAGAAGCCGGAGCTGGGCCAGCCTCTCCCGGCCGCCGCCCGGCATCTTGGCGGCCAGCGAGCCCTTCAGATGCACCACCTCGTCGTGGGAGAGCGCCAGGAGGAACCTCTCCGAGTGGGCGTAGAGCATGCGGAAGGTCAGCTCCTGGTGGTGGTAGCGCCGGTGGACGGGATCGCGGCGCAGGTAGCGCAGGGTGTCGTTCATCCAGCCCATGTCCCACTTCAGGTCGAAGCCCAGGCCCCCCAGGTAGTGCGGGCGGGTGACGCCGGGCCACGCGGTCGACTCCTCCGCGACGACCAGGACGCCGGGCACCGTCTCGTGCACCATGGCGTTGAGCGACCGGAGGAACTCGAGAGCCGCCAGGTTCTCCCGCCCGCCGTGCTCGTTGGGCTCCCACTGGCCCTCGCCCCGCGAGTAGTCCAGGTAGAGCATCGACGCCACGGCGTCCACGCGCAGCCCGTCCAGGTGGAAGGTCTCGAGCCACCACCGGGCGCTGGAGAGGAGGAAGCTCCGGACCTCGCCCGACTCGTGGTTGAAGATGGGGCTGTTCCAGTCCGGGTGGTGGCCCTTGCGGGGGTCGGGGTGCTCGAAGAGGCAGCGACCGCCGAAGCGCGCCAGGCCGTGCTCGTCGTTGGCGAAGTGGCTGGGCACCCAGTCCAGGATCACCCCGATCCCGGCGCGGTGCAGGATCTCGACGGCGGCCATCAGCTCCTCGGGCGTCCCGTACCGTGCCGTGGGCGCGAAGTAGCCGGTCGCCTGGTAGCCCCACGAGCCGTAGAACGGGTGCTCGGCCAGGGGCAGCAGCTCGACGTGGGTGAACCCCAGCTCCACGACGTGCTCCGCCAGCTCCCGGGCCGCTCGGCGGTAGTCGAGAAAGCCGCCACCGCCGGCGCGCCGCCAGGAGCCCAGGTGCACCTCGTAGACGCTCATCGGGCGGTCCGCCCGCTGGCGCTCGGCGCGTCCCCTCATCCAGGCCCCGTCGCGCCACCTGCGCCGGGGCGCCGCGACGATCGCCTCCGGGCGGGCCGGGTCGCGGAAGCGGACGGCGAACGGGTCGGCCCGCCGCTCCACCCCGCCGCCGGCCGTCGTCACCTCGTAGCGGTATCCCTGACCCGCCACGGCGCCCCGCACGCGGCCGCGCCAGATGCCTCCCGGCCGTCGCTCGAGCCGCCGGCCCCGGGGGGCGACGTCGCCCACCACCTCGACCGCCCGCGCCCCCGGCGCCCAGAGCGCGAAGGAGCAGCCGCCCTCGTCCGGGTGGCACCCGAGGTGCCGGTAGAGGGTCGAGTGGCGCCCCGCGCGGAAGGCGGCGAGGGCGGTTTCGTCAAACGGTCGCATGTGGTGCCCAGCTCGCGGATCTTGCCACGTGCCGCCCGTTCCGGCGGGTCTCGAGATCGCGCTCGGCCCGGGCGGCTGGTCGAGGCCGGGCACGACGATCCGTTCCGCGCCCCAAGCAAGCCGGAGCCCCTGGAGTTCCCTCCTCGCGGCTGCCGGTCCCGCCGGATCACCCAGGAGCACCGGCTGGTCTACCTGGTGCGGCAGGACCGGTTGGACTTCCTGCCGGCGCGGTACGTCTACCGAGGGGGCGAGCCGGCGTCTCCCTCGGCCGGATACTCGAACGAGAGGTTCGGGTAGGGCGGCGGCTTCGGGATCTCCCGCGGGTCCTCCTCGATCCGGGCGAGCAGGTGGTCGATGGCGGTCTCGAGCTGGCGGTCCTCGCCCAGGAAGGTGGCGTGAGGCAGGTTGTCCACCTCGACGTCGGGCTCGACGCCGTGCTGCTCGATGAGCCAGTTCCCCTCCTCGTCGTAGACCCCCCACATCGGGGCCCGGGCGATGCCGTGGTCGCTCAGCCGGTTCGACGAGGAGAGCCAGATCTCGCCGCCCCAGGTTCGCGTGCCGATCACCGGGCCCAGCCCCAGCCGGCGGAAGCCCTCGGCGAAGGCCTCGCCGTCGGAGGCGGTGCGGGCGTCGCACAGCACCACCATGTGGCCGCGGAAGGCGTACTGCATGTTCCAGTAGGGCCGCTCCACCCGCCCCTTCCAGTAGAACCAGGCCCGCCGCAGGAGCTTCTCCAGGATGATGGAGTCGATGTTGCCGCCGCGGTTGTGACGCACGTCCACGATCAGCCCCCGGCGGTCGAAGACCGGGTAGAACTGCCGATACCACTCCGTCAGGTT
>JAWWBN010000310.1:0-3120 GCA_033720955.1 Thermoanaerobaculia bacterium | reverse complement strand
TCCCGGCACCCCCGGCCGCCCGGCCTTTCTCTGCCGCCACACGCCGGCCAGGATGGAGTTCCGGCGCCCCCGCGGCGCCACCCCCGCGGCCGCGGCCGCGCTCGCCTCGCCGGAGGAGGCGCGCGAGTTCGCGGCGCGGGTCGGCTTCCCCATCATCCTCAAGCCGCGAGACGGCGCCGGGGCCGCAGGCACCGAGCGCATCGGCGACGCCGGCCAGCTCGAGCGGGCCATCCGGGCCTACGGCCTGGACCGGGGCGCCTCCCTGGCCGCCGAGGAGTTCATCGAGGGTCACGAGGGCTTCTACGACACCCTCACCGTCGGCGGCGAGGTGGCCTGCGAGTTCTTCTCGCACTACTACCCGGGGGTCCTGGAGGCGATGCGGGAGCGGTGGATCTCGCCCTACGTCATCACTACCAACCGCGGCGGCGAGCAGAGCTACGACGAGGCGCGCGAGATGGGTCGGCGGGTGATCCGCGAGCTCGGCATCGGCACCTCGGCCACCCACATGGAGTGGTTCTTCGGCCCCAAGGGGCTCAAGTTCGCCGAGATCGGCTGCCGACCCCCCGGGGTGATGGTCTGGGACCTCTACTGCGCCGCCAACGACTTCGACCTCTACCGTGCCTGGGGTCATGCGATCGTCCACGGTCGGGTGGACCAGCGCCCGTCGCGCCGCTTCTCGGCCGCCATGATCGCGCTGCGACCCAACCGGGACGGCCGCATCGCCGGCTACCAGGGGCTCGACGAGATCCAGGGGCGCCACGGGGAATGGATCCTCGACAGCCACCTGCCGCCGCCCGGAAGCCCCACCCAGCCGATCGAGGCGGGCTACATGGCCAACGCCTGGATCCGTCTGCGGCACCCGGACTACGACACGCTCCGGGGCATCTGCGACGACATCGGGCGCACGGTCCGGGTGCTGGCCGGCTAGTCGCGGGAGCCGGAGCCGTGGCTCCCGTCATTGACAGGGCGCACCCCGTCGGGCTACGGTGACAGCCATCCAGCGTTTCTACGGACCGGCAGAAAGGAGACCGAGGATGCGAGCCAGCGCATCACACGTCGTCGGAGCGGCCGTCGTGGCCCTCCTCGCCCTGCCCCTCGCCGCCGTCGCCGAGAGGGCGACGTCGGCCCCCCTCGAGCGGCCCTCCGTGCGCTTCGACCCCGAGGCCTTCAGCGAGCTCGACGCGCGGCTGCACCGGCAGCTCGTGCTCGAGCAGGCGGAGGCCGGTCTCGACGATCCGCTCGAGATCCGGGTCGGCAAGCACGCCCGCGCGAGGCTGGCGAGAACCATCGAGGGCGAGCGCCCCATCCGCGTCGGCACCAAGCGCCGGGTGGGTCTGAGCCTCGACTTCGCCAGCGAGACCCAGCCATTCGGCGCCGCGCGGGTGACGTCCGACGGCGGCTTCGTCTGGACCGGCGTGGTGCGCTCGCCCCACGCCACGGCGCTGCGCGTCGAGCTGCGCGGCGTCGATCTTCCTGTGGGCCACGAGCTCTGGGTGTACGGCCCCGAGGGCCAGGCCCGCGGCCCCTACACCGGCCGCGGTCCGGGGGGCAGCGGCGCCTTCTGGACCCATACCATCTTCGGCTCGGAGCTGATCCTGCAGCTCCGCTCGCCGGCGCTGCAGGAGCCCGCCGCCCGCTTCACCCTCGCCCGGGTGGGCCACATGGGGCCGAAGTTCCGGCTGCCGGCGTACGCCCGGGGCGAGCGGGCCGACGGCTTCACCGCCGAGGCGTTCTGCTCCTTCAACGAGTCGTGCGTGGAGAACGTCAACTGCTCGAGCCCCGATCCGGCCGTCGCCGCCGCGCGTGACGCGGTGGCGCAGATCCTCTTCCCCTCGCAGGGCGGCTTCTTCATCTGCTCCGGGGGCCTGATGGCCGACACCGACACCCAGACGGTCCGCGAGCTCTTCCTGACCGCCAACCACTGCATCAGCCGCGGCTCCGAGGCCGCCGGGTCGGAGTCCTTCTTCCAGTTCGAGGTCAACTGCAACGCCTCCTGCGTGCCGTTCGACAACGGCAGCTTTCCGAGCGTCGCCGGCGCCACGATCCTGAAGGGCGGCAAGAAGGCCGACTACACGCTGATGGAGCTGGCCGGCCCGGCGCCCGCCGGGAGCGCCTATCTGGGCTGGAACAGCGCCGACGTGGCCAACGCGAACGGCACGGCCCTCTTCCGGATCAGCCATCCGGGCGGCGCCCCCCAGGCCTACTCCGAGCACGTGGTCGACACCTCGGCCCCGACCTGCGGCGGCTGGCCGCGGGGAGCGCGGATCTACAGCCGCGACGTCTTCGGCGCCACCGAGGGCGGCAGCAGCGGCTCGCCGGTGGTCAACGGTGCCGGCGAGGTGGTGGGCCAGCTCTCGGGCGCCTGCGGCTTCAACGTGGGCGACGTCTGCGACGCGGAGTCCAACGCCACGGTGGACGGCGCCTTCGCCAACTACTTCAGCCAGGTCCAGGACATCCTGGATCCGGGCACGGGTGGCGGGGAGACCTGCACTCCGGGCTCGCTGCCCAAGGGCTCCTCGTGCACGGCCGACAGCCAGTGCCAGTCGTGCAAGTGCAAGGGCCCGAACGGCAACAAGAGCTGTAAGTAGCCGCCGGTCGGAGCGCAGCCCGCCGGCGGCCGCCGGCGGGCCGCTCGGCCCGGGGGCCGCCTCCTGCTACCATCCGGCGCGATGGATCGACTCGTCGGCGCCGTTCTCGCCGGGGGCTCGAGCCGCCGGATGGGGCGGGACAAGAGGCTGCTGCGGGTCGGAGACACGACCCTGGTCGAGCGCGCCGCGGCGGCCCTCGGCGCGGTGCTGGACGACGTCGTGGTGGCCGCGGGCGGCGGTCTCGAGCCCTGCCCCGGAGGGCTGCGCACGGTGCGGGACCGGCGACCGGATCAGGGACCGCTGGCCGGGATCGAGGCGGTCTTCGCCGCGGCCGGGGGCCGCGGGCTCTTCGTCCTGGCCTGCGACCTGCCCAACGTGGGGCCGGAGGTGGTGGCGCACCTGATCGGCGCCTCCGACCCGTCCGCCCGCCGCGCCGCCGTCTGGTACGCGGTCCAGGGCCCGCGCCGCCAGCCCCTCTGCGGCGTCTGGAGCGCCGGCTGCCGTCCCCAGGTGACCGCGGCCCTCGACGCCG
>JAWWBN010000309.1:0-3174 GCA_033720955.1 Thermoanaerobaculia bacterium | reverse complement strand
GGTCCCTACGTCATGAAGCCGCACTTCTTCCGCCGCCGCGACGATTGGAGCGCCTCGCGGCTCGACGGCTTCCAGCTCGAGCGCGCCGGCGGGGTGGACCGGGTGCGCGGCCGCTTCTCCGGCCGCGAGTTCGGGCTCACCGTGGAGGAGGGCCGGTTCCGTTACACCGGCGACGGCTTCGCCCTGGTCTTCGACCCGGAGCGCCCCGCCGAGACCCTCGAGGGGGAGGGACCGCAAGAGGTCGACCTGACCTACTGTTTCCTGATGGACTATCTGCGCCGGGCCCTGCTGGACACGGGCTCGGTCAACTACGTCCGGCTCGCCGCCGGCGGCTGATCGCCGGTCGGGCTCTGTGGAGGGGAAGTCCATGGCCGCGAAACGCGCCGCCGACCTGCTCGACGATCTCCGGGAGGAGCGGGTCGCCGCCCTCCACGGCTCGAGCCTCCTCCGCACCCGGGACGCCCCCCGCGAGACCCTCGAGACGATCTGCGAGCTGGCCGAGCTCTTCCTGGCCCTCGACCGCGAGAGGGTGCGGACACCGCTCTTTCGAGAGCAGCTCTTCTGGGCTCTCTTCTTCGACTCCTCGACCCGCACCAAGTCGAGCTGGTGCGGGGCGGCGTCGCGGCTGGGCGCCCATCCGGTGGTCGTGGACGCCGCCACCACCCAGGTCTCGCACGGCGAGACGGCCGAGGAGACCGGCGCCATGCTGGGGATGAACGCCCACGCCCTGGGCATCCGCCACGACCTCATCCTGGGCGAGGGCCAGGAGTTCATCCGCCGCGCCAAGGCGGGGATCGACGACTACCTGGAGCGCTCGCTCGACGATCGGGTGGTGCCGATGGTCAACCTCCAGTGCGACGACGATCACCCCACCCAGACGATGGCCGACCTCTGCTGGCTGCGCGAGCTCTTCGGCGGCGACCTGGCCGGGCGGCGGATCGCAGTGAGCTGGGCCTACTCCCCCACCTATGCCAAGCCGCTTTCGGTGCCCCAGGGACTGATCACCCTGCTGCCCCGCTTCGGCGCGCGGGTGCGGCTCGCCCACCCGGAGGGCTACTCGCTGCTGCCCGAGACCCTGGCGGCGGCCGACGCCGCGGCGCGCGAGTCCGGCGGCTCGTTCGAGGTGACGGGCTCGATGGACGAGGCGTTCGCGGACGCCGAGGTGGTCTACCCGAAGAGCTGGGGCCCCTACGACCTGATGCTGGAGCGGGTGGCGGCCAACCGTGCCGCCGACCGCGAGGCGCTGGCGGCCATCGAGCGCCGGGCGCTCGAGCGCAACGCCGGCCATCGCGACTGGATCTGCGACGAGCGCCGCATGGGGCTGACCCGCGGCGCCCACTACCTCCACTGCCTCCCCGCCGACATCGGCGCCGAGGTTTCGGCCGGCGTTCACGAGACCTTCCGCTACGCGCTGGCCGGTCAGGCCAACAGGAAGGTCTACGTGATCATGGCCCTCCTGGCGGGGGCCAAGGAGCCGGAGCTCCTGGAGCGTCTGCGGCGGAGGCTCTCCCGATGAGCACCGATCTCGACGTCCGGGTTCGCGAGCTGGCGCTTCGCGACCGTGCCCTCGCCGAGGAGATCCTGCGCGAGGCGGTGCGGCTGCCGGCCGACTTCGTGGACCGGCCGCCGGAGAGCGGCGGCGATCCCGAGTGCGGCCTCTCCAACCACGAGGGGCCGCGGCTCGAGTACCTACGTGCGCGGGTGATCGACATCGGCGCCGTGGACGGCCCCGGCGACGTCGGCTTCGACGCCTTCGGCAATCTCTCCTGGACGGTCAGCGACCCCGACGACGGGGTGCCGGCCGACCGGCGCACGGTGATCTGGCTCGACGGGCACACGGACACGGTCAAGGCGCTGCCGGACCGCTGGCGGGAGGCGATCGGCGGCGGCATCGACGCCTACCGCGGGCTGGTGGACAAGGATCGGATGGACCTCGGCTTCCTCCGCCGCGAGCTCGGCTGGCTGCCGCCCGACGACGAGCTCGAGCACCTGATCTGGGGTCGTGGCTCGGCCGACCAGCTCGGCGGCGTGGTCTGCCAGTTGGTCGCCACGAGGATCCTGCGCGAGCTGCGGCCCGAGGGGGCGCTGCGCGGCGTCACGGTCGTGAGCCACGCCACGGTGGCCGAGGAGGACAACGACGGCGGCGGCCCCATGTACCTGATGCGCGAGAGCCTCCCCGGGGCGCCGCCTGGCGCGGTGCCGGACGTGGTGATCCTCTCCGAGCCCACCGGCTCGTCCACCGAGGGCGCCCTGGGCATCTACCGCGGTCAGCGCGGCCGGATGCAGATCGAGGTGCGGGTCACCGGCAAGAGCTGTCACGGCTCCATGCCGTGGGAGGGTCGCAACCCTCTCGAGTTCGGCGGTGCCATCGTGGCCGAGGCGGCGCGGCACGCGGCCGATTCCGCCCTCTTCGGCGACGACCCCTTCCTGGGTCGGGGCAGCCGCACGGCGAGCTGGGCGCGGCTCGACACGCCCAGCGACTGCGCGGTGCCGGAGCGCTTCGTCTTCCGGCTGGATCGCCGGCTCACGGCGGGGGAGGAGCCGGAGGCGGCCCGCCGCCAGGTCGAGGAGCTGCCGGCGGTGGCCGCGGCCCGCGCCGCCGGGCTGGAGGTCGAGGTGGCCGTGCCGACCTACGAGCAGCCCACCTGGACCGGTCACCGGCCCGGCAACCCGCAGGTCTACCCGGGCTGGGTCACCCCCGCCGACCACCCGGCCCTCCGGGCGGCGGAGGAGTGCTACCGCCGGGCGATCACGCCCCAGGTGGAGCGGGACGCCCCGGGTGGGGGCCTCAAGCGCGCGCCGCGCACCTCGCGCTGGATCTTCTCGACCGACGGGGTGGGGGTTCCGGTCGGACCGGGAGAGGGGCCGGAGGCGCCGGAAGGCAAGCGCTGGGTGCGGGCCGGCGGCTTCCGCCACCCGGCGATGTTCGGGCTGGGCCCCGGCATCGAGCAGAACACCCACAAGATCGGCGAGTGCGTGGACGCCCGCGAGCTGGCGCCGGCCGTCGCCTTCCTGGCCCGCTACCCGTCGCTCTACCGGGAGCGGGCCGGCGGGGCCTAGCCGTCGCCCCGCGGCGCCGGAAGGTCGGCCGCGGTGAAGAGCACCGCCAGGCTCTCGTCGGGGTCCAGAAGACCCGCCCGCGACAGGGCGAGAGCGCCGGCGAGCCCGGCCGAG
>JAWWBN010000308.1:0-3191 GCA_033720955.1 Thermoanaerobaculia bacterium | reverse complement strand
GGTCCTGGGCGAGGGGGTCGTGGGCCAGTTCTCCACCGTCGCCCTGCCCGGCGCAGGGCTCGTCCTGGCCACCGTGGCGGCGCTGCTGGTGGCCGTCGGGCTCTACTTCCACCGCCGCGCCTACAAGCCGCTGGTCGAAGCGCGCCGCGCGGCGGAGCGCTGAGGTCGAGGATGCCGCGCCCGCTCGTCGCGACGGCGCTGCTGGCGGCGCTGGCGATCGCCGGCCCGGGCTCGGCGCGGGCCGCCCGGTGGACGGTGGAGCCCGGCTCGCCGCCCCTCCGGGAGGTCCTCTCCCGAGCCGCGCCGGGCGACGAGGTGGTGGTGGCGGGCGGCATCCACCGCGGCCCCTTCGCGATCGACCGGCCGCTCACCCTGACCGGCATCGGCTGGCCGGTGCTGGACGCCGGCGGTCGCGGCACCGTGGTCTCCGTCACCGCTCCCGACGTGGTGGTCCAGGGCTTCGAGATCCGCGGCAGCGGCCGCTCGCTGGACCAGGAGAACAGCGGTCTCGCCTTCGACGAGGCGCCGCGCGGCGCCGTCGTCGGCAACCGCTTCCGCGACGTGCTCTTCGGCATCTACCTGCGCCGCTCCTCCGGCAGCCGGGTGACGGGCAACCAGATCGTGGGCAAGAGCCTCGACCTGGCCCGCAGGGGCGACGCCATCCGCGTCTGGTACAGCAACGACGTGGTGATCGAGGGCAACCGGGTGGAGGCGGCCCGCGACCTCGTGCTCTGGTACTCGGAGCGCCTCACCGTGCACGGCAACCAGGTGGCGGGCGGCCGCTACGGCCTGCACTTCATGTACTGCGACGACGCCTCCATCCGCGAGAACCGGCTGCACGACAACTCGGTCGGCGCCTTCCTGATGTACTCCCGGCGGCTCCGGCTGACCCACAACTCGATCGTCGGCAACCACGGCCCCAGCGGCTTCGGGGTGGGTCTGAAGGACATGGACGACGCCGAGATCGTGGAGAACGTGCTGGTGGGCAACCGCATCGGGCTCTTCCTGGACAACAGCCCCCGCGAGGCCGGCAGCTCCACCGTGGTGAGCGGCAACCTGGTGGCCGGCAACGACGTCGGGATCTCGCTGCTCGCCAACGTCCGCCGCGGGCGCTTCACCGGCAACAGCCTGGTCGAGAACGGCCGACAGGTGGAGATCGCCGGCGGCGGCGCGCCCGGCCAGAGCCGCTGGCATGGCAACCACTGGAGCGACTACGCCGGCTTCGACGCCGGTGGCGACGGGGTGGGCGACCTGCCCCACCGCGTGGACCGGCTCTTCGAGACCCTGGCCGGCCGAAAGCCGGCGCTGGCTCTCTTCGCCGACAGCCCGCTGGCCCGTGCCCTCGACTACGCCGCCCGCGCCTTTCCGCTCTTCCGCCCGCGGCCGCTGCTGGTGGACGAGGCGCCCCGCATGCGACCGTCCACGCCGGCCGGTGCGCCCCGGCCGCCCGAGCCCCGCGGACCCGGGGGCGGGCTCCTCGGAGCCGGGCTGGCCGCCGTCACCGCGCTCCTGGCCGTCGCCCCGGGCGGCCTGGCACGTCTGGCCGCCCGGCGCTCGCCCGGGGAGGACGAGGGGAGGGGGCGAACGCCGCTGCGACCGGTGCCCGCCGCCCCGGGCGCCGGCGAGCCTCCCATCCGGGTGCAGGGCCTCACCAAGCGCTTCGGGCGCCGCACCGCCCTCGACGGCGTCTCCTTCGAGGTTCCCGCCGGCACCGCTCTGGCCCTGTGGGGGCCCAACGGCGCCGGCAAGACCACCGCGCTGCGCGCGGTGCTGGGAGTGATCCCGGTGGAGGGCTCGGTGCGGGTGGCGGGCGCCGACCCCTGGCGCGAAGGCCGGCGGGCCCGGCGCCGGATCGGCTTCGTGCCCCAGGAGATCGAGCTCCAGGCCGACCTGACGGTCCAGGAGACGCTGCGCTTCTTCGCCCGGCTGCGGGGAACCGATCCCGCCCGGATCGGCAAGCTGATCCGCCGCATCGGGTTAGCGGAGGAGACCGGCAAGCGGGTGGGGGCGCTGTCGGGCGGTCTCAAGCAGCGGCTGGCCCTGGCCCTGGCGCTGCTGGCCGACCCGCCGATCCTGGTCCTGGACGAGCCCACCTCCAACCTGGACGCGGCGGCGCGCACGGCCTTCCTCGAGCTCCTGCTGCAGCTCAAGAGCGAGGGCCGGACCCTGCTCTTCTCCTCCCACCGGCCGGAGGAGGTGGCGGCCCTCGCCGACCGGGTCCTCCACCTGGACGGCGGACGGCGGGTCGCCGAGACCGCCTCGGGGACCCTGCTGGCCAACGGCCGCGGCGAGACCGATCTGTGGCTGCGGGTCCCGGAGAGCCAGCGCGAGCGGGCGCGGCGGCATCTGGAGGAGCGCGGCTACCGCTGCCGCCTACTGGGCGCCGCCCTCGTGGTGGCCCTGGGCCGCGGCGCCAGGACGGCGCCCCTGGCCGTGCTCCACGGGGCCGGAATCGAGGTCGAGGAGTTCCAGCTCCAGGCGGGCGAGGCTCGCGGAGGCGGCGGTGAAGCATAGCCTTGGCGTGATTGCCATCCTCACTTCCAAGGAGATGCGGGACGCCTGGCGAAATCGCTGGTTCCTGCTCTTCACCGCCGCCTTCGCGGTCCTCGCCCTGGGTCTCGCCCGGCTGAGCCTCGCCGGCATCGAGTCCGGCTTCGCCTCGCTGGGGCGCACCGCCGCCAGCCTCATCCAGCTCGTCCTGCTGGTGGCGCCGCTGATGGGACTCACCCTGGGGGCGGCCTCGATCGCCGGCGAGCGCGAGCGCGGGACCTTCCTCTACCTGCTGGCGCAGCCGGCGGCGCGGTGGGAGATCGTGATGGGCAAGTTCCTCGGGCTCGCCGCCGCCGTGACCGTCTCCGTGGTGGCGGGCTTCGCCCTGGCGGCCGTGGGCATCGGCCGCCGCGCCGGGGTCGCCGACCTGCCCGCCTTCCTGGCCTTCCTCGGGCTGACCGCGCTTCTGGCCCTGGCCAGCGTCTCCGTGGGCCTCCTGCTGTCGAGCCTCTTCACCCGCGCCTCCGCCGCGACCGGGACCTCCCTCTTCGTCTGGCTGACCCTGGTCCTGCTGGGCGACGCCGGCCTCGCCGGCACCTCGCTGGCGCTGGAGCTGGCGCCGCGGCAGCTCCTCGCCCTGGCGCTCCTCAACCCGCTGAACGAGTTCAAGCTGGCCGCGATCCTCGAGCTGCGCGGGGGCC
>JAWWBN010000307.1:0-3217 GCA_033720955.1 Thermoanaerobaculia bacterium | reverse complement strand
CGAGGCGGCCGACAGCCCGGGGCGGATCTACGCTCCGGTGGCCGGCAACACCGTCCGCGACCAGCTCGACCGGGGCTACCGGCTGGGGGTGGTGGGGAGCGGCGACAGCCACGACGGGCACCCCGGCCTGGCCCACCTGGTGACGGGGCAGGGCGGCCTGGCCGGCATCTTCGCCGAGGAGGCGACGCGGGCGGCGGTGCTCGAGGCGCTGCGGGCGCGACGGGTCTACGCCACGAACGGTCCGCGGATCTACCTGCGGACCGTCCTCGCGGAGCGGCCCATGGGCGCGCAGGTGCCGGTGTGGAGAGGCTCGCGGGAGCTGGTGGCCGAAGTGGCTGGCACCGCGCCGATCGAGTGGGTGGAGGTCGTCCGCTCCGGCGAGGTCGTCGAGCGGGTCGGGGTGGACGGGCTGCGGCAGGCGCGCCTGGCGCTCGAGGTGCGGCATCCTCGGCCGGGGGAGTACCTCTACCTGCGGGTGATCCAGGAGGACGGCGGGGTGGCGTGGTCCAGCGCCTACTTCTTCGACAGGTGAGACGGGGAGTAATGGCGAGCCGCGAGGGAAGGGAAGAGGCGGGGCCGGGGCGGGCGGCGGCGTCCAGGCGGCCGGCGGCCCCCGGGGCGGGGAGCGGAGGGGCCGAGGCGGGTCGCCCCGGCCGGACCGCCGGGAGAGAGGGGGGGTGGCGGCCGGGCAGCCCGCGGGGTCGGTGGCGACAGGCCGGAGTGGTGGCGGCGGCGCTTCCCGCCTGCCTGGCCCGGCGGCGTCACCGGAGGCTCCTGCGGGAGATGCGCTCCTTCGTCCGCGCCCTGCCATCCGAGCTCTCCCGCCCGCTGCCCGAGGCACTCGCGCGGCTGACCCCGGCGGCGGACGGGCGGGCGGGGCGTTCGGAGGAGGGCCGGGTGGGACCCGGGGCGGAGAGGACGATCCGCCGTCTCGCCGACCTGGCGAGCCTGCTGGAGCGCCGGTCGCCCACCGGGAAGTGCCTGCGCCGCTCCCTGTTGCGCTACCACTACCTGCGCCGCGCCGGGGTGCCGCTGGAGCTGCGCTTCGGGGCGCGGACCGACGCCGCCCCGGCCGACGACCCGGAGCGCCGGCTCACCGCCCACGCCTGGGTCACCCTGGACGGCCGGCCGTACCACGAGCCGGCGGCCAACGTGGAGGGGTACGTGGTGGTGCTCGCCTGGCCGCCGCCGGCCGCGTGAGGTCTCGGCAGTCGGAGCGTCGCCCCGCCCCGCTCGGCGCCCCGCTCGAGGTCCGGCCGCCGGGCTCCGAGCGCTCCGCGGCGTCCGGCCCCTCGAGCTCCGGCCCGGCTCAGGGGTCGCGGCTGTAGAGATCGATCACCCGCTCGATGGCGCGCCGGCAGACGGCGCAGAAGCCGACCTCGTCGCGGGTGAACATGATGCAGTCGGCGGCCGGCCGGTAGAGGCCCTCGGGCTGGTAGCTCGCCCCCTCGAAGGCTCCGACCTCGTCGGCGTGCTCCTCGGCGCCCAGGAGCTCGGTCATCAGGGCGCGCTCGCGGCGGAAGAGCTCCTCCAGCCGCTCCTCGGGCGCCCCCTCGGCCCGCAGCCGCCGCCGCTCCTCCTGGATGGCGTTGGACTCGGCCTCGAAGCGCTCTTTGGACCACGGGGTCGGGATGGGGGTCCCCTCCGTGGCCAGGTCGCGCCACTTCAGGCGCTCGGGGTCGTGCAGGGCGGTGACGTTGGGCTCCCACGGCTCCACGATCTTCTCCGGGGCCTCGTAGGCCACCGAGGAGGTGTAGTACTCGTCGGCGAGAGCGGCGAAGCTGTGCCCGAACTCGTGCACCGCCAGGTAGTCGGCGAACCCGGAGCCGGCCGCGGCGGTGGCGTAGAGCTGGTAGATGCCGCCGCCGCCGTACTTCTCGCTGTTGACGAGGATCACGACGAAGTCGTAGGGGGCCGCGGCCGCGACGTCGCGCCAGGCGCGGTCGTCCAGGGTGAGCACGTAGCGCTCGGAGTCGAAGATGTTGTAGGTGGCGCCCAGGGGAGAGTCGCGGTAGAGACCGGAGCGGGGCCGCGAGATGCCGGACAGCGCCGCGGGAGTGTCGATGGCGCGCACGTTGAAGTCGCTCTTGCGCTCGGAGAAGGGCGGCCAGCGAAAGAGGGCCTCGAGCAGCTCGTCCGCGTGGGTGTGGAAGCGCGCCAGCTCGGCTTCGGTGTAGCCGTCCCCCAGGATCAGGAGGTCCACCTTGCCCGCCGGGTCGCCGTTCTCGAGAAGAGTGCGCACCGGCCGCGGCGCGACGGGGGCGCGGTCCACGTGGCGCGAGGCGGGGTCGAAGGTGTCGCTCCAGATCTCGCGGAACGATTGGTCGTCGGCGCGCTTGCGCAGGCGCACCTGGAAGGGCCGCCTGGGCTCGGGGAAGCGCAGTGCCTCGGGGAGGGCCCGCACCCGCTCCCGCGCCTCCGCGGTGGTCTCCCACTCGCCGTAGATCGACGCGAAGCCGCGCGAGTAGAGAACCCGGTGCGAGTCGAGATCGACGATCTCGAAGAAGTACTTGCCCAGATTGGTGTCGTCCAGGAGCCACGTCCGGCTGCCCGGCCACGGACCTTCGGCCTTCAACCGGTCGAAGGCGACGAGCTCCCGGGTGGCGTCGCCGGTGTGGAAGAAGTCCAGCCGGAGGGTGGCGCCGGTGAAGTCGTCGTCGAAGTCGGCGGCGGCCAGGGTGGGAGCCAGGAGCAGGGCGAGGGCCAGCCAGCCGGTGCGGCGGAAGAGGGCGGAGGTGCGCATGCCCAGATGATAGGCGGCTCGCGGGGCGGCCGGAAGGGAGAGTGGGGAAGGGGGCGCGAGGGGCGTCGAGCGGAGAAGGCGGCCGGTGTCCGTCTCACAGTTCGGAAGGGAGCTCGACCGCCACCAGATGGGCCGCTACCTGGATCTGCCCGAAGAGGGCCGGACGATCGTCCCCGGCCCGTGGGAGCGCCGCGTGCCGGCCACCCTGCGCCGGCTGACCCACCGCGGCGCGGCCGAGGACGACCGGCCGCAGGGCGAGCCCCGAGAGCCGCCGACCCCGGACGGCGCTGGGCGCGAGGATGCTCCCCCGAGCCGCGGCGGCTGACCTCTGTTGCGGCCTCCGGGGGGCGTTGGTAAGCTGCCCGACGGCCTCCGCGGCCCCGCGGAGCCCCACCGTCCCCATCGTCTAGCCAGGTCTAGGACTCCAGCCTTTCAAGCTGGCAACACGGGTTCAAATCCCGTTGGGGACACCAT
>JAWWBN010000306.1:0-3254 GCA_033720955.1 Thermoanaerobaculia bacterium | reverse complement strand
CGATCTCCACCTGCACGACCTCGGCCGCCGCTTCCGCATCCGGGGGCCGGAGCCCCCGGTGACCATGACCTTCCGCGCCGATCTCGACCGGCTGCTGACCGAGGCCGCCACGGCGGCGGGCGCCTCCCTGCTGGCGCCGTGTCGGGTGCTGGGCGTCGAGGCCGGATCGGACCGGGCCCGGCTGGCGACCACAGCGGGGCCGTTGACGGCCTCCTACCTGGTGGCCGCCGACGGCGCCGCCGGCCAGGTGGCCCGCTGGGCGGGCCTCCCCGACGGCCGTCTCCTGGTCCCGGCGCTGGAGAGCGAGATCGCGGTCGCGCCGGAGCTGCACGAGCGCTACGCCGACAGCGCCCGCTTCGACTTCGGCCCGGTCCCCGCGGGTTACGCCTGGGTCTTTCCCAAGCGGTGCGGACTCTCGGTGGGATGTCTCACCACCCGGCCGGGACGGCGCTCCCTGCGCCGCGGCCTCGACCTCTACCTGGGCCTCCTCGGCCTCGACCGGCCGCGAGGGCGCGACGACCACGGCTTCGTCATCCCGGTCCGGCCGCGACGCGAGGTCGCCCGCGGCCGGGTGCTCGCCGTCGGCGACGCCGCCGGCCTCGCCGACCCGGTGACCTGCGAGGGCATCAGCGCCGCGATCGAGAGCGGACGGCTCGCGGCGCGCGCGATCCTCGCCCACGCCGGGCCCGCCGCCGTCCGCGCCCGCTACCGGTGCGAGCTGTCCGCCGGCCTTCTGCCCGAGCTGGCCCGAGCGCGGCTTCTGGCACGCGCCCTCTACGGGGCCCCGCCTCTGCGTCGTCTCGCCTTCCGGCGGCTGGGGCAGCCCCTCGCCGAGGCGGTCGGCCGGGTGATGGCCGGCGAGACCACCTACCGCCGGCTGGGGGCCTCCCCAGCCGGGCTGCTCCGGCTCGCCGCGCGCCTGGCCGGCGTGGCCGGCGGATGAGCCCCCGCGCACCGCTCAGCGCGCGGCCTCGACAGCGCGCTCGGCGGCGGCGATCCCGGCCGGCATCCGGGCGCCGTGCCAGGTGAGGCTCTCGCCGTCCACCACCTGGAAGCTCCGCCTCGGCAGCCCGGTCTCGAGCGCCAGCCGATCGGCGTCGCGCTCCTCGAAGGGGTACGGCTCGGTGGTCAGCAGCACCGTGTCGGGTCCGGCGCCGGCCAGCTCGTCGAGCTCGATCTCCGGGTAGCGCGATCCCCGCCCGGCGAAGAGGTTCACGCCGCCCGCCAGGCCCAGCAGCGCGTCCAGGTAGGTGCCGGCGCCGGCCGCCATCCACGGTCGGCGCCAGATCAGGCAGGCGAAGCGCACCGGCGGACGCCCCGCCGCCCGCCGCGCCACCCGGCCGCTCTCGCGCTCGATCGCGCGGGCCAGCCTCTCCGCCGGTGCCACCCGCTCCACGGCGGCGCCCACCGAGCGCACCATCGACGCGGTCTCGGCGGGGTCGCGCGGCATCGACAGGTGCAGCCGCAGCCCCGCCTCCTCCAGGGCGCGGGCGTCCTCCTCGCGGTTCTCCTCGCGGTTCAGGAAGACCAGGTCGGGTCGGAGGGCCACGATCCGATCCACCCGCGGCGTCTTGGTGCCGCCTACCTTCTCGATCGATGCCACCCCGGAAGCGGGGTGGACGCACCACTCGGTCACCCCGACCAGGTCGCCGCCCCGCCCGAGCTCGAACAGCAGCTCGGTCATCGAGGGGCAGAGCGAGACCAGTCTCACCGGCCGCCCATCAGCTCCAGCACCGCCGCGGTCATCGCCGTAACCCCGGTGGCCAGCGCCGGCTCCGGCAGCGGGGCGAAGCGGCTCGAGTGGAGGGACGGCAGCGGCTCGCCGGACGCCTCCGCGCTCTCCACTCGCTGCGGATCCACGGCGCCGAGCCAGAAGATCTGGATCGGCACCTCCCCCTCGAGGCCGAAGCGGGAGAAGTCCTCGCCACCCATCACCGGGTCCACCGTCCGCACCGCCTCCTCGCCCAGCACCTCGCGCCAGACGGCCGAGAGCCGCTCCGCCAGCCCGGGGTCGTTGTAGGTCGAGGGCGTCGACTCCTCCTCGCGAACCCGCACCTCGGGGAGCAGCTCCTCGGGGAAGCCGGCGGCGCGGGCGGTCTGGGTGGCCGTGCGGCGGATGCCGTCGAGGAGGGTGCGCCGCACTCCGGGCTCGTAGGAGCGCACGGTGAGCTTCAGGTCGACCCGGTTCGGGATGATGTTGTGCTTGGTCCCGCCGTGGATCGAGCCCACCGTGATCACCGCCGGCGCTAGGGGAGAGACCTTGCGGCTGACGATGGTCTGCAGGTTCACGATGATCTGCGCCGCCAGGGTGACCGGGTCGTGGGTGGTGTGAGGCCAGGCGCCGTGCCCCCCCTTGCCCCGCACGGCGATGTCCACCGAGTCCACGTTGGCCAGGGCGTAGCCCGGCACCACGCCGATCTGGCCGGCCGGCAGGGCCGCGCTGGCGTGCAGCGCCAGAGCCGCTTCGGGCCGTGGGAAGCGCTCGTAGAGACCGTCTTCCAGCATCGCCTTGGCGCCGGCGCCGCGCTCCTCGGCCGGCTGGCCGATCATCACCAGGGTGCCGCTCCAGGCGTCGCGCATCGACGCCAGCAGCCGGGCGGCGCCCACGAAGGAGGCCATGTGGAGATCGTGGCCGCAGGCGTGCATGGTGGCCACCTCCTCGCCGTCCTCCGCGGTCATCCGGTGACGGCTGGCGTACTCGAGGCCGGTCTCCTCCTCCACCGGCAGGGCGTCGAGGTCGGTGCGCACCATGATCACCGGGCCGTCGCCGTTGGCCAGCACCCCCACCACTCCGTAGGAGACTCGGCCCTCCACGCCGTAGTCGCCCACCCGCTCCACCACCTCGTAGCCCGCCGCGGAGAGCTCGGCGGCCATCCGCGCCGCGGTCGCCTCCTCGAGATAGGAGATCTCGGGCCGGGCGTGGAGCTCGCGGTAGAGATCGAGCAGCTCGGGCAGCTCGGCTTCGACCCTCTCCGCCAGCGAAGCGGCCGCCAGCGGCGGCGGCGCGAGGACCAGGAGCGCAAGAAGCGGAGGCAGGCGACGGGGGCGGAGGAGGGGGTGTCTCATGACGCGGAGTGTGACACAGCGAACGCGGCTCGCGGCGCTCCACCCGGTCTGCTATCTTGCGCCCCGATGGCCGGGACCTCTCCCTCTTCGGCGGAGCGTCGCGGGCGCCCGCAAGCCCGGCAGCGGAGGTGAGGCGGGGTCCTGCACCACACCCCCAACGGGGCGGGGTTACTGCCCCGCGAGACGAT
>JAWWBN010000305.1:0-3283 GCA_033720955.1 Thermoanaerobaculia bacterium | reverse complement strand
CGCCGGGGCCGGCGGCTGCGCCGCGCCCTCGCGGCGCGGCCGTGGACCCTCTGGCGCTACCGCGAGCTGCTGCCCCTGGTCGACTTCGACGGCCGGGTCGATCTGGGGGAGGGGGGCACACCCCTGGTGCCACTGGTCGGCGCCGGTGCCCCGGCGCGGCTCTGGCTCAAGAACGAGGCCGGCAACCCGACCGGCTCCTTCAAGGACCGGGGCATGGCCCTGGCCGTGACCCGGGCGCGGGAGCTGGGCGCGCCGGGGGTGGAGCTGGCCAGCGCCGGCAACGCCGCCATCTCCCTGGCCGCCTACGCCACCGCGGCGGGTCTGCCGTGGCGGGTGGCGCTGCCGGCGGACGCCCCGGAGGCCGTCGAGCGCCGCTGCCGCGCCCACGGCGGGGAGGTGCTCCGCTTTCCGGGCACGCTGGTCGAGGCCGGGCAGCGGCTGGCCGAGCAGGAGGGCGACTTCTGGAACGTCTCGACCCTCCGGGAGCCCTACCGGGTCGAGGGGAAGAAGACGATGGGCCTGGAGCTCGCGGAGCAGTTCGACTGGCGGCTGCCCGAGTGGATCGTCTACCCGACGGGCGGCGGCACCGGCATCCTCGGCATGCGCAAGGCTTTCGACGAGCTCGCGGCCGCCGGCCTGCTGCGGGGACCGCGACCGCGGTTCGTGGTGGTCCAGATGGCGGGCTGTGCCCCGATCGTCCGCGCCTTCGAGCGCGGCGAGGAGAGCGCCGAGCCGTGGGTCGCCCCGCAGACGAGGGTCTGGGGGCTGCGGGTGCCCCGGGCGTTGGGAGATTTCCTGATCCTCGAGGCGCTGCGTCTCAGCGGCGGCCTCGCGGTGGCGGTGGACGAGGCCGCGATCGCGGAGCGCCAGGCGGAGACCGCGCGGCGGCACGGTCTGGCCATTGGACCGGAGGGAGCGGCGGCCCTCGAGGCGGCCCTGGGGCTGGTGGAGTCCGGCCGCATCGGCGCCGGGGAGCGGGTGGTGGTCTTCCAGACCGGGCACCCCGCCAACTACGGGGGATGAGGCTCGACAGGATGTCCGGCTCCCGAGCTTCCCCCGACGCACCGCCGGATCGCGCCCGGGAGCTGGACCGGCTGGCCCGCGCCATGGTGGCGGACGGGAGCTGCTCGGCGGTGGCGCTCTCGGTGGCGGACGGCGCCTTCGCCGTGGGGCCCTTTCGCGCGGGCCGCCGCCGGCTCGCCGATCCCGCGCCGGTGGCGGCCGGCGACCGGTTCGACCTCGCGTCCCTCACCAAGCCCTTCATGGCCGAGCTGGCCCGGCTGCTGGACGGCGCCGGCGAGCTGTCGCTGGACCTCCCCGTGGGCGAGGTGTGGGAGGGGGCCGATCCACGGCTGGCCGACCGGTCCCTCCGGGCGCTGCTGGAGCACCGGGCCGGCTTCCAGGCATGGGCGCCCCTCTCCCTCTGCGCCGAGGGCCCGACCCGGGTGGCGGAGCTGCTCCTGGGAGGTCGGCTTCTCGGGGCGCCCGAAGGGCGGTACAGCGACCTCGACTTCATCCTCTGGGGGCTCACCGCCGAGCGGGCGCTCGGCCGCCCTCTCGCGCGCCTGGTGGCCGAGCGGTTGGAGCCGGCCATCGGTCACCCGCTCCTGTCGGGCGACCACGTGGTGGAGTGCGGTCTCGACAACCGCCGCGAGGTGGAGCTGGCGGCCGAGGGGGGACGCGATCTCCCCCGGGCACCGGCCCCGGCCCCGGGGGAGCCCCAGGACGGCAACGCCCGGTTCCTGGGCGGGATCGGCGGACACGCCGGGCTCTTCGCCTCCGCCGTCGCCGTGACGGCCCTGGCGAGGCGGGTCGTGGAGCGGGGCCGCGGCGGACCGCCCGGCGAGGAGGGCGGCTACGCCCTGGGCTGGGCGCGGCCGTCCACCTGGAGGGGCGGCGGCGCCGGGATCCCCGCCGGCGGCCTCGGCCATCTGGGCTTCACCGGGGGGAGCGTCTGGGTCGATCCCGGACGGGGGCGGATCGCGGTCCTGCTGGCCCACCGCGCCTCCGTGGAGAGGGGAATAGACCGGTGGCGGCAGCGGTTTCACCGTTTGGCCTTCGCCGGCCCCACCCCGAGCCCCGATCCCGCGTGGTAGAACAGCCCGGCAACCGCCCCCGCCCCCGGGGCAGCGAGAGGAGAGACCCCGAATGAAAGCTCAAGACCTGGTCCTGCTGGAAGGGGCCCGCACGCCGATGGGCGAGTTCAACCAGTCCTTCGCCGACACCTCGGCCCTGGAGCTCGGGGCGGCGGCGGCGAAGGCGGCGCTCGAGCGGAGCGGCGTCGAGGCCAAGGAGCTCGACCACGCCGTGGTCGGCAACGCGCTCCAGACCTCCCCCGACGCCATCTACGGCGCGCGGCACGTGGCGCTCAGGGCGGGGGCCCCGAACGAGACCCCGGCGCTCACCGTGAACCGTCTCTGCGGCTCGGGCATCCAGTCGATCATCTCCGGCGCGCATCTCCTGCTGCAGGGGGAGGCCGAGACCTGTCTGGTGGGGGGCATGGAGAACATGTCCCAGGCGCCGCACTGCATCTGGGGCGCCCGCCGCGGCTTTCCGCTGGGCCAGGGCCAGCTCCAGGACCTCCTGATGGTCTCGCTGCTCGACAGCTACTGCGGCTGCTACATGGCCCAGACCAGCAACAACCTGGCGCGCGACTACGGCATCAGCCGGGAGGAGCAGGACGCCTTCGCCGTGGAGAGCCAGCGCCGGGCCCACGAGGCCTGGGAGGCGGGCCGGCTGGCGGAGGAGGTCGTGCCGGTGGAGGTGGGGCGCGGCAAGAGGTCCAAGACCGTCGAGCGCGACGAGCACCTCCGCCCGGGCACGGACATGGAGACTCTGGCCAAGCTCCCGACCGTCTTCGACAAGGACGGCTTCGTGACCGCCGGCAACGCCTCCGGGATCGTGGACGGTGCGGCGATGATGGTGCTCTCCGCGGCCGGCAAGGCGGCGGCGAACGGTTGGAAGACGCTCGGCCGGCTGCGCTCGTGGGCGGTCGTCGGGGTGGAGCCGTCGCGCATGGGGATCGGCCCGGCGCCGGCGCTGCGCAAGGCCACCGAGAGCCTGGGGATGACGGTGGACGATCTGGACCTGGTCGAGATCAACGAGGCCTTCGCCGGACAGATCCTGGCGGTGATGCGCGAGCTCGACCTGGACCACGGCAAGCTCAACGTGAACGGCGGCGCCATCGCCCTGGGCCATCCGCTGGGGGCGACGGGCTCGCGCATCGTGCTGACCCTGCTGATGGAGCTGCGGCGGCGGGGCGGCGGGATCGGAGCGGCCTCGG
>JAWWBN010000304.1:0-3402 GCA_033720955.1 Thermoanaerobaculia bacterium | reverse complement strand
GGGGCCGGCGCTCCAGGACCCGCGCCTCGTGGGTCGTGCCGTCCACGAAGCGGAAGAGGATCACCCCGTCGCGCTCCTCGGCCGATTCCGCCCAGAAGGCGGCGCGGCCGGCGTCGGTCGCCAGGGCCCGGTAGACCACTTCGGGCGGAGCCGGCAGGTGCATCCGCCAGCGGATCGGACCACCCGGCCGGTCGCCCTTCACCTCGCCCGGCTCTCCCGGTGGTCGCCCCGATCGCGGCCCGGCGCGGGGGCCGGGGGTGTCCGGGGGGACGGCCTCTGCTCTCGAGATGGCCTCATGGAGCTCGCCCGGGTCCGGCCGCGGCGACCTCCGGGGGTGGCGGCGAACCGGCACCGACAGTAGCACGCGGCCGAGCTCCCGACAGCCCCGCCGGAACGGATCGATCTTCGCCCGCGCAGGCGGTGGAGGTGGGGGGGCGGATCGCCGGCCTCGTGTCCCGGCGGGTGGCCTCCCCCCGGGGGGCCGATTCGTGCTACCGTCCGACGTCGGCCGAAGAACGGCCCCAGGAGCCCGCGATGACGACCCGCACTCCCTCCCAGGTCCTTACCCCCCTTGCCCTGGCGCTGGCCCTCCTGGCCTGCTCGGCGGCCGCCGAGCTGCCCTCGGTCAAGGTCTACAAGACCGCCACCTGCGGCTGCTGCTCCAAGTGGGCCGACCAGTTGGCCGACGCCGGGTTCGAGGTGAAGACGGAGGACGTGGAGAACATCTGGGCGGTCAAGGACGCCCACGGGGTGCCGCGCAGCCTGGGCTCCTGCCATACCGCGCTGGTGGAGGGCTACTTCGTCGAGGGGCACGTGCCGATCGCCGACGTCGAGCGGCTGCTCGAAGAGCGGCCCGACATCGCCGGGATCGCCGTGCCCGGCATGCCGATCGGCTCGCCCGGGATGGAGGGGCCGAACCCCGAGCGTTACGACGTGATCGCGGTGGGGCACGACGGCTCCACCGAGGTCTACGCCACCCACGGGCCGTAGGCGGAGTGCGCGGCCCGCGCCGAGGCCGGTGCCAGGGCGCCGCCCTCAGTCGGGGTGCTCCACGAACACCTGTTTGATGGTGGGGACGGCGAAGAAGGCCGTCTCGAGCACCGAGAGCTCCCGCTCGCCGAACTGGTCGCGGGTGGTGATCTCCACCGGGCGGGGCTGCTGGGTGGCCAGGTAGACCGCGTAGTGGGTCTCCTCGTCGAAGAGCGGCCGGGTCTCGTGCCCGGGGTGGCGCTTGACCACCGGCACGCAGAAGAAGCGCGGGCCGATGATGGCCACCCCCTGCTGCGAGCCGAACTGGTCGCCCAGCAGGAGCGCCGGCGTGGCGGGCGCGGTGTTGAGACGGATCACCTGGTAGCACTTGTAGTGGTCGAGCCGGTCCGGGAAGGCGCTGCCCGCGTGGCTGGTCTTCTGGGTCGGCACCAGGAGGGCCCTCGCCTTGCGGGTGTCCACGCTGTACTGGCCGAACTGGTTGCGGAAGCGGATCGTCCGCCGGGGCTCTTCCCGTTGCTGGTCGATCGTGTACCAGGTGAAGTGGTCGTCGGGCCGCTTGACCCCGGTCTCGTGGGCGGCGTGCACCTTGCGGCTGGGATTGCCGAAGTGCGTCACCCGCTCGACGCGGGCGCGGACGAAGTCGTCGTCGAACTGACCCTTCAGGGCGACCTCGGCCTCCGCGGGTTGGGGCTCCACCTCGTAGAAACGGAAGTGGTCGATCTCGAAGGTGGGGATCGCGGGGCTGGTCGTGCAGCCGGCGACCGCTAGGGCGAGGGCGATCGCCGCGGCGAAAGCGGTGGGTCGATGAGCGGTCATCTTGGGCCTCCTTGCTCCGGCGGGGAGATGGGTTGTCGCTTTCTCCGTTCAGGCGTCCGGAGCGGAGTTTCGTTACCGCGGCGAGGGAGGCCCCCTGCGATGAGGGGGGTGGCCCGGGGCGCGGAGCTCGTGGGCGGGCGTCAGGACCCGGCCAGGGCGGCGCGGCTGGCCTGCACCCAGCGCCACAACAGCTCCACCTGAGCCGGGTCGAGCTCTTCCCGGTAGGCGGGCATCTGTAGCTTCTGGCGGCGCCAGAACCACCGCACCACCGGGTTGGCCGCCAGCCGGCCACTGGTGCCGGTCAGCACCCATTCCTCGAACTCCGCCCGGTCTGCGACCAGGTCGTCGAAGTTCTTGCCCAGAAAGCCGGGCACGAACCCGCCCAGCGAGCCCGGGTTGGGCAGCCCGCCCGAGCCCTCCACGCCGTGGCAGGCCAGGCAGCCGTGGTCGCGGGCGAGCTTGCGGCCGGCCGCCACCTCCTCGCCGCCGGGGCGGTCGATCCCCTCGACGGCGGCCACCCAGGCCACGAGCTCGGCCACCCGCGCGTCGCTCACCCGGTCGCCGTAGGCGGGCATTCTCAGGTGCTGGCTCGCGAGCCTCTCCACGACCGCCGGATCGTCCAGCCAGGCCCGGGGCGCGCCGTGCCGGATGAACTCCTCGACCTCCTCGAGGCCGGAGAGGTACATCATGGAGTTCCCGGCGCCGAAGCGCGGCACGCTCCCCCAGCGGCTACCGGGGTTGGGGATCTCGAAGCTGCCCCGGGTCAGGTGGCAGGCGGGGCAGCCCAGCTCCTCCGCCAGCTCCCGGCCGGCGAGAACGGGATTATTCTCCCAGCGCCGCAGCAGCAGACGCAGCGCCGGCAGCGCCGCCCCGGCCAGGAGAGCCAGGACGGCGCCGGCGATCAGAACTCTCCGGAGCGCGGAAGAGAGCACGTCCTCCCGCTCCGTCGGTCTCGAGAAGACGGCGCGGTGACGCCGGGCCGGTGGGCTAGCCGGCCGCCTCGGCGCCGGTGACGGTGACGACCTTCATGCCGTCCCGCTCGTGCAGGGCCCCCGAGACGGAGGCCTTCTGCCCGGCCATCTCCTTGAGGGAAGCGTAGGGCGCGCCGTCCTTGTGGTCGGCTGCGAGCAGGACCAGGGTGCCGTCGTCGGTGAGCAGACCCATCGGCTGCCCGTTCTTGACGCAGGCCTGGGCGCAGCCGGCGTGGTCCTCGCCCATCGCCCCCTGGGCGACGTAGCAGGCCAGGTCGACGACCTCGCCGGTCCACGAGCCCTCGTGGTGCTCGGCGGTGCCGATGTTGGGCAGGGCGATCAGGACGAGGGCGGCGGCGGCGGCGAACAGGAGAGTCTTCTTCATGGGAAACCTCCGTCTCTTCGGGGTTGTGGGGCGTGGTTCGGCCAATGATCCTACCACGAGGGGCGAGGCTCCGCTCGAGTTGCCGCGTGGGCCGCGACGGGCTCCGGGGGCCTCGAGGCACGTATGCTCCGGAGGTGAGGACCGAAACGGGAGAGAGCGGTCGGCCCGTGGCCTCGACCGCCACGAGGGCGGCCGTCCTCCTGGCGCTCCTGGCCTGCGGCGACGGCGAGGTGGCGCGGC
>JAWWBN010000303.1:0-3417 GCA_033720955.1 Thermoanaerobaculia bacterium | reverse complement strand
GAGGTCGTCGTGCTGGACGCGGGAAGGGTGGTGGCGCAGGGAGCGCCGCGCGAGGTGCTCGCCGATCCCGAGGTGGTGGCCCTGGAGGAGGGCGACGGGTTCAAGAACCTGCTGCCCTGCCGAGTGGTGTCGCATCGCGGCGCCACGACCGAGGTGCGGCTGGGCGAGAACGGCGGGCCGCTCCGGCTGCTCACGCCGAGCGCCGCCGCCGCACCGGGCAGCGAGGTCCTGGTCGCCATTCCCGCGCACGAGATCATCATCGCCCTCGGGCGTCCCGAGGGCATCTCCGCCCTGAACGTCCTGCCGGGGCGGGTGCGCGAGATCCGGGCCCTGGGGAACGACCGTCTGGTGACCGCCCAGGTGGACGCCGGCGGCCCGCCGCTGACGGCCAAGGTGACGGACCTCGCCTGCGAGACCCTTGGGCTCGAGCCGGATCTGCCCGTCTACCTGATCATCAAGACGGCCGCCTGCCAGCTCGTCGCCGACGACGACTAGCGGCAGAAGGAGTTGGCGTCGCGCAGCCAGTGGTCGCCGTCGAGCAGGACCTTGCCGTCGCGGTAGGTCAGCTCGTAGGTGGCGGTCCCGCCGTCGGCGTACTCCAGGAGCAGGGAGCCGTGGTCCCCGACTCCGGTCGCCGTCCACCGGCCGCGGGAGGAGCCGGCGAACGCGCCGCTGGCGCCGCCGCCGAAGCCGCCCGACTCGTCGGAGTAGGCGAAGCTCCCGTCGCTGCACAGCCAGAGGTGCCGCTCGCTGGTGAAGCCGGTGGTGGTGTAGAAGCGGACCAGGTGCTTGCCGCGCAGGTAGTCGTCCCACCGATCGGAGGTGGACGACCCGGACGACGCTCCCCCGCCGGCCGGAGGGGCGGGCGGCGCCACCCGCTTCAGCGAGGTGTGGAGCCGGGCAACCCAGCGCCGGCCGTCGGCGATCGAGGCCTCCGGAACCAGGGCGACGAAGCTCACCGTGACGCCTTCGGAGTGGATGGCGCGCGCGTAGGCCGCGGCCGGCGGGGAGGCGCCGTGGACCTCGAACTCCCGGCTGAGGAAGCCGGCGCGCCGATCGAGCTCGCCGAGCGGCTCGAGCCGAACCCCGTCTCCCAGATCCACCGGGGCGCTCATCGTCCGCACGGTCTCGTCCAGCGTGGTCTCCTCGGCGTAGGCCAGGAGCATCCCGGGGTGCCGGCTCGAGACCATCACGAAGAGCTCCTCGTCGGGGCTGAGCTGGCCCCGCCAGCCGTCCGGGACGAGGAAGCCGAGACCCAGCTCCGGCGACTCCACGAAGGTGCCGCCTTCGTAGACCGTCCCCGCCTCCGGCACCACCGCGAGCGCGGCGGGCGGCAGAGCCAGGAGGAGGACGAGGGAGGCTCGGAGGACGCCGGTCGCCGGTCGGAGCATGGGCCGATCCTATCCCGGAGGGTCCGCCCGCGAGCGGCGCGCGGTATCCTTTGCCCCGGCCATGGTGTGCGCCCTGCTCTTTCTGGCTCTCGCCCTGCCGGCGGCGGAGGTCGCCGCGCCCGGCCGCGTGGAGGCCACCTCGCTCCTGGGAGAGCCTCTCGTCGCGCCGGAGCTCGACCCCGAGCACCGCCGTCGGCAGGAGGAGCTGCTGGCGGCCGCGCGACGCGAGCTCGAAGCCCGCCCCGACGACCCCGAGGCCGCCATCTGGGTGGGGCGGCGCACCGCCTACCTGGGCCGCTACCGCGAGGCGATCGAGATCTACAGCCGCGCCCTCGAGCGCCACCCCGACGAGAGCCGGCTGCTGCGTCACCGCGGCCACCGTTGGATCACGGTGCGTGAGCTCGTGCGGGCGACGGCCGACCTCGAGCGGGCCGCCGAGCTGGAGAGCGGGCGAACCGACCGGGTGGAGCCCGACGGCCTCCCCAACGAGCTCGGCATCCCCACCAGCACCCTGCACTCCAACATCTGGTACCACCTCGGCCTGGCGCGCTATCTCCGCGGCGACTTCGAGGGCGCGCTCGCCGCCTACCGCGCCTGCCGCCAGGCCGCCACCACCGCGGACATGCGGGTGGCCGCCGACTACTGGCTCTACCTGACCCTGCGGCGGCTGGGCCACCAGGAGGAGGCGGCGGAGCTCCTCTCGCGGGTCACCCCGGAGCTGGAGATCATCGAGAACCACGACTACCACCGCCTGCTGCTGAGCTACCGCCGTCTCTACGACGCCCACCGTCTCTGGGAGGATGCCTCGGCCGAGCCGGCGTCGGTCGCCTACGCCACGGTCGGCTACGGGCTGGGCGCGTGGCACCTCGCCGAGGGCCGGCCCGAAAAGGCCCGCGAGTGGTTCGAGCGGGTCGTGGCCAGCCCGACCTGGGCCGCCTTCGGCTACCTCGCCGCCGAGGCGGAGCTGGCCCGCTCGCCGTAGCGGGGCGCCGACACCATGCGCCCGGCTGCCCCCGACCCGTCCGCGACCGGTCTGGTCCGCCAGATGGGCCTGGCCGGCCTAGCGGCGACCGGCATCTGCTCCATGCTGGGCGCCGGGATCAACGTGCTGCCCTTCATGCTGCAGCGCAGCGTCCCGGAGATCGGGCCGTGGGTCCTCCCGGCCTACCTCTTCGCCACCGTGCCGGCCCTGCTCGCCGCCCTGGCCTACGCCATCCTGGCCTCGGCCATGCCGCGGGCCGGAGGCAGCTACGTCTACGCCAGCCGCTCGCTCCACCCCTATCTGGGCTTCGTGGCCAGCTTCTCGCAGTGGTTCGGGCTGTCCATCGCCATCGGGGTCGTCGCCTACCTCGTGGTGCCCTTCCTGCGCGACGTGGCCGCCGCCCTGGGCCAGGAGGCGCTCGCCGGCGCCCTGGCCACGAGCGGGGTCCGGGTCACCCTCGCCCTGGCGCTGCTCTGGCTCTTCGTGGGGGTGAACCTCCTGGGGCTGAGGCTCTACGAGCGCACCCTGCTGCCCCTGATGGCGCTCATGTTCCTCCTGGGCGGCATCGTTATCGTGGCCGGCTTCTCCTTCGATCACGCCGACTTCGCCGCCGCCCTGGCGGCCCGCGAGGGAGCGGCGGTGCCCGAGCCGGCGGCGCCGGCCCTCCCTCTCGGCGCCTTCCTGGCCGCCTCCGCCCTCCTCTTCTCGAGCTTCATCGGCTTCGACTCCATCGCCCAGGCGGGGGGCGAGGCGAGGGACCCGGGCCGCACGCTGCCGCTGGCGATCGGCATCGCGGTCATCGCGGTGGGCGGCTTCTACCTGCTCTTCACGGCGGCCGTCTACCACGCGGTGCCGTGGAGCTTCGTGGCGGACCGGGCGCGCGAGACCGATCTCACCGCCCCGGGCCTGCTGGGCTACCTGCTCGCGCCGGGCTGGACCGTGGCCATCGTCGCCGGCGCCGCGATCGCGCTGATCAACGACCTCCCGGCGATGCTCCTGGCGGTGTCGCGTCTCATGTTCGCCTGGGCCGAGGACGGCGTCTTC
>JAWWBN010000302.1:0-3451 GCA_033720955.1 Thermoanaerobaculia bacterium | reverse complement strand
CCTCGGTGGGCGTCTTTCTCGATCTGCGTCTGCTCGATCCCTCCGGCCGGCCGGTGCCGCTCCACCTGGTGGCGGTGGACGGCATCGCGCTCGCCGGCCGCCGGCCGCCGGTCCACGAGGGCTGGCTGCTCCCCCCGGGAGGCCGGGCGGACGTGCTGGTACGACTCGAGGAGCCCGGCGTGCACCGGCTGCGGCGCGAGCCGGTGGAGGGCTCCCCCGCCTCGTTTCGGGAGGAGCTGGCCACGGTCGAGGCGGCCGGCCCGCGGCGCGCCGATCTGCTTCCGGAGCGGATTCCCGGCCGTCTTCCCCACTACCTCCAGCCGATCGACACCGCTTCCCGCCGCCTCGGCGAGATGGTCTTCGGGCTGGTCCGGGGCGAGGCCCCGGGGCCGTGCGGCCAGATCCCCTCCGTCTTCACCCTGGACGGCGCTCCCTATCGGCGCGACCGGATCGACGTCGAGATCGACTACGGAGCCCAGGAGGAGTGGCTGCTGACCAACGTCACGTCGAAGCTGCACGCCTTCCACATCCACGTCAATCCCTTCCAGGTGCTGGGCGAGAGGATCGACCCGGACGGCCCCGACGACCCCTCCAACTGGCTCTGGCGCGACGTGGCGGCCGTGCCGCCGACCCCCCCGGGCAGCGACGAGCCGGGGCGGCTGACGATCCGCAGCCGCTTCGTGAGCTACTCGGGCGAGTTCGTCCGGCACTGCCACGTCCTCGTCCACGAGGACCTGGGCATGATGCAGAACGTCCGGGTCGGCCCTGGGGGCGCGCCGCCCGGCGCCCGTCTGACCGCGGGCTAGGTGACGCCGGCGGCCTTGACCTTCTCCTGCTTCTTGTCCAGGTACCAGGTCTCCAGCTTCTTGCGCTGGGAGGCGTTCATCAGGTTGCGCGCCGCTTCCATGTGGTCGTAGCGCATCCGGCGCAGGGCGTTCTCGGCCTCGCCCACCGCCTCGATCGCCGCGTAGACCTTCTTGCGGTGGGCGGCCGCCGCCTGCTTGCCGTTCCCCGGGATCGTGCGCATCAGGTGCCGCAGGTTGACCTTGGCCTTCTTCTGCGCCGCCTCGAGCTCGGCCTTGTCGATCTCGTGCTTCTCGCGCAGCTCGTTGATCTTGGCGTGCTGGGCCTTGGTGACCTTGAACTCCTCCCCGTGGCGCTGCAGCATGCCGATGCCCCCGTAACGCCGCAGGTGCCCGCCCCGATCCGAGCCATGCGTGGCGCCGTGGACACCGTGCTCGCTGCTCTTGCCGCCCTGCGAATAGGGTTGCCTCATCTTCGTGTCGCGGTTCATCGCCATTTGCGACCTCCTTCCGGCCGGGTTGTCGGACTGGGATTCCGCTCATACGATAGCACAGCCCCTCAACCTATCGTCATCGATCGACCATGCGCAAAGCCCTCTCCGGCCGCGACCCGTGGAACGCCGTCCGCTCGCGCGCGGCCGCCCTGATTGCAGCGGCCGTCCTGGCGGTGGCGGCCGGATCGTGCGGCGGACGGGGGGCACCGGCGGGCGACGGCCTCATGATCTTCGCGGCCGCCAGCCTGCGCGACGCCCTCACGGAGGTCGCGGCCCGACTCCGGACCGAGCTCGGCCTCGAGGCGGCTCACAACTTCGCCGGCTCCAACGTCCTCGCGCTCCAGATCGAGGCCTCCCGCGCCGCCGACGTGTTCCTCTCGGCCAACGAGGTGTGGATGGACCGGATCGAGTCGGCCGGTCTCCTGGTCGAGGGAACGCGGCACCGTCTGCTGGGCAACCGGCTGGTGGTGGTGGCCCATCCGGAGAGCGGCTGGCGCCTGGACCGGCTCGAGGAGCTGCCCGATCTGGAGTTCCGGTACCTGTCGATCGCGGACCCTCGCGCCGTTCCGGCCGGGGTCTACGCCCGCCGTCTCCTCCAGGCGGTGGAGGCCGGAGGCACCGACCTCTGGAGCCGGGTCGCGGACCGCCTGGCGCCGGCCCCCGACGTGCGGGCGGCGCTGGCGATGGTCGAGGCGCGACGCGACGCGGTCGGCATCGTCTACGCCACCGACGCCGCCGCCTCGGCCCGGGTCCGGGTCCTCGCCAGCGTGCCCGAGCCGCCGGCCCCCCAGATCCGCTACAGCGTCGCGGTCGTGCGTCCGGGCTCGCCGGCCGCCGCCGCCTACCTGGACTTCCTCCTCGGACCGGAGGCCGGCGAGATCTTCGAGCGCCACGGCTTCCTCTGGCGGCCCGCCGATGGATGAGACCACCCTCGATGCCCTGCGGCTGACCCTCCTCGTGGCGTCCACCGCGACCCTGGCGATCCTGGTGCCCTCCACCTGGCTCGCCTACCTCCTCGCCCGGCGGGACTTCCCCGGCAAGAGCCTGATCTCCACCCTGGTGGGCCTCCCCCTGGTGCTGCCCCCCACCGCGGTGGGCTACCTTCTGCTCGAGCTGCTCGCCGCCGACGGACCGTTGAAGGGGTGGAATCTCGACGTCCTGCTGACCTGGAAGGCCGCGGTGGTGGCGTCCGGGACCATGGCGCTGCCGATCTTCCTGCGCACCGCCCGGGTGGCCTTCGAGGGCATCGACCCGAGACTCGAGATGATGGCTCGCACCCTGGGCCATGGCCGCATCGCCACCTTCTTCCGCTACACCCTGCCCCTCGCCTCCCGCGGTCTGCTGGCGGCGGTCATCCTCGGCTTCACCCGCGCCGTGGGCGAGTTCGGGGCCACCGTCACCGTGGCCGGCAACATCCCCGGCCGCACCCAGACCCTGGCCTCGGCGATCTACTCGGCGCAGCAGGTGGGCGACGACCGCGAGGCCACCTTCCTTCTCGTGGTGGCCGCCGCCGTCGGCTTTCTCGCCATCTTCGCCTCCGAGCGGCTCTCCCGGCAGCGGCCCCACCGCCGGCACGTCCGATGACCGCGGCCCTCCAGATCGAGGTCCGGCTGCCTCTCGACCGCTACGATCTCGAGGTCGGACTCACCACGCGCCGGCACGTCACCGGGATCTTCGGCTCCTCCGGCGCCGGCAAGACCACCCTCCTCAAGGTGGTGGCGGGGCTCAAGCGCCGCGCTCGGGGGCGGGTCGTGCTGGGAGACGCCGTCTGGCTGGACACCGACCGGCGGATCTACCTGCCGCCCGAGGACCGCGACGTCGGCTACGTGCCCCAGGAGGGGCTCCTCTTCCCCCATCTGAACGTCCGTCAGAACCTGCTGGCGGGAGCGAAGAGGGCGCGCCGGCGCGGACGCTCGCCGCGCGCCCTGCTCGCCGACGTGGCCGAGCTGCTCGAGCTCGGAGAGCTGCTCGACCGCCAGGTGGGGTCGCTCTCCGGGGGCGAGCGGCAGCGGGTCGCGCTGGGCCGGGCGATCTGCTCCGGACCGCAGCTCCTGCTCCTCGACGAGCCGCTGGCGTCGCTCGACGTCCCGCTGCGGCGGCGGGTGCTCCCCTATCTGCGCCGGGTGCGGCGCCAGCTCGAGATCCCGATCCTCT
>JAWWBN010000301.1:0-3457 GCA_033720955.1 Thermoanaerobaculia bacterium | reverse complement strand
AGGTCAGCCAGGCGGCCGAGTCGCTCGACGCGTCGCCGCTGGTGGGCCTCTTCCAGGCCGGATACGTCGAGATCGACAGCCAGATCAAGGCGGCGGGCGACGAGGCCGGCTCGGGCTACCGCCTGCGCTCCCTCGAGGGCCTGCACCGCAGCCTGCGGCGAGCCCTGGCGGTGGAGCGGGGCGAGCTGAGCCGCGGGATCGCCTTTCTGGCCACCACCGCCAGCTCGAGCCCCTTCATCGGGCTCTTCGGCACGGTGTGGGGCATCATGATCGCCTTCCGCGACATCGGCGTCACCGGGTCGACCTCGCTCGCCACGGTGGCGCCCGGCATCGCGGAGGCGCTGGTCAACACCGCCGCCGGTCTGGTCGCCGCCATCCCCGCGCTGGTCGGGTACAACCTCTACTCGAACCGGGTGCGCGAGATGACGCGGGACATGGAGGACTTCATCCTCGAGTTCCTGAACCTGGCGGAGAGCAACTTCACCTGAGGGGAGGGTCCGCGCCGTGGCCTTTCACATGACTCCCGGCTCCGAGTCGGAGGAGTCGATGCTCGCCGACATCAACGTGACGCCCCTGGTGGACGTCATGCTGGTGCTGCTCATCATCTTCATGATCACGGCACCGATGCTGCATCAGGGCATCGAGGTGCAGCTCCCGGAAGCCGACGCCCAACCGCTGCCTCCGCGCGTCGAGGACCCTCTGGTGCTGTCGGTCAACCGCGACGGCCTCGTCTACGTCCTGGACGAGCCCGTGCACCCCAGCCAGCTCGTGCAGCGGCTGCAGCCCATTCTCGACACGCGCGGCGACACCTCCCTCTTCCTGAAAGCGGATCGCGAGCTCTCCTACGGCCAGGTCCTCGGGGTGCTCGACATCCTCAACCGGGGCGGCATCGTCAACGTCGGCCTGGTGACCCAGCCCCTCCCCGACGTGCGCTGAGGCGGTCCCATGCTCGAGCAGCCCGTCGACCGCATCCTCGATCGCCGGCACCACGCCGCGGCGCCGCACCGGCGGCTGGCGGCGACGGGCATCTCCGTGGCGCTCCACCTCGCCCTGGCCGTCGGAGTGGCCATCGGCCCGGCGCTGGCGGCCCGGCGAGCCGAGCCGCTCGAGTTCGTGCCGGTGCGGATCGTGCCCGTGGCGGCCCTCGGCCAGCCCGACGCGCCGCCGCCGCGGCCCGAGCCGGAGCCCGAGCGGCCGCGGCCGCCGGCGCCCGACCCGGAGCCCGAGCCCCGCGCCCAGCCCCCCCGCGAGCCGGCGCCCCCCGCTCCCGAGCCCCCGCCCCGGCGCACCAACGTGCCGCCGTCGCGGGACGCCGCCGCCGAGGCTCCGAGCAGCCAGCCGGCCGCCCGCCGCGGCTCCCCCACCGGCAGCCCCACCGGAACCTCGCCCTTCGGCGGCGCGGTGGCGGGGCTCGACAGCCCGGACTTCGTCTACAACTACTACGTGGATCAGATGCTCGCCCTCATCGGCGCCCACTGGGTCCGGCCGCCCGCCAGCGAGGGCGTGGAGGCGATCGTCCACTTCCGGATCGGACGGCAGGGGCAAGTCACCGAGCTGGAGCTGGCGCAGTCGTCGGGCATGGCCTCGTTCGATCTGGCCGGTCTGCGGGCGGTGAGCGCGGCGGCGCCCATGCCGCCGCTGCCCCGGGACTTCCCCCACGACTCGCTCGGCGTGCGCCTGGTGATCCGCTGAGCCCGAGAGGAGAGCGATGACGACGCGATGGTCAGCATGGATGACGGCTGCGGCGCTCCTGGCGCTGGCGCCGGCGCACCCGGCCAGGGCGCAGGAGCCCCAGGAGCCGGCCGACGGCTCCGAGATCACCGTGATCCTGGAGCGCGGTCAGCGGGGCCAGCTCCGGCTGGCTCTGCCCCAGCCCGACGGGATGGAGCTGCTCACCGGCGAGGTCCGGGCGGCGGCCGAGGAGCTCGACGCCACCCTGCGCGCCGACCTGGAGGCCAGCGGCGTCTTCGTGCTCCAGGGCCCCGAGCAGCTCGCCGCCCTCACCCTCACCGGCGACCCGGAGCGCGACTACGAGCTCTACCGCTCGCTGGGCAACGAGATTCTCCTGCTCGCCGAGGTGCGCTGGGAGGAGGACCGGCTGATCCTCGAGGGACGGCTCTACGAGCTCGTCAACCGGCGCAACATCCTGGCCAAGCGCTATCGCGGCCAGCTCGAGATCAACCGCCGGATCGCCCACACCTTCGCCGACGACCTGGTGGAGTTCTTCACCGGCCGCAAGGGGATCGCCCTGACCCGGATCGCCTTCCAGACCGACCGCCAGGGGGACGGTACCCGGGAGGTCTTCCTGATGGACTACGACGGTCGCAACCAGCGGCCGGTCACCGCTCACCAGACCCTGTCCATGTCGCCCGACTGGGGCGATGACGGCACCCTGGCCTACGTCACCTATGTGCGCCGCAACCCCGGCCTCTTTCTGGCCGACCTGGCCTCCGGGCGCAAGACTCCGCTGGTCATCGACGGCGACTTCAACACCTCTCCAGCCTTCTCTCCCGACGGGCGCAAGATCGCCTTCGCCCGATCGGTGGGGGGCGGAAACACCGAGATCTTCGTGGTCGACCGGGACGGCTCGGACCTGCGGCGGCTCACCAACTCGCGGGCGATCGACACCAACCCCGCCTTCTCCCCCACCGGTCGTCAGATCGCCTTCACCTCCAGCCGCTCCGGCTCCCCCCAGATCTACGTGATGAGCGCCGAGGGCACCGACCTGCGTCGGGTGACCTTCGAGGGCAGCTACAACGACGGCGCCGACTGGAACCCGGAGGGCACCCGGATCGCCCACGCCACCCGGCGCGAGAGCCAGTTCGACCTCGCGCTCACCGACCTCCAGACCCTGGAGAGCCGCGTCATCCCCCTCGGCTCGGGCAGCCACGAGGCCCCCTCCTTCTCCCCCGACGGCCGCAAGATCGCCTTCGCCAGCCGGCGGGTCCAGGGAGGGGAGAGCTGGACCCAGATCTACGTCACCGACCTCCACGGCGGCGGGGTGCGCCAGCTCACGCGCCAGGGCAACAACCTCGCGCCGGCGTGGTCTGGCTGGCCGGAGTGAGAAAACACCCACGAACATGGGATTTTTTGCGTGCCAGGTGTTGCCTGCACCGGAAACCTTCTGCTAACGTAGGCCGGAATCACGAGAGAGGGATTCAGATCCATCTCCCAATCAGGTTGAAGGAGAGTTATCGATGAGCCGGAAGTTGATGGCCATGGGCTGGGTTTGCGCCTTGGGAATGGCGGTGCTTCTCGCGGGCTGCCCGAAGAAAGAGCCGGAGCCTGTCCCGCCGCCGCCGCCCCCCGTCGAAGAGCCTGAGCCCCCGCAGGAAGTTCCCCCTCCGCCCGCTCCGGAGCCCGTGGACGAGACTCCGGATCCGCTGTCGCAGGACCTCGTCACCGCGCAGGAGTACGCCGTTCGGATGGGCCTCCTGGGTGACGTCTACTTCGACTT
>JAWWBN010000300.1:0-3469 GCA_033720955.1 Thermoanaerobaculia bacterium | reverse complement strand
GACCGGGATGCAGATGTCGCAGTTGCCGCACTCGTTACAGACGTCCAGGAAGGTGCCGATCTGGTGCCGGCGCGCCAGCTTCAGGGGGTCGCCGGGCCTCCACTCCCACCCGTCGCCCCGGCGCCGGGCCCGGGCCACCGGGATCTGCTGCTCCGGACCGCGGTAGGCGAAGTTGGCGTCGTTGGGGCAGACCGGGATGCAGATGTCGCAGCTTATGCAGTCGAAGAGCTCGAGGTGGCTGCCGATCTTGCGGGGTGGCGTGGAGTTGGCGGCTCGGGTGTAGCGCTCGTCGGCGGCGAGCCCCTCGACGTAGGTCTCGGTGTTGGCCAGCCGCGCCTCGGAGACCCAGCGGGCGAAGAGCTCCCGCCCCGCGGCGGCAAGCAGGTCGCCGCCCGCGGCGAGGGCGTCCCGACAGCGCTCCCAGACCGGCGAGCCCCGTCCCGCGCCGGCGCTCTCGAGGGCGTCGAGGCCCCGCCCGTAGGCGCTGATCGACAGCTCGTCGATCGACCGTGCCCCCACCTCGCCCATCCGCCGCTCGAGCTCGGCCTGGTAGGCCGCCAGCCGGCCGTAGCCCCCCTTGCGCAGGAGATCGGTGCACACCGTGATGGGCGCCAGACCCAGGGCGGCGGCGTCGGGGTAGTTGAGGCGGTCGATCCCGGCGGCGAACGAGATCGGGAAACGATCGCCGAACTCGCGGCGGAAGCGTCGCACCAGGTGCATGGCCAGAACGTGGAGCGGCTGACCGGAGAGATAGACCTCCTTCTCGGCGGGGGCCAGGAAGCCGCGCGTGTTCTCGACGATCAGCGTGTTGGAGAACTTCACCCCGAAGGAGAGCCCCAGCTCCCGCGCGGTGTCCCCCAGCCGGCCGACGATCTCCACCGCCTGGCTCCAGGTCGTGTCGCGCTCGAAGGCGCTCTCCGGCACCGCGAGGTCGTCGTAGCCCAGCTCGTCGTGGAGCAGCTCCCGGGTGACCTCGGGCCCCAGCAGCATCGGGTTGAACTTGACGATGCAGTGGAGCCCGTTCTGGCGCATGAGGAAGTCGATGATGCGCTCGATCTCGTCCGGCGGGCAGCCGTGGAAGGTGGACAGCGTCAGGGTGTCGGAGAGCCGGTCGGGGTAGTCGAGATCGCGCAGCGCCCGGCACTCTTCGGGGATCTGCCGGCGCAGGCGCTCGACGACGGCGCGGCAGTCGAGCATGCTCTCGATGAACGCCTGCACGCGCGGCGAGCGGATGCCGGCGAGGTCGTATCCCACGCTCATGTCCCAGGCCAGCGGCTCGAACCCGGGCGTCACCTCCACCGCTCCGCTCTGGCGCAGGATCTCGACGAGCATCGCCCCCTTGACGTACTCCTCGAGCGACTCCTCCAGCTTGAGCTCCTGGGACCACTCGGCGTTCAACCCCACCGTGTGGACGTCGATGCAGGGCCGCGGGATCTCCAGCTCGTCGTCGATCTGGACGGTCTTGAGCTCCTGGATGCGGCAGCCCCCCAGCCAGGAGAGGACGATGTTCTGCGCCATCTGGGTCTGCGGCCCGGCCGCGGGGCCCAGGGGGCTCGCGGGGCGCCGGCCGTGGAAGTCCACGGCGAGATCGAGGTGCGGGTTGCCCGTCACGAAGCGACGGACCGGCAGGTCGAAGATCGCCTGCTCGGCGTCGAGCTCGACGAGCATTCGGCGCACCAGGGCGCCGAACGGGTACGGCCTCAGGGCGGGCACCCGGAGAGTTTAGCCTTCGGCCGCTACTCCCCCGTCTGCCGGCGGGCGTCGAGCACCCGCTCGAGCTCCTCCGGCGGCAGGACCTTCTTCTCGAGCGCCAGCTCGCGCACCGTGCGCCCCGTCTTGTACGCCTCTTTGGCGATCTCCGCCGCCTTGTCGTAGCCGATCTCCGGCGCCAGCGCCGTGACCATGGCCAGCGACCTCTCGACCATCTCGCGCGCCCGCTCCTCGTTGGCGACCAGACCGGTCACGCAGCGGTCGGCCAGCAGACGCGAGGCGTTGGCGAGGATCTCGACGGACTGCAGCAGGTTGTAGGCGATCACCGGCATCATCACGTTCAGATCGAAGACGCCGGACATCCCGCCCAGGGCGATGGTGGCGTCGTTGCCCACCACCTGGGCGGCCACCATGAGGACCGCCTCGGGGATCACCGGATTGACCTTGCCCGGCATGATCGAGCTCCCGGGCTGCAGGCTCGGGAGGATGATCTCGCCGATGCCGCATCGCGGTCCCGAGCCCAGCCAGCGGATGTCGTTGGCGACCTTGGTGAGCGAGACGGCGACGGTCTTGAGCGCTCCGGAGGCCTCCACACAGGCGTCCTTCGCCGCCATCGCCTCGAACTTGTTGGGCGCCGGAACGAAGGGGTGGCCGGTGGCCTCCGCGAGGCGCTGGATCACCCGCTCGGCAAAGCCGGGCGGCGCGTTCAGGCCGGTGCCCACCGCGGTGCCTCCCAACGCCAGCTCGGCCAGCCGCGGCTGGACGGCACGGAGCCGCTCGATCCCGTAGCGGACCTGCTTGGCGTAGCCGGAGAACTCCTGCCCCAGCCGGATCGGCACCGCGTCCTGCAGGTGGGTGCGGCCGATCTTGACCACGTCGTCGAACGCCTCGGCCCTCTCCTCGAGGGCCGTCGCCAGCCGGTCGAGCGCCGGCAGCAGGTCCTCGGCGACGGCGGCGTAGGCGGAGACGTGGATCGCCGTGGGGATCACGTCGTTGGACGACTGGCCCCGGTTGACGTGGTCGTTCGGGTGCACCGGCGTCTTCGAGCCCATCTCGCCGCCCAAGAGCTCGATCGCCCGGTTGGAGATCACCTCGTTGGCGTTCATGTTGGTCGAGGTGCCCGAGCCGGTCTGGAAGATGTCCAGCGGGAAGTGGCCGTCGTGCCGGCCCTCGGCCACCTCGTCCGCCGCCGTGGCGATCGCCTCGGCCAGCTCCGGCTCGAGGTCGCCGAGGTCGGCGTTGACCCGGGCCGCCTCGCCCTTGATGGCGCCCAGGGCGGCGATGAAGCGGCGCGGGAAGGTCAGCCCGCTGATGGGGAAGTTGCGCCGGGCGCGCTCCGTCTGCGCCCCGTAGTAGGCCGTGGCGGGGACGTCGATCTCGCCCAGGCTGTCGGTCTCGGTGCGGCTCTCGCTCATCTGGAGTGCTCCTTCTGCTCTTTCATCTTCTCAGATCGCGCCGACCGGCGGACCACCCGTCGAGGCGGCCCCGGCCCGGTCCCGCCGGGGGGACTCCCCGGCCGGGCTACTCCTCGGGGTGCCAGGAGCCGCGGTGGGCCAGGCGGTAGGCCTGCGAGTCGAGCGGCTTCTCGCCCTTGGCGGGCTTCACCCGCTCCCAGCGCCCGTCGGCGCCCAGACGGCGGCTCTGGACGTTGTCGCCGAGGTGGTGGAAGAGGATGTCGTCCCGCACCGCCTCCGCCAGCCGCCGGTCGAGCACCGGGAAGAGGATCTCCACCCGGCCCCCCAGGTTGCGGGGCATCAGG
>JAWWBN010000299.1:0-3485 GCA_033720955.1 Thermoanaerobaculia bacterium | reverse complement strand
GGCTCATCCCGCCTCCCCGCCGGCCGGCGTCGGCGGCCCTGCGGCCGGCTCCCCGTCCGGCCCCGGCAGCGGCGCGCGCCGCTCGCCCTGTAGGTCGATCCGCACGAGTCCCTGCACCGGGACCACCCGCTCCAGCTCCTCCTGCTGCGCCAGGGCCAGCCGCAGCGGCACGGCGCTGCCCGATGCCGCGGCTCCCCAGAGCGAGCGGATGGAGGCGGGGAGCTGGGGCAGCACCTCGCCGGCCACGGCCAGTCCCGCCCCCTCGAAGACCCCGAGCACCACCACCTCGCGCCGCGAGTGAAGGGAGCGCAGCAGCTCCAGAGCCTGGCGGAAGCTCACCGGCTCGGCGCGCTCGATCGCCAGCCGGGCGGCGTCGGCGCTGGTGCCGTCGCCCACCAGCAGGGAGTAGCCGCCCTCCGGCAGGTCGGTCGGCAGCTCCAGGGCCAGGGTGCGCTGGAACTCTTCGCCGCGGTGGGCGGCCAGGGTCAGCAGCAGATCGAGCCGGTCCCCCGGCTGCAGCAGCGTACGGGTCGCGTGCGCGCCCACCAGCCGCGCGAGACGCGGCTCCACCGAGCGCTCGACCTCGACCTCGATCGCCTCGAGCGAGACCTCGGCCAAGGAGTTCTGGAGCAGGAAGCCGGTGTAGGCGAAGAGGTGCAGAGCCGCCTGGATGGGCGAGCCCACGCCGTCGAAGCTCTGCCGGGTCTCGAGGACCTCCCCGTCGTCGAGATGGAAGCGCACCGCCAGGTCGATCCCCTCGCTGCCCGAGGAGTCGGCGTTGCCCTCGATGGCTCCCAGAAGGGCCACCGCCGCCATGCTCGGGCTCACCAGGGGGATCTCGGCGACCCGCATCTCCATCCGCCGCTCGCTCTCGCCGCGCACCGTCACCTGCATGGGGATCGTCGGCGCCACCGCGCCCACGGAGCCGCGGATGCCGACGAGCTGGTCGAAATCGAAGGCGCCCACCACCGGGCCCATGTTGGCCACCTTGAACGAGTTGAAGCGGCTGGAGACCACGGTGATGACCTCGGCCACCGCCATCGGGAAGCGCACCGAGCCCAGACCCAGGAAGGGGTGCCCGAAGGCCAGGATCCGGTCGCCGGTGCGGTCGGTCACGGTGCCCGTGGCGGCCAGACGCAGATCCCCGTCCACCAGCACCGCGGCCACCGCGCTGCCCGGCTCCAGCTCCGAGGCCGCGGCGCCCGGACCGGCCGCTCCCGCCGGCGCGACCGAGCCCAGCGCACCCGCCAACAGCGAGCGGGTCGCCGGACCGAAGCCCGACGTCACCCACTGCAGGCCGCTGCGGGAGCCGCCCACCGGGCTCGGCGCCAGCCGGGCCAGGGCCTCCTCCAGCGCGCCGCGGTCCAGCTCGCCGGCGACGAGGCGCTGCAGCCGTCCGGACCAGACGGTCTGCCCGCCGGGCACCGACGGGCTCCGCACCGCGCCGAGACCGCGCATCGCCTCGATCGGGGTGATCCCGGCGATCGGCTCCTGGGCGAAGGGCCAGGCGAAGGCCACCGCTCCCGCCAGCCGGCCGTCCAGGTAGACCGGGCTGCCGCTCATGCCCGCGATGACCCCGGTCCGCTCCAGGCCGCGGCCCTCCAGACGGGCCAGGATGTAGCTGGTATCGGGCTGGACGTTGCGCCAGACCCCCAGAACCTCCAGCTCGAAGCGCTCCGGCGTCGAGCCGGCGAAGACCGAGAGACCGGTGCCCCGCTGTCCGGGCCGGACCTCCTCGAGGGGGATGATCTCCTGCGCTCCCGCCGGCGCGGCGAGAGCCAGGGCGAGGATCGCCGAGGCGGCGAGGGATCGGCACCGCGGGGGCATCGTCGCCGGCCTCAAACGACTCCACCACCCCGGGCGGCGGTGAGGGCCTCCCGGCTCAGCGCCCCCGGCCGGACGATCGTCAGGCCCTCCGGATCCAGCCGGGCGAGGGTGGAGGGAGGCCCTCCGGGCAGGGTGCCGTCGTCCACGATCATCGCGTCCGATCTTATGAGAAGAGGCGTCAGACGCGCCGGCTCGAGGATGGGCGGCTCGCCGCTGCGATTGGCGCTGGTGGCCGTCAGTGGATGCCCCAGGGCCTCGAGCAGGCCGCGCAGCCGTCGGTGGGCCGGCACCCGAACGGCGCATCGCCCGCTGCCGGCGGCGGCGGGCAGCGGCCGGGTGACGGGCAGCAGGAGGGTCAGCGGCGCGGGCCAGAGAGCGGTCCATCCGGCCCTCTCCTCGGCGTCGACGACCAGCCCGAGAGCGCGGATCTGGCCGAGGTCGGCGGCCACCACGGGTAGCGGCTTGCCGGCGGGCCGGCCCTTGGCGGCGAAGACCGCGGCCACTCCGCGGGCGCTCCGCGGGTCGGCCGCCAGGCCGTAGCTCGACTCCGTGGGGATGGCGGCGACGCCGCCGCGGGCGAAGAGCCGGGCCAGCGGCTCCACCGGGTCGCCCCAGCGCCAGACGGGGGGCGCGCCGTTCAACTTCCCGCCCGGCCGGCGGTCTCGATGAGCTCCCGGGCGTGCGAGCGCGACAGCTCGGTGACCTCTCGGCCGGCCAGCATCCGCGCCACCTCCTCGACCCGGGCGTCGGGGTCCAGCGGCTCGACCTCCATCCGGGTGCGCCCCGCCACCACCCGCTTGCGCACCCGGCAGTGCCGGTCGGCGAAGCTCGCCACCTGCGGCAGGTGGGTCACCACCAGGACCTGCCCGCGTCCGGCGAGCCGCTGGAGCTTCTCCCCCAGGGCCGCCGCCTCGGCGCCCCCGATGCCGGCGTCGATCTCGTCGAAGACCAGGGCCGGACGCGCGGCGGCGTCGGGCAGCACGGCGAGCTGCAGCGCCAGGTACACGCGGGAGAGCTCGCCGCCCGAGGCGACGCTCGCCAGCGGCAGCGCTTCCTCGCCGGGGTTGGCGGCGAGCTGGAAGACCACCTGGTCGAAGCCCTCCGGCGAGAACTCGACCGGCTCGCCGTCCACCTCGAGGACCGAGCCCGAGCTCGGCCGCCGCTCCAGCTCGACCGAGAAGCGGGCCTTCCCCATCGCCAGGTCGGCCAGCTCGGCGTGGATCCTCTCGGCGAGCCGCTCCCCCCAGCCGGCGCGGGCGCGGGAGAGGTCTCGCGCCGCCCTCTCGTACTCGGCCAGCGCCCCCTCCGCCCCGGCCCGCAGCTCCTCCCGCCGCTCCTCGTCGCCCAGCAGATCCTCGAGCTCCGTGGCGATCTCCGCCCGCCGGGCCAGCACCTCCGCGCTGTCGCCACCGTACTTGCGGAAGAGCCGCTCGAGGGCGGCGAGGCGCTCCTCGATGGCGTCGAGCCGGCGCGGATCGGCCGTCACGCCGTCGAGCCGCGACCGGATCGCCCGGGTGACCTCGTCGAGGCGGATCGCGAGCTCGTCGAGCTCCGTCGCCCAGGCCTCCGGACCGCTTACCCCCACCCCCTTCCTCCCCTCCACCCGTTTACCCGGTTCTCCCATCTTAACCCCGACCCCCGATGCCCCGCGCACCCTG
>JAWWBN010000298.1:0-3547 GCA_033720955.1 Thermoanaerobaculia bacterium | reverse complement strand
GCCGGCGCCGGCCTGCTGGGGCGGGTCACCCGGGGGGTGGAGCTCCTGGTGATGGCGGACGAGAGCCTCACCAGCCTGCGCGACGCCTTCCGCCTGGCCGAGGACGAGCTGGTGGACCTGGTGAACCTCAAGGTGATGAAGGTCGGGGGGGTCAGCGCCGGCCTCGAGATCGACGCCGTGGCCCGGGCGGGCGAGATCCGCACCATGGTGGGATGCTTCGACGAGTCGGAGCTGGGGATCGCCGCCGGACTGGCGCTGGCGCTGGCGCGCCCCAACGTGGCCTACGCCGATCTCGACGGCCACCTGGGGCTCGAGGGCGATCCCGCCGCCGGGTCCCTGCGGCTCGAAGGGGGCTGGCTCTACGGCCCCGAGGCCCCGGGTCTGGGGATCCCCCTGACCGGCTGATCGCGGCCCGGCTCACCAGCGCCAGGCCAGCTCGAGCCGGAGGTGGCTGTCCCTGTCCACGGCCGCCAGGTCGCTCCCAGGGCCGCGCGGCTCGAAGAGCCGGCCCTCGAGCTCCAGGGTCCATCGCGAGGCCAGCCGGCGCGAGCCCTCGACCACGCCGAACACCGAGCCGTCCTGCCGATCGACCACCGCCCCCGTCAGCAGCTCCGAATCGGCCGCGTCGTTGGCCGCCAGCCGCACCCCCAGGAAGAGATCGTCGTCGAAGACCGTGGGGGGCGCGGCGGCGTCGCGACCGTCGTACAGGAGCTCGAAGAGCAGACCCAGGTCGGCCGTGCTTCCGCCCACCCGGTAGAGGGTGCGCTCGAGCCCCGCCACCGCCGCCGGGAAGGTACGGCCCTGGCCCTCGCGGACCAGGGCCTCGAGCTTTCCGAGCCAGGCGCCGCGGGTGTACTGCACGTCCACCCCGGCCTGGAGGATGACGCGGTAGACCGGCAGCAGCCGGTCCCCGCCGGGAGCCAGGGCGAAGGCCGGCTCGCGCCCCGTGCCCCGGAAGAGGTGCGCCCCCAGGTCCCAACTGCCGTGGAAGTGGCTCCAGCGGACCGCGGCGTCCAGGCGCCGGTCGCCGGCCCGGGAGGCGAAGATCTCCCGGCCGGGGTCCACCGGGAGCGGCGGCCGGGGCCGCCCGGCGACACCGGCGAAGGAGCGCTCTCGGAAACCGGGGAGGGCGAAGAGCTCGAGCCTCCCCCACCGCCGGTCGAGGGCCAGACGCACCATGGGCTGGCCCAGCTTCTCCTCCTCGTCCACCTCCTCCACCGCGTCGGTCTGGTTGACGACGTCCACCAGGTGGCGCGACTCCGCCACCCCCCAGAAGACCTTGCCCAGGCCGGCCAGCAGCTCCCACCCGTCGCCCAGGTAGCGGTAGGCGGCGACCCGCAGATCGGCGTGGGTGCGCGCGTCGTCCCTGCCGTCCCAGCGGCCGAAGAGGCCGATCTCCAGCCGGTGACGCCCGCTCGGGCTGCGCCAGCGCACCTGCGGCGCCACCGCCACGGAGGGCTGGACGCCGTCGAGCTGGGCCGCGTCGGCCGGCGAGTCCGGGAACCAGCGCAGCTCCACCTCGAGCGAGCCGGAGGTGGACCACTCCCCCCGGTACCCCCCGTCCCCGGCGTCCGCCGTGCCCGCCCCGAGCGCTCCCAGGGTCCAGAGCAGCACCGCGACGAGCCGGCGGCGGCCTCTCCTCCTCCCCATCTCTGCGCGCCCGTTCCGCTTCTCAGCGCAGCCGCTCGAGGGCGGCGCGGGAGAAGTCGGCCTCGGTCAGACCCCGGCCGAAGCGGTAGTCGGAGTAGAGCAGCTCGGTGCTCTTGCCGCTGCGGTGGTTCTGCATGGAGAGGCGGTGGGCGCGCCAGAAGCCCTCCGGGTAGCGCCGGTAGTCGGAGAGGATCAGGGTCTTGAGCAGGGCGTCGCGGCGATCGAAGAACTCCACCCGCCGCACCTGGCGGTCGGTGCGGTCGATCCACGCCTCCTGACGGCTGTAGCCGGAGTGCTCGTAGCGCGGCGTGCGCTCGATCACGTCGCAGAGGAGGTCGCCGCACCGCTCCTCGCGCAGATGACGGTAGGAGAACTTCCCGAGCTCGTGGGCGGTGAAGTCCTCGAAGGCGAACTCGCTGCCGACGAAGGGCCCCGACCGGTTCACCGAGGAGATCCGCTTCACCCTCCGCACCGCCGGCAGATAGAGCCACTGGTCGTCCGGCTCGAGAATCCGGGCGTGGGAGAGGAGGCCCGTGCCCTCGACGTCCGGAGGGCTCTCGAAGAGCACCAGCGAGCGGTCGCCCAGGCCCTCCTCGGCGACCTCGAGGGTGTGGACGGTCAGCGACCGTCGCGCCTCCCGGCCGGCCTGGTTCCTGAGCACCATCTCGAGGGTCACCACGCTGTCGCCGAAGCCGCGGTCGGTGGCGTCGGAGCGCCGGGCGATCTCGAGACCCCGCTCCTCCGGCGTCGCGGCGGGGACGGGCGGCGACCCCAGGACGAGCGTCGCCAGGACCAGCCCGGCGAGACGATCAGCCGCGGGCGGTGAGAGGCTCATGTCGGGGGACCTCCTTCTCGTCGGCTCGCCGGCCCAGCAGGAGCAGCGCCGGCAGCAGCGACAGGTCGGTGAGCAGCGCGGTCACCAGGGCGACGGCGGTCAGCAGGCCGAGCTCGTGGTTGATGCGGAAGGTGGAGAGCGCCAGGACCAGAAAGCCGGCCGTCAGCACCACCGTGGTCGAGACGAGGGCGGGACCCACCGAGCGGAAGGCGTGACGGACGGCTTCGGACCGCCCCCGACGTCCCCGGCGGCGCGCCCGCAGGTAGTGGGAGAGGAAGTGGATCGTGTCGTCCACCACGATGCCCAGGGCCACCACCGAGACCATGGCGCCGGCCATGCCCACACGGCCCACGAGGAGACCCCAGAGGCCCAAGGTGATCAGCAGCGGCACCGCGTTGGGCACCAGGCTCAGCAGACCCAGCCCGACGCTGCGCAGGGCGGCGATCAGCAGGGCGGCGATGAGCCCCAGGGCGAGCGCGTTGCCCTGCAGCATGCTGGCGATGTTGCGTTGCGAGATCCGGGCGAACATCACGCCAAGGCCCGAGGGGGCCGGGTGCATCCGCGGCGGCGCGGCGCGCTCGAACCAGGCGGCGGCGCGGTTGAGCAGCGCCCGGGTCTCGCGGGTGGTCGTGTCGCCGTCCAGGAGCGCCGTGATCCGGGTGGCCGACCGATCCACGGCGATGCGGTCGTTCAGATCGAGGCCGAAGGGCAGCGAGAGCTCGTAGAGCAGCAGGTACTGGGCGGCCCGGTCGCGCTCGTCCGGCAGGGCGTAGTAGGCGGGGTCGTCGCCGTTCAGGTTCTGGTGCAGACGCTTGACCACGTCCGCGTAGCTGGTCACGTGCCGCACCTCCGGCTGCCCCCGCAGCCAGGTGGTGAAGGCCTCGAGCACGGCCAGGTACTCCGGGTCGTGAATCCCCTCCGGCTCGCCCGCGGGCACCGAGTACTCGACCAGGTAGAGGCCCGTCAGGTGACGGTCCACCATCTCCGCGTGGCGGCGGAACTCCACCCGGCGGTCGAAGTACCGCAGCCACTGGTCGTCGAGATCCAGCCGCGCCACGCCGG
>JAWWBN010000297.1:0-3562 GCA_033720955.1 Thermoanaerobaculia bacterium | reverse complement strand
CCTGCGGCGGGGAGTGAGGCGGACGGTGGGCGACGGGCGCCGCCGCCGGCCGCTTGACCTCGGGGCGGGCGCCCGGTAGAACGGCCGCACCACCATGAAAAAGACCAAGATCGCCGACTGGGACTCGCTCGAGGACCGCAGCCCCGCCCACGCCCTGGTGGGCAACGTGGACCTGGTGATCGTGCGCTACGACGGAGAGGTGTCGGTCCTCTACGGCCGCTGCCAGCATCGGGGCGCTCTCATGGCCGACGGCTTCGTGCGCGGCGACGACCTGATCTGCGGCGTGCACAACTGGGACTACCGCTACGACACCGGGATCAGCTCCTACGACAACTCCGAGAAGCTGCACAAGTTCGGCTCGTGGGTCGAAGAGGGCGGCGTCTGGGTGGACGAAGAGGAGATCGCCGAGTGGGAGCACGACAACCCCCAGCCGTGGCAGCGGGACGCCTACCAGGGCGCCTTCCAGGACCACTCGGGCGGCAGCCCCGCCGAGCCCCACGTCAAGCTCATCCGCAAGCTGGCCGCGGAAGGGCTCGAGAAGGTCGGCCACCACGGTCCGTCGGCGGCGATGGGCGTGCCGCGCTCGGAGCTGCCCGTCTGGGACGACCTGCAGTTCGTGACGGCCCAGCTCGCCCGTCTGCCGCAGCTCGACGACGTCGAGGTGGACACCGGCCTGGTGGTGGGGCCGGAGGCGGCCAGGCCGCTGAAGCTGGCCATCCCGATCATCGTCTCCGACATGAGCCTGGGCGCCCTCTCGGCCGAAGCCAAGATCTCCCTCGCGCGGGGCGCCGAGAAGGCCGGCACGGGCATCTGCTCCGGCGAGGGCGGCATGCTCCCGGAGGAGCAGGAGGAGTGCAGCCGCTACTTCTACGAGCTCGCCTCGGCCCGCTTCGGCTTCGCCATGGAGAAGGTCCAGCGGGCGCAGGCCTTCCACTTCAAGGGCGGACAGGGGGCCAAGACCGGGACCGGCGGGCACCTGCCGGGCGAGAAGGTGCAGGGCAGGATCGCCGAGGTGCGGGGTCTCGAGCCGGGCACGCCCGCCATCTCCCCGGCCCGCTTCCCGGACTGGGAGCACGAGGACGACTACCGGCGCTTCGCCGGCGAGGTGCGCGAGGCGACGGGCGGCATCCCCATCGGCTTCAAGCTCTCGGCACAGCACATCGAGGACGACATCGACGCCGCCCTGAGAATCGGCGTCGACTACCTCATTCTGGACGGCCGCGGCGGCGGCACCGGTGCCGCCCCGCTGATCTTCCGCGACAACATCTCGGTGCCCACCCTGCCGGCGCTCGCCCGCGCCCGGCGGCACCTCGACCGACGGGGGCAGAGCGGCCGGGTCACCCTCTTCACCACCGGCGGGCTGCGCACCCCGGCCGACTTCGCCAAGGCCCTGGCTCTCGGAGCCGACGGGATCGCCGTGGCCAACGCGGCGATCCAGGCGATCGGCTGTCTCGGAATGCGCGCCTGCCACACCAACTACTGTCCGGTGGGGATCGCCACCCAGCAGGAGCACCTGCGGGCGCGGCTCCCGGTCGAGGCGGCCTCCGACCGTCTGGCCCGCTTCCTCGGCGCCGCCGTCGGGCTGATGCAGGTCCTCGCCCGGGCGTGCGGCCACACCCGCCTGGGCGACTTCCGCCCTGAGGACCTGACCACCTGGAAGCGCAACGTGGCGTACCTGACCGGGGTGCGCTACGGCGGCGTGGTCCCCCTCTAGGCGGGTCGGCCGTTGGGCGAGGAGATCGCATCGGTCCTGGTCCTCGCGGGGACCCTCTACCTGGCGGCCGGAGCGGTCTTCGCCGTCCTCTTCGTGCTCTTCGGCGCCGCCCGGGTGGACCCCCAGGCACGGGGCGGGAGCTGGGGCTTCCGGCTGGCCGTGCTGCCCGGCGTCGCCGCGCTCTGGCCGCTCCTGGCCCGGCGCTGGGCGCAGGGCGAGGGCCCGCCCGAGGAGCGCAACCCGCATCGGGACCGGGCCCGGAGGGCGGCCGGGTGATCCGGCCGCTGCGGGTCGCCCACCGCTGGGTGATCCCCGTCCTGGCCGCAGCGCTGCTGCTGCTGCTCCTCCTGGCTCCCCGGCTGCGTCAGCCCGACCCGCTCGCGGCGGACGCGCCCGTGGCCGAGGAAAGGCCGTGAGCCACGCCTACCGAGCGGTCGGCTGGAACCGCCAGAAGCGGATTTACGACGGCGTCCTCGCCCTGGGAGTGCTTCTCTACCTCGCCGTCTTCCTCGGCGTCGGCCTCCTCCTCCGGCCCAACGCCACCGCGGAGACCCTGCTGATCCGCGCGCTGGGCACCGCCGCCTTCCTGCTCCTCCACGTGGTGCTCTCCATCGGCCCCCTCTGCCGGCTGTCGCCGCGCTTTCTGCCCCTGCTCTACAACCGGCGTCATCTCGGGGTGACCCTGTTCGGCCTGGCCCTGGCCCACGGCCTCGTCTCCCTCTTCCAGTTCCACGCCCTGGGCACCCTCCACCCGCTGGTGAGCGTCCTCACCGGCGACGGCGCCTACACCGGACCCGGGCCCTTCCCCTTCCAGCCGCTGGGGCTCGCGGCACTGGCGATCCTGTTCCTGATGGCCGCCACCAGCCACGACTTCTGGCTGGCCCAGCTCACCCCCCCGGTGTGGAAGGCCCTCCACATGGGGGTCTACCTGGCCTACGGCCTGCTGGTGGCGCACGTCGCCCTGGGCATCCTCCAGCCCGAGACCCACCCCGTCCTCTTCGCGCTGCTCGTGGCCGGGGTGGCGTGGGTGATCGGCCTGCATCTGGCCGCGGGGTGGCGCGAGCGTCTCGCCGACCGGCCGCTGGCCGGCGCCGACGACGGCTTCGTGGAGGCCTGCCGCGTGGCCGACCTCCCCCCCGGACGCGGCCACGTGGTGACCCTGGCCGGCGAGCGGGTGGCGATCTTCCGCTACGACGGCAGGGTGGCCGCCCTCTCCAACGTCTGCCAGCACCAGAACGGCCCGCTGGGCGAGGGCTGCGTGATCGACGGTCTCGTGACCTGCCCGTGGCACGGCTTCCAGTACGACCCGGCCAACGGCTCCTCGCCGCCCCCCTTCACCGAGAAGGTGCCGACCTTCCGGGTGCGGATCGACGGCGGGCGGGTGCTGATCGACCCCCGGCCGCAGCCGCCGGGGACCCGCACGGAGCCGGCGGAGCTGCCCGAGGCGGCGACATGAGCGCACCCGGGCCGGAGGAGCTCTACGTCGGCTACCGGGCGCGCGCGCCGCGGGCGGTGACCCGCTTCCTGCGGCCTCGTCTGACGCTGCTGCTGGTGCTGGCCGTCGCAGTGGCGGCGATCCTGGCCGCCAGCCAGCGCCCCTTCGAGCCCGGGCGCTTCGACTTCGGACGGCCGCAGGCCTTCGAGGGCACGATCGGCGGCCACCCCTACCCGACCCTGACTCTCGACGGGGAGGACGGCGGCCCCGGAGCCTCCCTGCTGCTCGTCGCCTTCGGGAAGCACGGCGCCGGCGAGGCGGTCCGGGATCTCGACGGCCGCCGGGTGCGGCTCGAGGGCACCCGCATCGAGACCGGCGGGGTGACGATGCTCGAGCTCGCGGCCGGGTCGGTG
>JAWWBN010000296.1:0-3565 GCA_033720955.1 Thermoanaerobaculia bacterium | reverse complement strand
CCTGGGCAGCTCCCTGCCGCCCGAGGTGCGCCGCGCGGCGCTCCAGGCTCCCCACGAGGAGCCGGCGCCTCTGTCGCCCGGCGTCTTCCCCCTGGCGGTCCGCAAGGTGGTGATCGACCCGGGCCACGGCGGCCGCAACGTCGGCACGCTCGGGCCGGGCGGCCTGGTGGAGAAGGAGCTGACCCTCGACGTCGCCCTGCGGCTCGAGAAGCTGCTGGCGTCGCGCGGCTTCACGGTCGAGATGACCCGCCGGGACGACACCCAGGTCTCGCTCGAGGAGCGGGCCGAGATGGCCAACCGCTGGCGTGGCGACATCTTCGTCTCGATCCACGTCAACTGGCTCTCCGGCGCCCGCGACGTGCGGGGCGTGGAGACCTACTACCTGGGCCCCACCGACGACCCCTTCCTGAACGAGCTGGCGGCGGCGGAGAACCGGGGCTCCGGCTACTCGATGGCCGACTTCCGCCAGATCGTGGAGCGGGTCTACGCCGGGGCGCGCCTGGGCGAGTCGCTGCGGCTGGCCAGCGAGGTGCAGCGCGCCCTGCACGGAGCGCTGCTGCGCATCAGCCCGGATCTGCGGGACCGGGGGGTGAAGACGGCGCCGTTCGCCGTGCTCACCGGCACCGAGATGCCGGCCATCCTGGCCGAGGTCTCCTGCCTGTCGAACGAAGAGGAGGCGCGGCTGCTGCGGCTGGCCGAGTACCGCCAGTACATCGCCGAGGCGCTCGCGCACGGCATCCGCAGCTACGCCCTGCAGTCCACGGCGAGCCCCACCATCACAGGGAGCTGAATCCATGAGCGAGAACGGGGAAGAGCGAGAGAGCGGCGACGGCCGCCAGCGGATCAACGTCGGCATCGATCTGGGCACCTCTCGCAGCGCGATCTCGACCTCCGGCGGCGAGAAGCGGCTGATCGAGAGCTACGTCGGCTGGCCGGTGGACATGGTGGCGCGCAAGGTCCTGAAGCGGGACATGCTCGTGGGCAAGGAGGCCCTCGACAACCGGCTCATGCTGGACCTCCACCGGCCGCTGGAGCGCGGTCTGATCAAGGAGGGCTCCGAGAAGGACGCCGAGGCGGTGCGTCAGCTCTTCATCGCCCTGCTCCGGCTGGCGGGGATCGAGGAGTCCGACGGCGAGCGCTTCAAGGTGCGCGCCGTGGTCGGCGTGCCGGCCTCGGCCATGCGGGTGAACAAGCAGCAGCTCCGCGACGCCCTGACCGGCGTGGTGGACTCGCTGATGATCGTCTCCGAGCCGTTCGCCGTGGCCTACGGTCTCGACGCGCTGCTGCACGCCCTGATCATCGACATCGGCGCTGGCACCACCGACTTCTGCGTGATGAACGGGCGCTACCCCACCGACGATGACCAGCGCACCCTCACCAAGGCCGGCGACTCGGTGGACCAGCTTCTCTTCCAGGCCATCTCCGAGCACCACCCCGAGGCCAAGCTCTCCGAGCACATGGTGCGCGAGTGGAAGGAGCAGCACGGCTTCGTGGGCGAGCCGCCCGACGGCCCGGTCAAGGTGGTGGCGCCGGTCAACGGCAAGCCGACCGAGTTCGACATCACCCAGGAGCTCAAGCTGGCCTGTGAGAGCCTGCTGCCGCCCCTGATCGAGGCGATGCACGACCTGATCTCCAAGGTGGAGCCGGAGTACCAGGCGGCGGTGCGCGGCAACGTCATCCTCTCCGGCGGCAGCTCCCTGGTGCGGGGCATGGGCCGCGCCTTCCACGACGCCCTGGAGGAGGTCGGCGGCGGCAAGGTGCGGGTGGTCAAGGACCCGATCTACGTCGGCTCCGACGGCGGTCTGGCCATCGCCAACGACGCCCCCGACTCCGACTGGGAGAAGATCGCCACCTAGCTCCGGGAGGCGACGCCCCGCGATGGACCGCCCGGCGGCAGAGAAGCGGATCGCCCGGCTCCGGGAGGAGATCCGCGCCCACGACCACGCCTACTACGTCCTCGACCGGCCCAAGATCGCCGACAGCGAGTACGACCGGCTCTTCCACGAGCTCAAGGAGCTCGAGGAGGCCTTTCCGGAGCTCCGGACCGACGACTCGCCCACCCAGCGGGTGGCCGGCCGTCCGGTGGAGGGCTTCGCCACCGTCGAGCACCGCGCTCCCATGCTGTCGCTCGACTCCGCCGCCGAAGAGGAGACGCTGGTCCGCTTCGACGAGCGCCTGCGCAAGGCCCTGGGCGAGGAGGGCCCGCCCACCTACGTGGTGGAGCCCAAGCTGGACGGGGCCTCGGTGGAGCTGGTCTACACCGACGGCCTGCTGACCGATGCCGTCACCCGCGGCGACGGCCGGCGGGGCGAGGGGATCCTGGAGAACGTGAAGACCATCGCCGCGGTGCCGCTCAAGCTGCGGGAGGAGAGGCTCCCGGCGCCGGCGCTGCTCGCGGTCCGCGGCGAGGTGATCATGCGGCTCGAGGACTTCGAGCGCCAGAACGAGGAGCTGGTGGCGGCGGGCCGGGAGCCGTACGCCAACCCCAGGAACGCGGCCGCCGGGGCGCTGCGCCAGCTCGACCCGCGACGCACCGCGGAGCGCACCCTGGACATCTACCTCTACGACGTGCTGGCGGCCGAGGAGCCGCCGCCGCTGGCCACCCAGTGGGAGGTTCTCGAGGCGTTGCGGTCCTGGGGTCTCCGGGTCAACGACCTGCCGCGCCGGGCGCGCGAGGTGGCCGAGATCGCCGCCTACCACCGCGACCTGATCGAGCGTCGCGACGACCTGCCCTACGAGATCGACGGGGTGGTGGTGAAGCTCGACCCGCTGGCGGCGCGCGAGCGCCTGGGCGCGACCTCGCACCATCCGCGCTGGGCCTTCGCCTACAAGTTCCCGCCCCGCCGGGAGGTCACGCGGCTGCTCTCCATCCTGCCCAGCGTGGGTCGCACCGGGGTCGTCACCCCCGTCGCCCTGATGCGGCCGGTGGAGCTCGGCGGCGTCACGGTCTCCCGCGCCACCCTGCACAACCGCGAGGAGGTGGCGCGCAAGGACGTGCGCGAGGGCGACCTGGTGCGGATCCAGCGGGCCGGCGACGTGATTCCCCAGGTGGTGGAGCGGATCGAGGAGCCCGGCCGCGGCCGCGGCGAGCCGTTCGAGATGCCCGCCCGCTGCCCGTCGTGCGGCACCGCCCTCACGGAGCGGGGGCCCTTCACCGTGTGCCCGAACAGCTTCGACTGCCCCGCCCAGCTCGTGGGGCGGCTGGTGCACCTGAGCTCGCGCCGGGCGCTCGACATCGAGGGGCTGGGGGAGGAGACGGCGCGGCTGCTGGTGGACAAGGGCCTGGTCCGGCATCTGCCCGACCTCTTCGACCTCACCGCCGAGCAGCTCCTCGAGCTGGCGGCCGAGCTCAAGGAGGAGGTGGACGCCGGCCGCCGAGAGCGCACCCGCAGCTTCGCCGAGAAGTCGGCCGGCAAGCTGGTGGAGGCGATCCGCGCCGCGTCGCGGCCGGAGCTGGCCCGCTTCCTCTACGGCCTCGGCGTGCCCGAGGTCGGCGTCACCGTGGCCGCCAGCCTGGCGCGGCAGTTCGGCGACTTCGACCGGGTGCGGCGGGCGACGGAGGAGG
>JAWWBN010000295.1:0-3580 GCA_033720955.1 Thermoanaerobaculia bacterium | reverse complement strand
CAACGTCAAGGTGGATCGCGAGGAGCGGCCCGACCTGGACGAGATCTACATGGCGGCCACCCAGATCCTCACCGGCCACGGCGGCTGGCCCAACTCGGTTTTTCTGACCCCGGATCTGGAGCCCTTCTTCGCCGGCACCTACTTCCCGCCCGAGACCCGGGGCGGAATGCCGGGGTTCCCCGCCGTGCTCGCCTCTCTCTCCGATGCCTGGCGCAACCGCCGCGGCGACGTCCGCGAGCAGGCGGCCGGCGTGGCGCGGGCCCTCGAGCGGTATCTCGAGGAGCGCGAGGCCGGGGCGGGAGAGCTGCCCTCGCCGGAGCTCGCCCTGCGCTCCCTGGCGGACCTGGAGCGCCGCTTCGACCGCGAGCACGGCGGCTTCGGCGGCGCTCCCAAGTTCCCGACTCCGTCGAACCTCTACCTGCTCGACGAGCTCGCGGACGAGAGGCCGCAGGCGGCCGAGATGCTGGCGGTGACCCTGGACCGGATGGCCCGCGGTGGCATCTACGACCAGCTCGGCGGCGGCTTCCACCGCTACGCCACCGACGACCGGTGGCTGGTGCCGCACTTCGAGAAGATGCTCTACGACAACGGCTTTCTGGTGGAGCTCACCGCGCGCCAGGCGGCGCGGGCCGGCGACCCGGAGATGGCCCGGGTGGCGCGCGAGATCGCCGCCTGGCTGGCGCGCGAGATGACCTCACCGGAGGGCGCCTTCTGGAGCGCCCAGGACGCCGAGACCGACGGCGAGGAGGGGGCTTTCTACGTCTGGCGGCGGCCGGAGCTCGCGGCCGAGCTGGACGAGGAGGCGCTGGGTCTGCTGGCGCCGATCTACGGCTTCGACGGACCGCCCTTCTTCGAGGGCGACCGCTACGTGCTCCACCTGCCGCGGCCGCTGGCGGAGCAGGCCCGCCGCCGCCGCATGAGCCTGCCCGAGCTCCACGCCGAGCTCCGGCCGCTCCTGGAGCGGCTGCTGGTGGCGCGCCGGCGGCGGCCGCCGCTGCTGGTGGACGACAAGATCCTGGCGGATTGGAACGGCATCGCCATCGCCGGGCTGGCGGTCGCCGGCCGGCTCCTCGACGAGCCGGAGATGGTGGCGCAGGCGGGGGCGGCGGCCGACTTCGTGCTCTCGGAGATGCGACCCGCCGGCGGGACCCTCCTCCACGCCTGGCGTGCCGGCCGGGGCAAGATCCCCGCCTTCCTGGCCGACTACGCCCACCTGATCCGCGGCTGCCTGGAGCTGCACCGCGCGACCGGGGACGACGGCCGGCTGGCTGCGGCGTGCGCCCTGGCCGACGAGATGCACGAGCGTCTCGAGGACCCGGAGGGAGGCTACTGGAGCGCGGCCGCCGCGCCCGACCTGCTCGTGCGCAGCAAGGAGATCTTCGACGGCGCCACCCCCGGGGCCAACGCCATGGCGACCCTCTGTCTCCTGGGGCTGGCGGAGCTGGACGGGGAGCCCCGCTGGCGCCGCCGCGCCGAGCGCACGCTGGCCTACTTCGCCCCGCTGGCCGCCCGGCATCCGGAGGCGGCGCGCATGATGACCCTCGCCGCGCGCCGGGCCGCCGCGCCGGAGGCCTCGCCGGCGGTTTCGCAGCCGCCGGTCGAGGTGGCGGCCGCCGTCGGCGACCCCGATCCGCAGGGGTGGCGCCGGCTCGAGATCGCGCTCGCCATCGCCGACGGCTGGCACCTCGCCGCCCCGGGCGCCGAGGAGCTCGCGGGGCAGCCCCCCCGCCTGGCGGCGGAGGATCTCGAGCTCGACGCGGTGCGGCTGCCCGAGGGCCGGCCGCTGGCCCTCGCCCCCGACGCCGACCCGGTGCCCTGCTACGTCGGCAGGGTGGTGATCGAGGCCCGCGTCCGGCCCGCGGGCGCCTGTCCCCGCCTGCTCCTGACCTATCAGCCCTGCGACGACCGGCGCTGCCTGGCGCCGGTCGAGCGGGTGGTGCCGGTGGGTTGAGCGCCCGCTATACTGAGTCGGTGAAGAGGCGACTCCCACGGGCCGTCGCACCGGTCCTGCTCGCGCTCGGCGTGGTCTTCGTGGCCGCGGGCGGCGCCGGCTCGGCCGCATCCGGGGCCGCGGGCGAGGTCGTCCTCGTGGAGGCCGACTCGATCATCCAGCCGGTCGTGGCCGAGTTCCTGCGCGACGCCATCGACGAGGCCGACGACGCCGGCGCCGCCGCCCTGGTGATTCGCCTCTCGACGCCCGGAGGGCTTCTGACCTCGACCCGCGAGATCTTCACCGACATGCTGAGCTCGGAGGTGCCGGTGGTGGTCTACGTCAGCCCCTCCGGCGCGCAGGCCGCCTCGGCCGGCTTCTTCCTGCTGATGGCCGCCGACGTGGCGGCGATGGCCCCGGGGACCAACACCGGAGCGGCGGCCCCCGTGGGCGGGCAGGGCGAGGAGATCGAGGGCAAGATGGGGGAGAAGGTGGAGCAGGACGCGGCCGCCACCATCCGCTCCCTCGCGTCGCGCAACGGCCGCGATCAGACGCTGGCCGAGGCGGCGGTGATCGAGGCGCGCTCCTTTACCGCCGAGGAGGCGCTGGAGAACGGCCTGATCGACCTCATGGCCGACGATCTCGGCGACCTGCTGGCGGCCCTGGACGGCTTCGACCTGGCCCGCGGCGACGGCGAGCCCCGGCCGCTGAGAACGGCCGGCGCGGTGGTGCGGACGGTCCAGATGAACGCCTTCCAGCGCTTCCTGTCGGCGGTGGCGCACCCCAACATCGCATACATCCTGCTCACGCTGGGCGGGCTGGGCCTCTACTTCGAGCTGTCCAACCCCGGCGCCATCCTGCCGGGGGTCATCGGCGGGATCTGTCTGATCCTCGCCTTCTTCGCCCTCTCCGTGCTGCCGGTGAGCTACGCCGGGATCGCCCTGATCCTGCTCGCCATGCTCTTCTTCATCGCCGAGGTCAAGGTCACCAGCTACGGCATCCTGTCGATCGCCGGGGTGGTGTCGCTGGTGCTCGGATCGCTCATGCTCTTCAAGAGCCCCGATCCCGCCATCCGTGTCAGCGTGGACGTGATCCTGATCGTCGTCGTATTCACCCTGGTGGTGGTGTCGTTCCTGATGATCATGGTTCTGAAGGCGCACCGCAGCCAGGTGAAGACCGGCGCCGAGGGGCTTCTGAACCGGCTGGCGGTGGCGAAGAGCGAGATCGACCCGGAGGGCAAGATCTTCCTCCACGGCGAGCTGTGGCACGCCGTCGCCGAGCGCCCGATCGCCGCCGGCCAGCGGGTGCGGGTGGTCGCCGTCGAGGACGGGATGACGCTGAGAGTGCAGCCGGAGGGCGAGCCGCCGGCAGAGGTCGAGACGGAGGAAAGGAGCCTTCTATGAGCCTGTACGCCCCCATCTTTCTCGTGGTCCTGGTTCTGGTGGTGCTGTCGCGCTGGATCAACATCCTCAACGAGTACGAGCGCGCCGTGACCTTCTGGCTGGGCCGTCTGTCGGACCGGCCGAAGGGACCCGGCCTGGTCTTCATCTTCTGGCCGTTCGAGCGGATGGTGAAGGTCTCGCTGCGCACGGTGGTGCACGACGTGCCCTCGCAGGACGTGATCACCCGCGACAACGTCTCGGTCAAGGT
>JAWWBN010000294.1:0-3583 GCA_033720955.1 Thermoanaerobaculia bacterium | reverse complement strand
GTCCTCGATCTGGGTGGGGGTCACGGCCCGGTCTCGGCCGCCGAGCTCTCCTCCCTGTTCGGGAAGGGACCGCCGCATCTGCTCCTCCTTCAGGGCCAGCCCGGCAGCATGAACGGTCTGCTCGACTTCGGGCACCGGTTCGCGGAGAGGACGGGCGCAGCCGTCCTGGCGTTCGAGGGCGCCGGGACCGGGGCCGCTCCCGACCCGGCCCGAACCGCCTACCTCGAGATCGCCCACAACCAGTCGCTCGAGCAGATCTGTGACCAGCTCTCCCGTCTCCCCGAGATCGAGGGCTCCGCGGCGCTGATCACGCCGGCCGGAGGCGAGGAGTCGCTGCTGCTCGACAGCTCGGCGGCGACGGTGCTCGGCCAGGTCCGGGACCTGGAGTCGGAGATCGAGCGCCGCCTGGCCGAGCTGGGCAAGATGGAGCGGCTCGCCAGGCGCCAGGTCGCCGGCCCGCGCGGCCGCACCGCCAAGAGGACCGGCGGCGGCGCGAAGAGATCGGGCCGCAAGCGAGGAAAGCCCGGCAGGCCCGCCGGGAAGCTCGCCGCTCCGGGCCCAACGGCCGGAGTCCAGGTGCTCGAGCGGCACAGGGAGCGCCTGCGCGAAGCGTCCAAGGCCCTGAAGAGCCGGAAGCGGAAGTTCTCCTTCGACCACGAGAGGGACGGCATCGAGCCGATCGCCGAAGCCGCGGCGGCCGCGGCAGAGGCCTCCGAGGTGATCGGGCGGGCGGCGGCCGTCACCGAGCGGGTGGTCAACACCCGCTTCCTGCGGGGCAGACGTCCGGTGCCCGTCAAGAGGGACCTGGACTGCGGCAGCCGGTACGTCTTCGAGGTCCAGATCGGGGCCCGCTCGGCCGGCAGCAACCTGCGCTCTCCCCTGCCGCTACCCGAGCGGGACCTCGAGCGCTTCATGAGCGACCGCGGTCTCGAGCTGCTCGCCGTGGTCCAGAGCCGGCAGTTCGAGCTGCTGGAGACCGAGAAGCCGCTCTGGCTCCCGCCACGCCCGCGGGAGTCGCAGCCGGTGACCTTCGCCCTGCGCTCCCCCGTCCGGCCCGGCCCGGCCGAGCTGGTGCTGCTCCTCTACTTCCGGCGCAATCTCCTGCAGGCGATCAGGGCCTGGGCCCAGGTGTCGGAGCCGGGGAGCTCCGGGAAGCCCCGCGGAAACTACGCCGAGACGGAGTTCGCGCTGCACTCGCTGAGCGACGAGGTCGCCGAGATCCCGCCGCGGGACGCCCAGCTCTACGTCACGGTCAGCAAGAACCCCACCCACACCCTCTCCCTGTTCGAGACCGGCGACAAGGCGGCCTTCGACCTGAGCGACGGCAAGCTCGAGAAGGCCCTGACGGCGTCGCGGGAGCGTCTGCTGGGGCTCGCCAAGGAGTTCTACGGCAAGCGGAAGGGCCGCAAGCCCGCCGCCAACGAGCTGCTCGACGACCTGCGGCTCCTGGCCCAGACGGGCGTGCTGCTCTTCCAGGCCCTGCTGCCCGTCGATCGGCGGGACGCCTTCGCCCGCAAGATCGCCACCCACAAGACCCTCCAGATCGCCCATTCGAAGTCCGTCGACCAGATCTACCCCTGGGCGGCCGTCTACGATCACCCGCTGCTCGCCCTCCAGCCCCGTCTCTGCCCGGAGGTCCTCGCGGTCCTGCAGAAGAGAGGCTCCACGATCGACGACCTGAAGAAGGTCCGCTGCATCTCCCAGGGCTGCGCCCATCGCGACGATTCCGACGTCATCTGCCCCTCCGGTTTCTGGGGCTTCCGGCACACCATCGAAGTGCCGCTGTCGATCTCCCGGAACGGCAACGGGGCCGGCGGGCAGGGGAGCCCGCTGAAGGCGATCGCCGCCGGGAACTCGGTGGAGCTCTGCATGGCGGCCTTCAAGGACTTCAAGGAGGTCGGCCGCCACGAGAAGCGACTGCGCGCGATCCAGAAGCTGCAGGTGGCCGGTCCCCTCTTCCAGAAGCTGGCGGTGGCCCGGACGCTCAAGGCCGGCGGCCTCCACATCCTCTACTTCTACTGCCACGGCGACCGCCAACCGGCGCTCAGCCCTCCCACCGTCCTGCGTCTGGGCACCGACAGCCGCCCGGACTACGTCTACGCCACCGACACCGCCGAGTTCGTCCGCTGGCAGAAGACCCGGCCCATCGTCCTCATCAACGGCTGCCACACCCTGGACGCGACCCCGGACGACCTCGTCTCGTTCAACAAGAGCCTCAGCGAAGGGGGCGCGGGTGCGGTGATCGGGACGGAGATCAAGGTGCCCGAGAAGCTCGCCGCCGACGCGGGCGAGAAGCTCATCGCCGCCCTCGTGGGCGGCGCCCCGCTGGGACGGGCGCTCTGGGAGTACCGGCTCGGCCTGCTGCTCGACCACAACCCGCTCGGACTCGTCTACACCGCCTACGGGCACTCCGATCTGGTGATCCAGGTCGGGTGAATCCCTCCACCTCTCGACGAAAGGAGACTGTAGTGACTCCCACCAACCTCGGAGCGATCCTCTTCGGCCTCGTCATCGGATGGGTCACCTACCGCACCCTGCGGCGCAAGGAGGGGAAGGCCGCCCTGTCCGACATCAGCGCGGTGATCGGAGCGGTGGGCGGAGCCGCGGTCACCAAGCTCTTCCCCGAGACGGTCTTCGGCTACTACTGCATCGGGCTTGGGGCGGGCTTCTTCCTCTATCTGCTCTCCGCGCTGGCCATCGAGGGCCAGAACGGGGTCGTCGGCTGGATGGGCAACGATCTCGACTCGGGGTCGGGGAGGTCGTAGGCGGGCGCTCCGACGAGAGGGACCCCGTCGCCGCCGGGTACCATCCTCGTCATGCGCATCGCCACCTGGAACGTCAACGGCCTCAGAGCCCGTCTCGACTTCGTCCTCCACTGGCTGAAGGCCCGGGAGCCCGACCTGGTCGGGCTGCAGGAGCTGAAGCTGGAAGAGGAGCAGTTTCCCCACGACGTCTTCGAGGAGGCTGGCTACCGGGCGGCGGTCCACGGGCAGAAGAGCTGGAACGGCGTCGCGGTGCTGAGCCGCCACGACATCGGCGCGGTGGAGAGGGGGCTCGGCGGCCAGGAGGGGCTCGGCGCGCGGCTGATCGAGGTCGAGACCGGAGGCCTCCGCTTCGCCACCATCTACTGTCCCAACGGCAAGAGCGTGGACCACGACGACTACCCGCTGAAGCTCGCCTGGTTCGACGCCCTGGCCCGGCGGCTGCGCGAGAAGGGGGGCGGGCCGCGGGTGGTCGGCGGCGATTTCAACATCTGCCCCACCGAGCTCGACACCTGGGACGAGGAGGGCAAGCGCGGATCGATCTTCCACACCGACGAGGAGCGCGAGCGCTTCCAGCGCCTCCTGGACGCCGGCTACCACGACCTCTTCCGCGAGCTCCACCCGGAGGCGAAGACCTTCAGTTGGTGGGACTACCGCGGCGGCGCCTTCCACCGCGGCATGGGACTGCGGCTCGACATCCTGCTGGGGACGCCGGAGGTGCTCGACCGGGTCCGCTCGGTCGAGGTGGATCGCGAGTACCGGAAGAAGAAGGAGGGCCTGACCGCCTCCGACCACGCCCCGGTGATCGCCGACCTGGAGGG
>JAWWBN010000293.1:0-3635 GCA_033720955.1 Thermoanaerobaculia bacterium | reverse complement strand
GCCCAGCACCTCCACGCCCCGGGCCGCCAGCTCGGCCAGCAGGACGCCGTCGTTCGAGGCGATCTCGACGGCCAGGCTCGACGGGCCCAGCGCCAGCCGCTCGACCATCTCCTCGGCGTAGCGGCGGCAGTGCTCGCGCCAGGTCGAGGAGACGGACGAGAAGTAGGGGTAGACGTCGGAGAAGATGGTCTCGCGGCGCTCCACCGGGGGCACCTGCACCAGGAAGCAGCCGGCGCAGACCCAGGCCGCCAGCGGATACCTGGGGTCGGGCTGCCCGAGATCCTCCTCCGCGACCAGGGCGTTGGCGAGCGGCGACAGGCCCAGGTCCACCAGCCGGCGCGCGAGAGGCCGGCCGCAGAAGGCGCAGGGCGGGGCGCTCATCCGGGCTCGCCGAGCGCCGCGTAGGCGTCGATCTGGTCCCGGGTGAGCCGGCCCATGTCGTCGCCGCGGGCGTGGGCGCGGTACCACTCGACGGTCCACTCGAGGCCGGCCTCCAGCCCGAGACGGGGCCGCCAGCCGAGCTGTCGGCGGGCCTTCGACGCGTCGAGCTTGAGCCAGTTGGCCTCCGGGGGGTGGACCTCGTCGTCCAGCCTCCAACCGGCGCCGTCCCCCCACAGCTCGACCACGCGATCGGCGATCCAGCGCACCGGCCGGTCGCCCTCCTCGCCCGGGCCGAAGTTCCAGGGCCCGGCCAGCGAGGGGTCGTCCCAGAGGCTCTCGGCGAGCATCAGGTAGCCGGCCAGCGGCTCCAGCACGTGCTGCCAGGGGCGGGTGGCGTCGGGAGAGCGGATGGCCACCGGGCGGCCCGCCCCAAAGCCGCGCACCAGGTCGGGCACCAGCCGGTCCGCGGCCCAGTCGCCGCCGCCGATCACGTTGCCCGAGCGGGCGGTGGCCACGGCCGCGGGCCGCGGCTCGGAAGGCGCCGCCAGGAAGGCGTCGCGCCAGCAGGCGGTGACCAGCTCGGCGCCCGCCTTGCTCGCCGAGTAGGGGTCCTTGCCCCCCAGCGGGTCCGACTCGCGGTAGCCCCACGGCCACTCGCGGTTGGCGTAGCACTTGTCGCTGGTCACCGAGACGACCACCCGCAGGGCGGGCCGGCCGCGCAGCGTCTCCAGCAGATGGGCGGTGCCCATGACGTTGGTGGCCCAGGTGGCCAGGGGGCGGGCGTAGCCCTCCTTGACCAGCGACTGGGCCGCCAGGTGGAGGACGATCTCGGGGTCGGCGGCCTCGACCGCCGCGCCGACCGCCGCCAGGTCGGCGAGGTCCCCCAGCCGCGAGGCCAGGGCACCCTCCACGCCGGCCTCCTCGAAGAGGCTCGGACCCTCCGCCGGCAGCGCGAAGCCGGTGACCCGGGCTCCCAGCCGCTGCAGCCAGAGCGCCAGCCACGCCCCCTTGAAGCCGGTGTGCCCGGTGAGGAGGACGCGCTTGCCGTTCCAGAACTCGTGGTTCACGTGTCGAGGGGAGGGCCGTCGCAAGCCGCGACGACGCGTCGAAACTACCATGGCGCGCCGCGCCCGCCGTCCGCATGCTAAGGTCTCGCCGGGAGGAGCGGATGGCGATCGACCCCGAGCTTCTGGAGATACTGGTTTGCCCCAAGACCAAGGGCCCGCTGGAGCTCGTCGAGCTGCCGGATGCCGTGCGGCAGGAGCTGGTGGAGAAGTACCGGGAGCACTTCCGCGACGAGGAGCCCGTGGTCGAGTCGGGCCTCCACTCGACGCAGGCGAAGCTGGTCTACCCGATCGTCTCCGACATCCCCATCATGCTCGAAGACGAGGCCCTGAGCGACGAGGTCCTGGCCGGTTAGAGCGGGGCCGGCCTCGGGGCCGCCACCGGTGACGACGAGCGAGCCAGGCCTGCCGCGGACCCGCCGGGGCGACGAGACGGCCTTCTGGCTGGTCGCCGGCCACCTCTGGTCGGTGTTCGCCATCGCCCTCTCGAACCTTTTCCTGGGGCTCGGGATCCTCGCCTCGGGCCGCCGCTTCTGGGCGACCCTCACGGCGCGCGAGCACCGAGTGGCCATGGCGCCGCTCGGTCTGTACGCGCTGGTGCTGGTGGTGGCCGCCGGAGCCTCGGTGGACCCGCTGGTCAGCCTGCCCTCGCTGCGGGAGCTCTTCTCGCTGGCCACGCTGCCGCTGGGCCTGCTGCTGGTGCGGGGCCGCCGGCGCGCCCTCCTCGTCTGCGACGGTCTGGCGGTGGTCGCCGTGGCCAGCTCGGTGTGGGGGCTGCTCCAGCTCCTGGCCGCGGACGGCGCCCTCACCCGGGTGCGAGGGCCCTTCTCCCACTACATGACCCTCGCCGGGTTCCTGGTCCTGGTGGACCTCGTCGTCATGGCGCGGCTGGCCTGCGACCCGGCCGCCCGCCGCACCTGGTGGCGCTGGGCGCTGCTGGTGCCGATCAACCTGGCGGTGGTCGCCACCCTGACCCGCGGCGCGTGGGTGGCGCTCTTTCTGGGCTTCACCCTGCTGTTGCTGGTCCGCGCCCGCCACCTGCTGGGGGTCTTCTTCACCGTGGTGGTGGTCTTCGTCCTGGTCGCGCCGCAGCCGGTGCGACACCGGGCGATCTCCACCTTCAACCCCCGCGATCCCACCAACTACGACCGCCTCTGCATGCTCGACGCCGGGGCTCGCATGGTGGCCCACCATCCGCTGACGGGGGTGGGGCAGGCCATGGTGCCCCAGCTCTACCCGATCTACCGGCACCCGACGGCGGTGCGCCGAAGCGTGAAGCATCTGCACAGCACCCTGGTGCAGCTCGCGGCGGAGCGCGGTCTCGCCGCCCTCGTCGCCTATCTCTGGCTCATGGTGGGGGCGGTGGTGGCGGCGTTGCGCCACTATCAGACCCTGCCGTCGCGCGACGGCCCCCTGCCGGGCCTCTACCTGGGGGTGGTGGTGGCTCTCCTGGCGTTCAACATCGGCGGTCTCTTCGAGGACAACTGGAGCGACACCGAGGTGCAGCGGGTGACCCTCTTCCTGATCGCCCTGCCGCACGCTCTCGGCGCCGGGGCGGCGGCGGCGCGTGAGAGAATCCCGCCCGTGGGACAACCGGGGGAGCCAGCGACCGGATGAGCGTCGCCCGGCCGGCGCGGGGCCGCCCGCGTCTGGATCAGCTCCTCTGCGACCGCGGGCACTTCGACAGCCGCGAGAAGGCGAAGCGGTCGGTGATGGCCGGGGAGGTCTGGGTGGACGGGCGGCCCGCCGACAAGCCCGGTCGGGCGGTCGATCCCGAGGCGCGGCTGGAGGTGCGGCGCGCGGCGGAAGGCTACGTCTCGCGGGCCGGCGGCAAGCTGGAGGCGGCCCTGGACCACTTCGAGATCGACCCGGCCGGCGTGGTCTGTCTGGACGTAGGCGCCTCCACCGGCGGCTTCACCGACTGCCTGCTGCGACGCGGCGCCACCCGCGTCTACGCCGTCGACGTGGGCTACGGCCTGATCGACGGGAAGCTCCGCGACGACCCCCGCGTGGTGCTCATGGAGCGGGTCAACGCCCGCTACCTGACCGCCGACGCGCTGCCCGAGCCGGTGGGGCTGGCCACGGTGGACGTCTCCTTCATCTCGCTGGCCAAGGTGGTGCCGGCGCTCCTGCCCCTGCTCGCTCCCGGCGGACTGCTCCTGCCGCTGATCAAGCCCCAGTTCGAAGCCG
>JAWWBN010000292.1:0-3735 GCA_033720955.1 Thermoanaerobaculia bacterium | reverse complement strand
TCGAACTCGGCCAGCGCCTCTTCGGGCCGCCCCCGAGCCAGGAGGATCAGACCCAGCCGATACCGGGCCGCCGGCCGCCTGGGCGCCAGCTCCAGCACCCGCCGGCCGGCTGCTTCGGCCTCCTCCAGCCGACCGGCGAAGTAGAGGTTGGTGGTCAGGGCCTGGTGGTTGCCCACCGCCAGCGGGTCGAGATCGACTGCGCGGCGGCTGAGCGCCACCGACTCCCCGACGTCGCCCACCGAGCGGAGCACCTGGGCGATCCCGGGCAGGATGTGCACGTCTCCCGGCGCCAGCTCGAGGGCCCGCTGCGCCGCGCGCGCCGCATCCTCCCACCTCCAGTCGTAGTTCGACGCCACCTGCGCCTCGAGCGCCCACCCCTCGGCTAGCGAGTCGTCCAGCCCGAGCGCCCGCTCGGCGGCCCGCCTCGCACCCTCGAACCCCTCCTCGACGGTGAGGAAGCCCAGGCTGGCCTGCCGCACCCTCGCCTCGCCCAGCAGCGCCCAGGCCAGGGCGTAGCGGCGGTCGAGCTCCAGGGCCTGCTCGTAGTACCGGACGGCCGTCTCGAGCTCCTCGCGGCTGTTGCGGTCGGAGAGGTACTTCCCCTTGAGCACCAGGTCGTAGGCAGCCCCGTCGCGCCCGCGCGGGTGCAGCTCGAGGCCCTCGGCGCCCAGCAGCTCGACCTGGAGCGCGCGAGCCACGGAGCGGGCGATGTCGGCCTGCACCGTGAAGACGTCGTCGAGATCGCGATCGTAGTCCTCCGACCACAGCACCACGTCGTCGAGCGAGGAGAGCTCCACGCGAATCCGCACCCGGTCCCCGGTGTTGTCCACCCCTCCCACCAGCAGGGAGGTCACCCCGAGACGCTTCCCGATCTCCTCGAGGTCCCGATCCTCGGCGCGGAACTGGAAGGAGGAGGTGCGGCCCACGACGTCGAGGCCCGGCACCTGCGAGAGCACGTTGATCAGCTCCTCCGTCAGGCCGTCGGCGAAGTACCGTTTGTCCCCCTCCCGACTCCGGTCGAACAGCGGCAGCACGGCGACGGAGGGGGTCTCCTTCAGCTCCTCCCGCGTCAGCGTCCACCAGACCGCGGCGGAGGCCAGGCCCAGCGTCGCCACCACGGCGAGGGCGGCCAGAAGCGGCGGCCGCCGCTCGGCTGCGGCGCCGGCGGGCGGGGGGACCGGCACGGGGATGCTGCCCGAGCTGGCGTCCCGGCGCAGCCGCTCGAGATCGGCGACCAGCTCCTTGGCGCTCTGGTACCTCAGCTCGGGGTCCTTCTCGAGCGCCTTGGCGATGATCCTCGCGAGCTCCGGCGGCACCTCCGGGTTCGACGCCGCCACGTCGCCGGGGACCTCGGTCAGGATCTTGTGGAACACGACTCCGGAGGTGCGGCCGGCGAAGGGGTGCACCCCGGTCGCGAGCTCGAACAGCACCAGCCCGAGCGAGAAGAGGTCGGTCCGCTCGTCCAGCTCCTCGCCCCGCACCTGCTCGGGAGACATGTAGGCGACGGTGCCGATCATGGTGCCCGGCGAGGTCAGCGGCTCGGTGGGGGCGATCTCCGTCCGGAGAGAGGAGTCGGCGAGCGGCGCCTGCCCGTCGAGCATCCCGCGCTCGGTGATCATGGCGAGCCCGAAATCCAGCACCTTGGCGTCGCCCCGGTCGGTGAGAAAGATGTTGGCGGGCTTGATGTCCCGGTGCACGATCCCCTCTCCGTGCGCCGCCTGGAGGGCCTGCGCCACCGCGAGACCGATGCGCACGATGCGCTCCGCCGGCATCGGCGCCTCCTCCACCAGGTGCTTCAGGGTCCGGCCCTCCATCAGCTCCATGACGATGAACGGCAGGCCGCCCTCCTGGCCGAGCTCGTGGATGGTGCAGATGTTGGGGTGGCTGAGCTTCGAGGCCGAGCGCGCCTCGCGCTCGAACCTCTCCCGCGCCGCGGTCTTCTCCACCAGGTGCTCGGGCAGGAACTTGATCGCCACCCGCCTCTCGAGCACCAGGTCCTCCGCTTCGTAGACGACCCCCATGCCGCCGCCGCCCAGCAGGCGGAGGATGCGGTAGTGGGAGATTCTCTCGCCGATCATCTCGTCGTCTCTTTCGCCCGGCGGGCCCCGCCGAGCCGCCTTGCTTCGAACCGCTCCTTCCCAGGCGGCCGTCGGGCCGAGTCTACCGCCCGGCCAGAATCAGCTCCGCGGCCTTCTCGGCGATCATCGTCGTCGGCGCGTTGGTGTTGCCCCGCGGGATGACGGGCATGATGGAGGCGTCGGCCACCCGCAGCCCCTCGGCACCCCGAACCCGCAGTCGCGGATCCACCACCGCATCTTCGTCCGCGCCCATCCGACAGCTCCCCACCGGGTGGTAGATCGTCTCGACGGTGTCGCGCACGAACCCCTCCAGCTCGTCGTCGCCGGTGAGGCCGGCTCCGGGGAGGAGCTCCTCGCGGCGGTAGGGGTCGAAGGCGGGCTGGGCGGCGATCTCCCGGCAGAGCCGCACCCCGGCGACGAGGGTGGCGAGATCCTTCCGGCTCTCGAGATAGCCACCCTCGACGAGAGGCGGCACGCCGGGGTCGGCCGAGGCGAGCCGCACCCTGCCGCGGCTCTGCGGCGCGATCAGCGTGGCGCCGAGGGACAGACCGTACCCCTCCGGGTTGCCGAAGCCGTGGTCCACGTAGAAGGTGGGCGCGAAGTGGAGCTGGAGGTCGGGCGCGGGCAGGCCCGGCCGGGTATGCACGAAGGCCCCCGCCTCGGCGATCGTGGTGGTCAGGGGCCCGCGTCCGAAGAGCTTCCATCGCAGCAGGTTGGCCGGGGTCTCGACATCCTCCAGACCGTGGCCCGGGTCGGCGTGCCATGCGGTGGCCAGCAGCAGGTGGTCCTGGAGATTGCGGCCCACCGCGGGCAGGTCGAGCCGCACCTCGACCCCCCTCTTCTCGAGCTCCTCCGCCGGCCCGATCCCCGACAGCAGCAGCAGGTGGGGCGAGCCGATGGCTCCGGCGGCCAGCACGACCTCGCGCTCTGCGAAGACGTAGCGCACCCGCCGACCGCGACGGTACTCCAGGCCGAAGGCGCGGCCCGCCTCCACGAAGATCCGCGTCGCGTGGGCGCGGCTCACCACCGTGAGGTTGGGCCGGCGCAGCACCGGCCGGAGGAAGGCGTCGGCGGCGCTGCACCGCTCGCCGTCCCGCTGCGTGACGTGGAACAGCCCCACCCCCTCCTGGCGCGAGCCGTTGAAGTCGGCGTTGGGCGCCAGGCCGGCCTGCTCCGCCGCTTCGAGAAAGGCCCGCGTGAGGGGCGTGACGCTCCTGGGCTCGGAGACCGCCAGGGGTCCCTCGCCGCCGTGGAACCGGTTGGCGCCTCTCTCGAACTCCTCGGACCGCTTGAAGAGGGGCAGCACGTCCAGGTACCCCCAACCGGAGCACCCTGCGTCGCGCCAACCGTCGTAGTCGTGGCGGCTGCCCCGCACGTAGAGCATGGCGTTCATGGAGCTCGAGCCGCCGAGCATCTTCCCCCGCGGCAGGTAGAGCCGCCGCCCGCCCAGGGCCGGCGCCGGCTCGCTCTCGAAGGCCCAGTCGCGCGAGGTCTTGAAGAGCTTGGGGAAGGCGCCCGGGATCCGCACGTTGAGCAGCCGGTCGCTGCCGCCGGCCTCGAGCAGGAGCACCCGGGTGTCGGGGCTCTCGCTCAGCCGGTTGGCGAGAACGCACCCGGCCGAGCCCGCGCCGACGATGACGTAGTCGTAGCGCATGGC
>JAWWBN010000291.1:0-3872 GCA_033720955.1 Thermoanaerobaculia bacterium | reverse complement strand
CAGCCGGTCGAGCTCCTCGCGCACGTCGGTCCGCTCCGCCAGCAGGGCCGCCTCCTGCTCCAGCCGGCCCTTCTCCACTCCCGGCTCCCCGAGGAGCTCGTCGATTCGCCGGCGCAGCTCCTCGTGCGCCCGTCGGCGGGCCTCCGGCGCCCTCCGCTCGAGCGCCGCCAGCTCGCGCCGGAGCCGCGCCACCCGGTCGGCCAGGAGCCGTGACAGGCGGTCCCCCTCGGCCGTGCGCGCGGCCACGAGCTGGTCCAGCGCCCTCCCGGCCGCTTCGAGCACCGTCTCGTCGTCCGCCTCGGTCCACTCCACGGGGACCCCCTCGAGCTCCACGACCCCGGGCACCCGCACCAGGTCGGCCAGCCGCAACGGCCCGCTCGCCACCCCCGCCGCCTCCAGGCCCTCCATCTCGCGGACCACGGCGCGCGCGAGATCGTGGTCCACCCGCAGCCGCCGCGCCCCCGCCGCGGCGGCCTCGACGGTCACCCGCGCCTCCACCCGGCCGCGCTCCAGCCGCGATCGCAGCAGCTCGTCGAAGAGACGCTCGAGAGGATGGTGAGCCTCCGGCAGCCGGATCCTCAGGTCGAGAAAGCGGTGGTTGACCGACCGCACGGTCACCCCGACGCGGTATCGGTCGTTGTCGCCGGCGGCCTCGCCGTAGCCCGTCATGCTGTTCATCCCCGGCTACGAGCGGAACTGGAGATCGTAGAGACGACGGTAGAGCCCGCCCAGCTCGACGAGCTCCCTGTGGGTGCCCTCCTCCGCGATCCGGCCGCGGTCGAGGACGACGATGCGGTCGGCGCGCTGCACGGTGGAGAGGCGGTGGGCGATCACCAGGGTGGTCCTTCCCTGCATCAGATTGTAGAGCGCTTTCTGCACCAGCGCCTCCGACTCGGAGTCGAGCTGCGAGGTGGCCTCGTCCAGGATCAGGATGGGCGGGTCCTTGACCAGGGCGCGGGCGATGGCGAGCCGCTGCCGTTGCCCGCCGGAGAGCTTCATCCCACCCTCGCCCACCAGGGTGTCGTAGCCCCTCTCCTGCTCCTCGATGAAGCCGTCGGCGAAGGCGGCCCGGGCGGCGGCGCGGATCCTGTCGTCGTCGAGGTCGGCGCGGCCCGAGGCGATGTTGTTGCGCACCGTGTCGTCGAAGAGGATCGTCTCCTGGGTGACCAGCCCGATGAGGGCGCGCAGGCTCGCCACCTTCAGGTCGCGGATGTCCACGCCGTCGATTCGCACCGCGCCGGAGTCGGGATCGAAGAAGCGCGGCAGGAGGTTGACCAGAGTGGTCTTGCCGGCGCCCGACGGGCCCACCAGAGCCACCACCTCGCCGCGCCGGATCGTCAGGCTCACCCGGTCCAGCACCGGCTTGTCCTCGTAGGCGAAGCAGACCTCGTCGAAGCCGATGTCGCGCTCGACCCGCTCGATGGCGCGGGCGTCCGGCCGGTCGCGGATCTCGTTGGGCAGCCGCATAACGTCGTGCACCCGGGCGGCGGAGGCCAGCGACTGCTGGAGGATCAGGTTCACCTTGTTCAGCTTGCGCACCGGCTCGTACATCCAGAAGAGGGTGGCCAGAAACGAGATGAAGAGCGGCGCCGAGAGCTCCCCGCGCCGGATGGCGAAGCCGGCGTAGATCAGCAGGCCCGAGCCGGCCACCACCCCCAACGCCTCCACCACCGGGCTCGACAGGTTGTTGAGCACCTGCGCCCAGAGGTTGACCCGCAGATGCCGCGCCGTGGCGTCGCGGAAGCGCCGGTGCTGGAACTCCTCCATCCCGAACGCCTTGACCACCCGGTGGCCGCGCACCCCGTCGCCCACCAGGTGGGCCAGGTCGGCCATCCGCTGCTGGCTCAGGTGGCTCACCCGGCGCATGCCGCGGCCGAAGCGTACGATGGGGAAGATCAGGGCCGGCAGGAGCACCAGGCTGATGGTGGCGAGCTGCCGGTGGGTGCTGAACAGGAGGTAGACCATCCCGGCGAGGGTCAGCGACTGCTGGAAGAGATCCACCACCCGGGTGGAGACCGCGGTCTGCATCATCGCCACGTCGCTGACGATGCGGCTCATCAGCTCCCCCGAGGGGTGCCGGGCGTGAAAGCGCACCGACTGCTCCAGGATGCGCCGGTAGAGGTCGTTGCGGATGTCGGTGGTGACCTTGAAGCCGACGCGGTCGAAGATGTAGCCGCTAGTGAAACCGGCCACGCCACGCAGCAGGAAGATGCCGATCACCAGAAGGGGCACGAAGAAGACCACCTCCTCGGGCCCGACCCCCAGAGCACTCTTGAGGTCGCGGTAGCCCTCGTCGAGGAGGCGCTTGAAGCGCCCTTTCTGGCCGCTGCCGGGGAGCTCGGCGGCGCCCGGCGAGTCCGGCGCGACGCCGTCCGCGGCCTCCCCGCCACTCTCCCCGACCAGCGCCGCGAAGGACCCCATCTCGCCCCGCTCGGCCAGCAGCACCTCGCCGAAGATCGGCTCGATGAGGGCCAGGAAGGCCACCGTGCAGGCGGCGTAGACCAGCGAGGCCGCCACCGCGACGCCGATCGACGGCAGATAGCGCCGGAAGTAGCGGCCCAGAAAGCCGACCAGCGAGCCGATCTGGTTCACCCCTCGAGCACCTCGTGGACTTCGCGGGCCGCCCGCTCGCTGGCGCCCGGCGCCCCGAGGGCGCGGCGGAGCTCCTCGAAGTCGGTCCGCATCCGGCGCACCCTATCAGGGCGCCGCAGCAGCCGCAGGGCCTGGCGGGCCACCTTCTCCGGCGTCGCGTCGCCCTGCAGCATCTCGGCCACCGCCTGGCGGCCCAGCACCAGGTTCACCAGGCTCACGAAGGGCAGCCGCACCAGCAGCAGGCCGGTCAGATAAGAGAGCCAGGCGACGCGGTAGACCACCACCGTCGGGGTGCCCAGGAGGGCGGTCTCGAGGGCCGCGGTGCCCGAGGCGCAGAGGGCCACGTGCGAGTCGGCGACCTCCCGGTAGCGATCGGCGGAGACGATCTCGACGGGCGCCGGGAAGGAGCCCAGGTGGCGCTCCAGGTCGGCCACGGGAAGGCCGGGTGCGCGGATCAGCCGCAGCTCGACCGCCTCCTCCCGCGCCAGCACCTTCGCGGCGCCGAGCAGGATGGGAAGCAGCCGCGAGACCTCGCTGGGCCGCGAGCCCGGCAGCAGGGAGACGACGTACGGCGGGCGGGGCTCCTCCTCCCGGTCCCACCGCTGCGGCAGCAGCGGCACCTCGTCCACCAGGGGATGGCCCACGTGCACCACCTCCACACCGTGCCGGCGGTAGAAATCCACCTCGAAGGGCAGCAGGACCAGCATCCGCTCCACGGTGTCGGCGACGGTGCGCACCCGGCCGCGCCGCCACGCCCACACCTGCGGGCTGACGTAGTAGACCACCTTGACGCCGCGGCGCGAGAGATCGCGGGCCAGCCGCATGTTGAACTCGGCGAAATCCACCAGCACGGCCACCTCGGGCCGGCGGCGCTCCACCTCGGCCAGCAGGAGGCGGTAGATCGCCCGCGCCCGGGGCAGCACCTTCAGCGCCTCCGAGATCCCCATCACGGCGACCTCCGAGCTGTGGGCCACCGAGTCGAGGCCGGCCCCGATCAGCTCGTCGCCGCCCAGGCCGAACGGCTGGAGATCGCCGCCCCGCAGCCGTTGCAGCGCCGCCAGCAGGCGGGCGCCATGCTGGTCGCCCGAGGCCTCGCCGGCGACGAGCAGGAGATCGGCCTTCCCCATCGGCGCGGCCGGCGAGGCCGGCTCAGCCCCCGGGCGGAAAGGGCGCCGGTGGACCGGACGGGAAGGGATACATGAGCCAGCCGAGGACGATCGCCCCGAGCATCAGCCCCAGGAAGAGCTGCAGGAAGAGCCGCAGACGGCCCTGCCGGGTCT
>JAWWBN010000290.1:0-3891 GCA_033720955.1 Thermoanaerobaculia bacterium | reverse complement strand
CCCAACGGACGCGACCTGACGGCGGGGCCGCACCCCCGGGCACGGGCCTTCGGCATGCGCCGCGGCTTCGACCCTCCCCTGGAGGACCGGCGTCTGGACGGCACGGTGGAGGTGCTGGACCACCGGCTCTACTACACGGTGACCCCGGAGGGGCGTCTGCTGCGCGGCGGCGCCGGCCGGCTGCTGCCGCCCATCGGCGACGGACCCGAACTCTCGCGCGAGGCGGAGGGCGAGCTTCTGGCCCTCTTCGCGGCGCTGGAGGACGAGCTCGCCGCGGCGTCGGCCGAGACGGTCACGGACCCGGAGACCGAGCGCGCCCTGCGGGCTCTCGGCTACGTCCAGTAGGGCGCGTCAGGCCAGGCGGTAGAGCCGCCGGGTGGACTCGGCGACCGTCTCCTCCACCTCGGCCCGCGACAGCCCCTTGAGATCCGCGATCGCCTCCAGCGACCGCACGGCGTGGGCCGGCTCGTTCCGCTCCCCCGGCACGGGACCGAGAACCGGGCTGTCCGTCTCCACCAGCAGCCGGTCGAGGGGCAGCCGCCGCACCAGCTTCTGCTTCTGGGGCGAGCGCAGGACCGAGGGTGGGACGGAGAAGTAGTAGCCCGCCTCCACCCCGGGCAGGGCCCGCGCCGCCCGGCCGTCGAAGGCGTGCATCTGCACCCGCCGCGCGCCGCGCTCCAGCAGCACCTCCAGGGTCGCGGCGCCGGCCGAGCGCGAGTGCACGTTGAGCGGCAGATCGAGCTCGAGGGCCAGGTCTACGAAGCGGCGGAAGATCTCCCGCTGCACCTCCCGCTCCCCCTCCTCGCGGACCTTCCAGTGGTCCAGCCCCACCTCACCGATGGCCGTCCACCGTCCCGCCGCGGCTCGGATCAGCTCCTCCAGCCGCGCCGCCTCGTCGAGCTCCAGGCGGGTCGGGAAGAGACCCGCGGCCGGCAGCACCACCCCCGGGTGAGCCTCCGCCAGCTCCAGGTTGCGACGGGCGTCGGCGGCGGTCTCGCCCACGGCGACGACCCGCTCGACTCCGGCCCGCCGGGCGCGCTCCAGCACCCGCTCGCGGTCGGCGTCGAAGACCGGGTCGCAGAGATGGGCGTGGGTGTCGACGATCGGCATCGGCTCACCGCCGCCCTCGACCTTAGCGCACGGGCGGCGGCGGGCTCGCCCTAGAATCGCCGGCGTGAGCTCGGAGCCGAGGGTCTCGGTCCTGCTGCCGGTCCACGACGCCCGGGAGCACCTCGACGACGCCATCGAGAGCATCGAGAGACAGTCCTTCGCCGACTTCGAGGTGGTCGCGGTGGACGACGGCTCCACCGACGGCTCGGCCGACCTGCTGGATGCCTGGTCCCGGCGCGACGACCGGGTGCGCTGGATCTCCAGCCACCGCCGGGGCCTGGTGGGCGCGCTCAATCTCGCCCTGGCCGCCGCCCGGGCGCCTCTCGTGGCTCGGATGGACGCCGACGACCGCTGCGACGCCCGCCGTCTGGAGCTCCAGGTCGCCCTCCTCGACCGGAAGCGGGAGGTCACGGTGGCCTCCTGCCTGATACGCCACTTTCCCGACAGCCAGGTGGCGGAGGGCTTCCGCCACTACGAGCGCTGGCTCAACTCGCTCGTGACCCACGAGGAGATCTGGCGCGATCGCTTCATCGAGAGCCCCGTTCCGCACCCCTCGGTGATGGCCCGCCGCGCCGCCCTCCTGGCGGTGGGCGGCTACCGCGACGTGGGCTGGCCGGAGGACTACGACCTCTGGCTGCGGCTCGCGGCGCGCGGTGCCCGCTTCGAGAAGGTCCCCGAGACCCTGCTGCTCTGGCGCGACCACGCCGGACGTCTCACCCGCACCGATCCGCGCTACGCGGTGGAGCGCTTCCTGGCCTGCAAGGCCCACCATCTCACCCAGGGGCCGCTCCTCGGGGCCGACGGCGTGCTGCTCTGGGGGGCCGGTCAGACCGGCCGGCGACTCTCCAAGCACCTGGCCCGACGGGGCGCCCCGCTGGCCGCCTTCCTGGACATCGACGAGCGCAAGATCGGCCGCACCCTGCGGGGTCTGCCGATCCACCCGGTCGACGACCTGCCGCGGCTGCTCTCGGCGCCGGGCCGCACCACGGTGCTCGCGGCGGTCTCCTCCCGTGGCGCACGCGAGCTGATCCGCCAGCGTCTCGACGGGCTGGGCCTCGTCGAGACCCGCGACTACTGGTGCGCCGCCTAGGGCGCCGCCCTCCGGTCGAGCGCCCGCACCAGGACCCTCGACATCGCCTCGGCGATCCCCCGGTCGTAGTTCGAGAGCACGGCGATCTGCAGATCCCCCTCGACCTCGAGCACCGCGCTCACCCCTGGGCCGCCGCCGGCGATGCCGTAGCCGACCCGCGCCAGGTCGGGAGAGGAGCCCGGCTCCCTCTCGGCCGGCGGCGGTGCGCCCAGCACCCAGGCGGCCCACTCCGGCGGCAGCAGCCGGCCGCCTCGCAGGGCGGCGTCGAAGGCGACCAGGTCGGCGACCGTGGACTGGGCGCTTCCGGCCGGATTGCCGCGCGCTGGGAGCTCGTAGAGGTTGCTGCGGCAGACGCGCCCCTCCCCCTCCTCGCGGCAGATGTAGCCCTCGGCCACGTTGGGGACCGGCACGTCGCGGTCGAAGAAGCCCGTGTCCTCCATGCCCGCCTTGGCGAAGACGTTCTCGGTGATGTACTCGGCGAAGGGCGTCTGCGCCGCCGCCTCGACCACGGCGCCCAGGACGATGTAGCCGCCGTTGGAGTACTCCGAGCGCTCCCCCGGCTCGAAGTCGAGGGGCTGGGCGGCGATGAGCTCCAGGTAGTCGCGCGGCTCGCGGAAGAGGGCCTTGGAGGTGCGGCCGAACTCGGGGCCGAACATGTCGCCCAGCCCGGAGGTGTGCTCCACCAGGTGCCGGATGCGGATCCTGGCCGCCATCTCCGGGTCGGGGAAATCGGGCAGGTGCCGGGCGACGGTGTCGTCCAGGCTGAGCCGGCCCTCCGCCAGGAGCTTCGCCACCGCGACCTTGGTGAAGCTCTTGTTGATGGAGCCGACGTCGAAGCGGGTGTCCATCCGGTTGGGGACGCCCCACCGCCTGGACGCGAGCCCGCGAGCGCCCTCGGCGAGGATCTCGCCGCCGCGGGCGATCGCCACCGCGCCCGAGAAGAGGTCGCGCCGGGCCAGCTCGTCCAGCCACCGGTCGAGGGCACCGGCCAGGGCGGTCGGGTCGCCCCCAGCCGGCGGCTCGAAGGGGGGCAGGTCGGGACGGCCGCCGGGGGGGCCGGCCGCCAACTGCAGCCCGGCGATGCGGTCGGGCGCCGCGGGATCGAAGTCGAAGGAGAAGGTCGCGACGCCGCTGCGCCCCTGGATCTCGAGCATCACCCGGCCCGGGCCCTCCACCAGGATGCCGCCCACGTCCAGACCGGCATGTCTCTCGGCCATCCTGGCGGCCATCCCGCGCCACTCCTCGTCGGAGCGCCGCGCCCGCAGCTCCGGCGCCAGGTGGTCCCTCAGGTAGACCCACACCTCCTCGGCGTCGCCCCCTTCGATGGCTCGCATCAGACCCATCGCGGTGGCCTCCATGACCTTCATCGGCGGCTCGGCGGCCGGCACGGCCGGCGCCGCGACCAGCGCGGCGAGGATCAGGACCTGCGTCACTCTCGTCATGCACCCTCCTCGTTCCGGGCCCTCGGCGGCCCTCGGCGTGTAGAACGACCGAGGGGCGCCGGGGTTCCCGTCATCGGGCGGCGATCCGCTCCTGGCCGGCGTAGACGTTGAACCGGCTCGCGCGCAGAAAGCCCACCAGGGTCATCCCCAGCTCCTCGGCCGTCTGCACCGCCAGGCTCGACGGCGCCCCCACGGCGGCCAGCAGAGTCGCCCCGGCCATGGCCGTCTTCTGGACCAGCTCGAAGCTGG
>JAWWBN010000289.1:0-3907 GCA_033720955.1 Thermoanaerobaculia bacterium | reverse complement strand
TCGTGCCGGGTCAGAAGGATCGGATCTCCGGTCCGAAGGGGGTCACTCTGCTCGTCGAAGGGCGGCCGCTGATCGATCTCGTGGTCGAGCGCTTCGCCGCCAGCGGCGGCTTCGGGCGGCTGCTGATCGCCGGGCCCGGCCGCTACTACGGCGAGCGCCGAGGGCCGGCCGAGGTGGTGGACACCGACCGCGAGTTCGCCGCCAACATCCGCGCCGGGATGGAGGCAGCCCGGAAGTACTCGCCGGAGGCGGTCTGCTTCACCACCTGCGACCTGCTCCCCGATGTGGACGAGGTGCAACGGGTGATGGAGGACTACTACCGGCACGCCCCGCTCGCCTTCTGGTTTCCGGCCATCCGCTCGCCCGCCCGGACCGATCTGCTGGGCGCCTCCGCCTACAAGCGACGCTACCAGCTTCGGCCCGAGGGCTCGAAGGTCCCGGAGGAGGTGCTTCCCGGCCACCTGGTCATGGTGAACCCCCTCGCCATGCGGGTGGAATTGCTCCAGAGCTCCTTCGAGCTCGCCTACCGCACCCGCACCAAGACGGTGGCCCGGCGCTTCGTCATCATCATCGCCGGCGTTCTCTGGCGGCTGCTGTGGCACGACCTCCGCGCCCCACTCCGGCTCCGACTTCCCCTTCTGACCGCGGAGGTGTTCTTCAACGCGCTGCCCCTGGCGCTGGGCCTGGCGCGAGGAGGGATCCGGCAGCGGACCGTCGAGACCTGTCTTCGGCGGCTCTTCGCCACCCGCAAGTGGCGGCGGAAGAACCGGGGCCGCCGCGGCCGGGTGCCGGTGCTCGACGCCCTGTCGCTGGCGCGCGACATCGACACCCGCGGGGAGGCCGAGGAGCGCAGCATGGAGGTGCGGCTGCGCTGAGGCTCAGCCGGCGTCGGCGGGCAACCGCTCGATCTGGACGATCCGCGCCGGCGGCGACCCCTCCCAGTCGACCTCCAGCCGGAAGCGCACCCGGCTCCCCTCGTCGATCGACTCGAGCTCGACGCCCGGGGCCAGGTCGAAGCCCATCGTCATGGCCGGCATGCCGCTCTTCCGGCCGGCGGCGTCCACGAAGTCGGGTACCGGCTCGTGGCGGATGGTGATCTGCCCGTCGGAGGAGGCGGGCAGCGCCCGCACCGTGCCCACGATCTCGTAGAGGGCGGGCTCGCCCCGAGGCGCCTCGGCGCCGCCGCAGCCGGCCGGGATCGAGAGGGCGAGGAGCGCGGCGGCCGGACCGCGACCTGTCAGCGCAGCTTCTCCGAGAAGAAGGCGAGCGTCCTGGCCCAGGCGTCCTCCGCCGCCTCCTTCTGGTAGCGGGTGCCCGAGGGGTTGGCGAAGGCGTGATCCGCGTCCGGGTAGATGTGGATCGAGGCCTCCTTGCCCAGCGTCTCGAGGGCCGCCTCGAAGGCCCGCACCCGCTCGGGCGGGATGCCGCCGTCGAGCTCGCCGAAGATGCCGAGGACGGGGGCCTGGAGGGGCTCCAGCTCGGCCGGGTCGGTGGGAACGCGGCCGTAGTAGATCACCGCGGCGTCGATCCGGTCGGGGGCCATGAGGGCGGTCTGGAGCGACCAGCCGCCGCCGAAGCACCAGCCGATCACCCCGATCCGCTCCGTCCGCGCCGAGAGGAAGGAGATCGCCTGACGCAGGTTCTCGCTCAGCCGCTCGGGCTGGTCGCGGGCGGCGCGGGCCAGCCGCGACGCGTCCTCCCGGTCCTCCGCACTCTCGCCCTCGTACAGGTCGACCGCCAGGGCCAGGTAGCCCTCGGCCGCGAACCGGCGGGCAACGGCGCGGATGTTGTCGTTCAGTCCCCACCACTCGTGGATCAGGAGCAGGCCGCCCCGGGCCGCGCGCCCCGGAGGGCGAGCCAGGTAGCCCTCGACCTCGGCACCGTCCAGGGTGGCGTAGACCACCTCCTCGATCTCCACCGGGCCGGCGGCCTCGGCGGTGGCGACGGGGCTGGCGGCGGGCGTGTCGTCCTGGTGCTCCACCTCCATCCGGGCGACGAAGTCCTCCTGGGCGGCGACGGGGGTCGCCATCGCCAGGGCGGCGAGGGCGAGGGCCACGAGGGTCGGCTGGGGACTCATGGAGGTCAGGCTATCATCGCCGCGGCGCCCGAAACCCGCCCCGCGCGCCCTGCGTAGAGAGGGGCACGGCAGGCGCTCCCGCCTGGCCACTCCCGGAACGAGCAGAGGAGACGAAGATGGCGAAGAAGAGATGGGCTGCGCTCGCCGCCCTCCCCCTGGTCCTGGCGGCCCCCGTCGCGGCGTTCGACTACGAGGCCGAGCGCGCCGCGCTGCTCGAGCGCGCCGACGATCTGAAGGCCAATACCGAGTCGCTGACCGACGCCGAGAGGCTGCAGCGCTTCATCGATCTCTACTTCGAGTACACGATGCTGGTGGCGCCCGAGTTCGCGACGATGATCGGCCACCCCACCGGCCACGACCGCTGGAGCGACAACAGCCTGGCGGAGAACGAGCGCCAGGAGGCCGACACCCGGCACGCCCTGGAGGTGCTCCAGAGCATCGACCGCGACGCCCTGGAGGCCGAGGACCGGCTGAACTACGACCTGATGATGCAGAGCGTGAAGGAGTCGGTCGAGGGGCAGCGGTTCCGCGGCGAGCTGCTGGCCATCAACCAGATGGGGGGCGTGCACCAGAACGTCGCCCGCATGCTGGCCATGATGCCGGCCGCCAACGTGGCCCAGTACGAGAACATCCTCGCCCGTCTGCGCGGCGTCCCCGAGCTGGTGGACCATACCCTGGAGGCGCTCCGGACCGGCCTCGAGGAGGGGGTCACGCCGCCACGGGTCACCCTCCGCGACGTGCCCCAGCAGGTCGAGAATCTGCTGGTGGACGACCCCTCGAAGAGCGCCATGCTGCGCTCCTTCGCCAGCTTCCCCGACAGCGTCCCCGTGGCGGAGCAGGAGCGGCTGCGCGAGGAGGCCTACGAGGTCTTCACCACCGCGGTGGCGCCCGCCTACCGCAAGCTCCTCGCCTTCCTCTCCGAGGAGTACATCCCCGGCTCCCGCGAGTCCATCGCGGCCAGCGACCTGCCCGACGGGCAGGCCTGGTACGCCTACCGCGTCAAGCAGATGACCACCACCGACATGACGCCGCAGGAGATCCACGACCTGGGGCTGTCCGAGGTGAAGCGGATCCGCGCCGAGATGGACCGGGTGATCGAGGCGTCGGGGTTCACCGGCACCTTCGAGGAGTTCACCACCTTCCTGCGCGAGGACCCGCAGTTCTACTTCACCGAGGCCGAGGACCTGCTGACCGCCTATCGCGACATCTGCAAGCGGGCCGACGCCGCTCTGCCGGCGCTCTTCGGGACCCTGCCGCGGACCCCGTACGGCGTGACCCCGGTGCCAGAGTACGCCGAGGCGTCACAGACCACGGCCTACTACCAGCCCGGCTCCATGCAGGCCGGACGGGCCGGCCAGTTCTTCGCCAACACCTACAAGCTGGAGACGCGGCCCAAGTGGGAGATGGAGGCGCTCTCCCTGCACGAGGCGGTGCCGGGCCACCACCTGCAGATCGCCCTGGCGCAGGAGCTCGAGAACCTCCCCTGGTTCCGTCGCCACGGCGGTGAGACCGCCTTCGTCGAGGGCTGGGGCCTCTACTCGGAGAGCCTGGGCGAGGAGATGGGCTTCTACCAGGACCCCTACGCCAAGTTCGGCCAGCTCACCTACGAGATGTGGCGGGCCATCCGGCTGGTGGTGGACACCGGGATGCACGCCCTGGGCTGGAGCCGGCAGCAGGCCATCGACTACTTCCTCGCCAACACCGGCAAGCAGGAGCACGACATCATCGTGGAGGTGGACCGCTACATCGTCTGGCCGGGCCAGGCGCTGGCCTACAAGATCGGTGAGCTGAAGATCAAGGAGCTGCGCGCCCACGCCGAGCAGGAGCTGG
>JAWWBN010000288.1:0-4014 GCA_033720955.1 Thermoanaerobaculia bacterium | reverse complement strand
GCCCAGCACCCGGCCCGTCCGGGACCGGTGTCGGTTACGCTCGGCGGCGAGGAGGCCTGACGACGATGTGGCAGACACGCGCGGTTCTCTCCCTGCTCCGGGACGACGTGGCCGAGCTCCGTCGCCCGCCGGACGACGTGGTCGATGAGCCCTTCCCGACGGCGCTCCGGCGGGCGGCGCGGCGGGCCAAGCTGGCGATCCTGGTGGACTGGACCGCCATCGCCGCCCTGCTCGTGGCCTCCGACGCCGGCGGCCCCGCGCTGACGCTGGGGCACCGGGTCGAGACCCTCCTCACCCTCGGCCTGCTGGCGATCGCCGTGCACTCCGGCTTCCGGCTCGGTCAGCTCCAGAAGTACCGAGCCGTGGCGCGGGCCGGGCGGGGACTGCTGGAGCGCGACCCGGAGGCTAGCCGCGCAGCTCCTCCGGGGTGAAGCCGAGCGCCAGGCCGATCTCGACCAGCTTGGCCTGCACCCGCGCGACGTTGCGGGGTCCCATCCGGAGGAGCTGCTTGCCGGCGCCGCTCAGCCCCTCCAGCTCGGGATCGGCGTAGCGGTAGCTCTCCACCCCGCGCTCGAGCACCACGTCGCCCTGGGGCCGGGGCACCGCCAGCAGCCGCCGGAAGGCCGCCAGCAGCGTCGTCCGGAAGCCGCCCTCCGGGTAGCCCAGGTCGAGATAGGCCTGCTCCACCAGCGGCTCGAGCCGGCGGTAGGCCTCGGCCAGCCCCTGCGAATCGAGCGACTCGAAGACCTGCACCGCCGTCTCGAACCGCTCGTAGCTCGCCGGATTCACCACGATCCGATCCCCCCGCGGTACGGCCGAGAACTCCCCGCGCGGCTCCAGGAAGGTCAGGTGGCGGCGCGGATTGACGCCCTCGGCGACGTTGGCCGTGGCCACGGTGAACCGCCGCAGCAGCTCGTCGTTGGCCAGCCACGCGATGAGGCGGGGGTGGGAGGAGAGCTCGGCGGCCAGCTCGCGCACCAGCTCGTCGCTGGCGTCGAGGGTCGGGAGAGGCTCCTCCGCCGGCAGCTCCTCCGCGGTCGGCTCCGGGGCGGGGGCCGCCGGCGTCGCGACCGGGACCGGCGTGGGCGGCGGCGGAGCGGGCCGCCACCAGAGCCACCATGCCACCGCCAGCAGCAGCACCACGAGGATCGCGGCGGCGATGGGCCAGTAGCGCGGCGGGCGCGGCCGGCGCGGGGGTCGAGGGGTGTCGCCGTCGAAGCCGGGGTCGTCGATCATCGGTAGGCTCCTTCCGCGCCAATCGTACCCCCGCGCTCGGGCGTCGGGCGAGCCCGACCGCTAGACTCGGCCTCTCCGAGGAGGTCAGATTGCGCAAGATCCGGTTCGGCAGGACGGAGCAGTGGATCCCGGCGGTGTCGGTCGGCACCTGGTCGTACGGCGGCGCCGCGCTGGTCGCGGGAGAGGAGGTCGGCTGGTCGGGCCACCGCGACGAGGCCGCGACCGCCGCGCTCGAGCTCGCCTTCGAGCGCGGGCTGGACCACTGGGACACCGCCGACGTCTACGGCGACGGGCGGTCCGAGAAGCTGATCGGCGGGCTCTGGGACCGGGTGCCCCGGGAGAAGGTCTTCCTTGCCACCAAGATCGGGTACGACCCCGGCGGCTACGAGCACCCCTACGACCGCCGTTTCCTGGCCGAGCGGCTCGACCGCTCGCTGACCAACCTGCGCACGGACCGGGTGGACCTCTACTACCTGCACCGGTGCGACTTCGGGCCGGAGGACCGGTACCTGGAGGAGGCCGGGGAAGCCCTCGAGCGCGCCCGCGAGGCGGGCAAGATCCGCTTCACCGGCCTCTCCGACTGGGACGCCACCAAGCTCGTCCGGTACGCCCGGCAGCTCGACCCCGACGTGATCCAGCCCTACCGCAACGTAGTGGACGACGCCTGGATCTCGAGCGGTCTGGCCGCCTGGGCGGACGAGCGCGACGCCGGCGTGGCCTTCTTCTCTCCGCTCAAGCACGGCCTCCTGCTGGGGAAGTACGACGAGCCCCGCACCTTCGAGCCGGGCGACACCCGGAACCGGGTGCCGGAGTTCCAGGACCCCGACGCCCTGGCCCACTACCGCCGGTGCCGGGACGCGATCCGGCGGCGCTTCGCCGACCAGGAGGAGCCGGTGCTGCACGCCCTGGTGGGCGCGCTGCTGGAGGACGCCCCCAGGGGCTGCGTCCTGATGGGGCTGCGCAACCCGGAGCAGGTGCGGCAGGCGGCCGCCGCCGGCAGCGCCCTGGGCGAGGAGGGGGCGCGGTGGGTGCGCGACCTCTACCGGCGCTGAGCGGCCGTCACTCCTTGCGCGGCTCGCCCGGCGGGTAGATCGGCATCGGGAAGGGCGCCACCTTCCCCGGGCTCTCCTTCGAGTCCACGATCCGGGCCGCGCCCTGGCGCGCCACCTGGTCGATCCGCAGCACGGAGTGGATCGGCAGGTAGAACCGCTCCACGCCGTCGAACTCGGTCTTGAGCCGCTCCTCGGAGGGATCCACCACCACCTGCGAGCGCTCGCCGAAGAGCAGCTCCTCGACCTCGATGAAGCCCAGCAGGCCGCCCTGCGAGACGCTGCGCGCGTACAGCTCGTAGACCCTCCCCTGCTGGAGGAAGCTGATCCGGTACACGGGGGCCGTCTGCTGGGCCATCAGTTCACTACGGGCGGACGGTAGGCGTCGCCGTCCCAGCGGTCGTCGAGCCCCATCCGCATCAGTTCGCGCAGCAGACGAGCCCGGTCCGCGGGCCGCGGCGCTTCGAGCAGGGCCTGGCGCTCGCCGGGCGAGAAGGGCAGCGCGGCAGAGAGGGCGTTGACCAGCAGCAGCGGCGGGAGCGACGCCAGGAGGTCGGCGTCGAAGTCGAGGCCGTAGCGCTCGGCGAAGCGGTCCACGGCGGCCAGCAGGGAGGCCGTGTCGATCCCCTCGGCCTCGGCCTGCTCGTCGCCGCCGAACTCCCCGAAGTCGGGCCGCACCAACCGGTACCCGTTGTGCCTGGGCAGCTCCTCCGCGATCCGGAAGCGGATGAGGCCTCGCAGCACGATCAGGTAGCGGCCGTCGGTCTGGCGCTCACAGCGTTGGATGGTGCCGACGCACCCCACCGCATAGAGGTCGGGGTCGGCGTCGCCACGCAGCGGCCCGAGGTTGTCCGGCCCGGGCACCCGCGGCTGGATCATGCCGATGAGCCTGGGACCCTCCAGCGCATCCCGCACCAGGTTGCGGTACCGGGGCTCGAAGATGTTGAGCGGCAGGTAGTTGCCGGGGAGCAGCAGGCTCCCCGTGAGGGGGAAGATGGGCAGGGTCTCTGGGGGCCTCTCGAGCTTCATCGCGCACCGCGGGCAACGAGTATAGCCGCCGTCCGCGGTGCCACCCCGTGGCCGGCGGCGGTATAATTCCGCCTAGGGTCCACCGGCAACCATGAGCAGCACAGCCGATCCGACTCCGGCGGACGTCGAGTCCCAGCACGTCCTGCCACCGACCTTCCTCCTGGGCCAGAACCGCGTCCTGTCGCTGGTCGCCCAGGGAGCGGATCTCGGCCAGATCCTGCTGGAGTTCTGTCACGTCGTCGAGTTCGCGCTGCCCGAGACCCGCTGCTGCGTCATGATGCTGGACCCGTCGGACCGCACCCTCCGGGTGGGCGCGGCGCCCAGCCTCCCCGGGGTCTTCGTCGAGGCGATCGACGGTCTGGCGGCCGGCTCGGCGCCGGGAAGCTGCAGCGCCGCGATCCACCGTGGCGAGACGGTGATGACCACTGACATGCGCACCGGGAGCGTCTGGGAGGGGCTCCGCGACACGGTGGAGGCGACCCCCCTGACGAGCTGCTGGTCGGCCCCCATCCGCGGCATCGAGGTGCCGACGAGCAAGGGGCGCGAAGAGGTCCAGATCCTGGGCACCGTCGCCTTCTACTTCGACGCGCCGCGGCAGCCCGCCCGCCGCGACCTGATGGTGCTGGAGCTGGCGGCGGCCCTGGCCGGTCGGGCGATCACCGCCGGCAGGGTGCAGGAGCGGGGGGGGCGGCACGAGCTC
>JAWWBN010000287.1:0-4087 GCA_033720955.1 Thermoanaerobaculia bacterium | reverse complement strand
TCCCGGGTAGTCGGCGACGAGCTGAGCCAGAATCTCCTGGGCCCGCTCCGGCTCTCCGGCGAGCCGCGCCTGCTGGGCCCGCGCCAGGAGCCGCAGGCGGCCGCCGCCGGCCGGCCCCTGGGGCAGCGTCTCGACTGCCCGGTCGGTCGCGTCGAGGGCCTGGTCGTACTGCCCGTTCGCCTCGTACGCCTGGCCCAGCCGAAGCCAGGCGGCGCCGAAGCCGGGGTCCGCCTGGACCGCCTCCTGGAGCTGGTCCCGGGCGCCGAGGGCGTCGCCCTCCCATAGCTTGCGCACCGCTTCCGAGTACTGGGGCAGGGCGGGGGAGCTCAGCGGCGCCTCCTCCCTCGCGCGCCGGCCGAGACGGAGGCTCGCGGCGAGCTCGCCCTGGAGGTCGGCGATCACCTGGCGGGCGCTGTCCGGCCCCGCCGGCGCCTCCGCGTGCAGGAAGGCGGCCCCGTCCAGACCCACGGCCGGGTCCACCAGCCGCGCGTCGATCCGCAGGCCGCCGTCCGCCCGGCTCCGGACGCTGCCGGTGAGCAGCCGGCTCGAGTCGAAGATCTCGGCGGCCAGGGCGACCGCGCTCTCGCTGAGCGAGCCCGGCGCGAGCTTGAGATCGGACGCCGCCTGGAGCGAGCGCTGGGGGCTCACCACCCGCAGCTCGGGCTCCCCGACCAGGGCCTCGAACAGGAGCTCCGGAACGCCCGGGCCCAGCCAGGCGAGCTCCGGGCGTCCCGTCTCGTCGGCGAAGGGGAGGACGACCAGCGCGGCGGCGGGGCGGTCCCCCGGCGCGCCGGCGTCGCGGTCCGGGCGGAGCAGAAGAGCGGCCGCCACGAGGGCCAGACCGACCCCCGCCCAGAGGGCGAGCCGCCCGCGCCCCGACCACCCGGGCCAGCGGGGCCGCGGCCGCGACAGGTCGGCCAGGTCGCGGGCGAGCTCGGCGCCGTCGGCGTAGCGTCTCCGCCGGTCGGGCTCGAGACATCGCCGCAGGATCGCCTTGAGGTTGGCCGGCGTCTCCTCGGGGAGGCCGGCGAGACGGCGGGGCACCCCCTGGAGGTGCTGCGCCACCACCTCGTCCGCGGTCTGACCCTGCGTCGGCGGCTTGCCGGCGAGGAGCTCGAACAGCAGCACCCCCAGGGCGTAGAGGTCCGAGCGCCCGTCGAGATCCTCGCCCCGCACCTGCTCGGGGGAGAGGTACTCGGGCGTGCCCACGACGAGCCCGGTGCGGGTGAGATCGGGCGCGGTGATCGACCGCGCCACGCCGAAGTCCGTGACGTAGGCGTTGCCGTCGGCGTCGATCATGACGTTGGACGGCTTCAGGTCGCGGTGGACGACCCCCTTCGCATGGGCGGCGGCCAGGGCCTCCGCGAGCTGCCGCCCGATCTCGGCCGTCTCGTCGGCCGAGAACCGCCCCTTCTCCTCGAGCAGCTGGCGCAGCGAGCGTCCCTCCACCAGGTCCATGGTGAGAAAGACCAGCTCCCCCTCCTTGCCCAGGTCGTGAATCCGCACCACGTTGCCGTGGGTGACCTGGCGGGCCAGGAGGATCTCGCGGCGGAAGCGCTCCAGAAGAGTGCGGTCGCCGGCGTACTCGGGGCGCAGGACCTTGAGCGCGACCTCCACTCCGAGCTCCTCGTCCCGCGCCCGGTAGACCTCACCCATGCCGCCCAACCCCAGCCGGCCGACGATGGTGTAGCGATCACCGACTCCATCGCCGGGAGAGAGACGCGCCGCGGCCCGGATGTTGGTCCGGGTGGGCTCGAGGTCGCCCCCCGGTCCTGGCGGCGTGGCGTCGCGTTCGTCGGTCATCCGGAGCTCGCCGCCGCGCCGCTCTCGAGCAGGGCGGACCCGGAGGGGAATCCGAGTTGCGCCAGCCGGCTGGCGCGCTCGGCTCGGGTGGGCAGCCCCGCCGCCACTCCCTGGAGCTCCTCCTCGAGCCCGGCCAGCCAGAGGGCGAGGGCGGCGTGGTCGCCCAGGGCGGAGAGGATCTGGAGGTCCAGCTCGCGGAAGGCCTTGCCCGGCGTGGGGCTGTCGGCGTAGACGGCCCCGAGGGTGCGGTCGGCGGCCACCAGCGGCACGCAGACCAGGGCCCGGATCTGCTCGCGGACGATGCTCGGGCGGCCGCTCAGGGCGGCGTCCTCCCGGGTGTCCGAGGAGGCGAGCGGCGTGGCTTCGGAGAGCACTCTCTGCACCGTCGAGAGGCTGCCCGAGAACTCGGCTCCCGTGAGGTCGCCGGGAGTCAGGCCGTGGCAGGCTACGACCTCGAAGTCGTCCTGGGCGTCGGCGATCAGGACGAAGCCGCGCCGGGTCTGGGAGACCTCGAGAAAGGTGGTCAGCAGCCGGTCGAGAAGGGGATCGATCTCGGAGCCGGCGTCCGCCAGGAGGCGGTGTCCCCGGCGCGACGCCTCCGTCAGCCGCTCGTCGTCCTCCGACCTGCGGGCGACGCCGGGTCCCGCCTCGCAGCGCGCGATCAGCCCGCCGAAGCTCAGCCAGCCCGCGGCCGGCAGGGCGCCTCGGGCGACCGTGTGACCGTTGATGGAGACGCCGTTCTTGCTTCCCAGGTCCCGCAGCTCGCCCCCATCCTCGGTGACCACCAGCCGGGCGTGACGCCGGGAGACGCGGAGATCGTCGAGGACGACGTCACAGCTCGGGTCGCGGCCGAGAAGGTAGCCGCCGGGCTCGCGCAGGAAACAGGTCGTGGCGGGCTGCTCGAGGTGGTGGAGCGTCAGGCGGACCGGCATGCGCTCTCGACGGGCTGTGGACCGCTACGAGCTGGCCGCCAGATTCAGGCTGTACCGAAGGGTGGCCGCGGCCTGACGCAGCAGACCGGCCACGTTGATCAGATCACGCGAGGCGCGCCAGGTGTCGGGAAGGTCCTCGCCGCTCTTCGCCTTGGCGAGGTCGGCCAGGTCGTCGATCGCGGAAGAGGCCTGGGCGAGGTCGCCCAGCTCGTACCAGCTCCAGGCGTCGTCGAGATGGGCCTGGAGATCCGCGGCCAGCGAGCTCTCGACGAGCTCGAGGTTGTCGTCCAGCACCTGCTGAAGGGCGTCGAACTTGGCGAGAAGCACCTCGTTCACCGGCCGCAGGTCGGCCACGATGAGGAACTCGGAGAAGCCCCCCTTCGACGCGCCGACCCGGTAGCTGCCGGCGCCGCTGGACGAGGTGATGTCGTAGAAGGTGCCTCCGGCGTCGGCGGCGAAGAGCCGCAGTGGCGAGTAGGGCGTGTAGGAGAGGTCGTGGGTGTGGAGCTCCAGGCTCACCACGCCGCTGAAGGCCAGGGGACTACTGATGGCCGGCTCGATCTGCAGGAGGACCGGGAAGGCGCCGGGGACGCTCACGAGCTGCGGGTCCGGGAAGCGGTTGAGAAGCCCCGGATCGGTGGGGCTGATCGCCTCGGCGGAGAGCCCCAGACAGGAGGCGCAGAGTCCCACCACGTTCTCGAAGGAGATCGTGAGGTCGGCGCCGAGGCCGCTGACCAGCTCGATCTCGGCGGTCACGGTGTCGCCGTCGATCGAGATCTCCGCGACGCCCTGGGCGGCCAGGGGCGCCGCAGCCAGGCAGAGAACCAGCGCTCCGACTGTCGTCGTCTTCGTCATGGATGCACCTCGCCAGGTGGAATCTCGACCGTTTGGGAATCCTCAGTGTAGTGGACCTCGGGCCTCGGGGGCAAGCGGCCGGCGGCCTCGGGCGGACGTCGCCCCTGGAGGGCGCCCGTCGACCGACCGCCATCTCGGCGCGGGGGCGGGCGCGCCGGGGCGCGCAGCAGGGAGGCGTGCCCTTCGGCCGCCCCGCGCTCACCCGGGGGGGATGCGAAAGAGGAGCCGGTCGGCGCCCGGGAGCGCCGCCGGCCCCTCGCCGGGTGGCCGGTCGAAGAGACCGCTGGCCCGGTTGCCGGCCAGGTCCTCGAGCGCGGGCGCCACCCGGATCGCGTGGTCGCCCGGTCGCCAGGGGGCGCGTGGACGGAAGAGCCACACCGTGCCGCCGGCCTCGACGCTGGCCTCCCCGGCCACCGGCAGGCCGTCCCGCTCGACCCGGAGCAGACGCTCGGCGAGGGCGTGGTCGAGGGGCTCGTCGAACTCCAGCCGCAGCGGCT
>JAWWBN010000286.1:0-4183 GCA_033720955.1 Thermoanaerobaculia bacterium | reverse complement strand
GCGGCGGTGCACCACCGGCGCCGGGGGGTGGGGGGGGGGGGGGGGGGTGGGGGGGGGCGCGCCGGCGCCGCGGGGGCCGACCGCCGCCGCGATCGCCGCCAGGACGACCAACCCGGGAAGCGGTCTCACCTCTCTCGGCATTCCCCCTATCCTGGCACGCCGCGCGACGGCGGATCACCTGCCGCCACGCCACAGCGACACGCTCCCCCGGCCCCGGGCGCCGCGGCCGGGCGGCCGGACGGACCCGGTTGATACAGTCGGCGCTCGCCGCCGGGGCGACCCACCGAGAGCGAGCAGCCTATGAACTTCGAAGACGCCGTGAACAAGCTGCTGGAGAAGATACAGGGCTGGGGCGAGGAGCTCGTGGTCCTGGCGCCCAACCTGGTGGCCGCCATCCTGGCGCTGGTCGTCGCCTGGCTGGCGGCGCGCCTGGCGCGCAAGGCCCTCAGGAGGATCCTGGGACCGGTGCTGCCGGGCCAGGTGGCGCGGCTGCTGGCCAGCGTCGCGTACATCGGCGTGATCGCCGTGGGCGCCTTCGTGGCGCTGGGCATCGTCGGTCTGGAGAAGACGGTCACCTCGCTCCTGGCCGGCGCCGGCATCATCGGCCTGGCCCTCGGCTTCGCCTTCCAGGACATCGCCGCCAACTTCATGTCGGGGATCCTGCTCGCCTTCCGGCGGCCCTTCACCCCCGGCGAGTTGATCGAGACCAACGACTACTTCGGCAAGGTGGACCGGGTGACGCTGCGCTCGACGCGGATGACCACCCCCACCGGCCAGATGGTGCTGATCCCCAACCGGCTGATCTTCGAGAACCCCATCGTCAACTTCACCCGCCTGGGCTCCCGGCGGGTCGACCTGACGTGCGGCGTGGCCTACGGCGACGACCTGGCGAAGGCCCGGAAGCTGGCCGTCGCCGCCGTGGAGAAGGTGGCGGGCCGCGACGAGGATCGGGAGGTCGAGCTCTACTACAACGAGTTCGGCGACAGCTCGATCAACTTCGTGGTGCGGTTCTGGATCCCCTTCGGCGACAGCCAGGCGGCCTATCTCGCCGCCCAGAGCGAGGCGATCCAGCGGATCAAGACCGCCTTCGACGAGGGCGGCATCACCATCCCCTTCCCCATCCGCACGCTCGACTTCGGCGTGGTGGGCGGCGAGCCGCTCGCCGAGCACGTGGAGAAGATGCCCGGGATCGGCGGTGGGTCGGGGGAGACGCGAGGCCGCGAGACGGCACCGCGGGAGTAGCTTGCGCGCCCGCTCGCGCGAGGTGGCGGGGCCCGGCGCCGGCCCCGAGGCCGGCTACGCCGACCAGCGCTCCAGGTAGCCGTTCAGCCTGAGCTTCGACCGCGTGCTCTTCGAGGTCATGTAGCGGACCTTGCCGAAGATCGGCCGCTCGGGCCCCCAGGCGCGGTCGAAGCGGCCCAGGACCCAGAAGATGCCGCTGTAGGAGTTGGGGTCGCGGCCGTCCACGGCCCACCGGTTGTTGAGCTGGATCATGATCTCGAGCGCCGTCTCGGGGTCGGGGGTCCAGTGGAGGATCTTCTTCCCCCAGAGCATCCGCAGGTAGTTCTGGATGCGGCCCTCCGACCGGAGCTGGCGCTGCGCGGCGTTCCAGAGCTCGTCGTGGGTCTCGGCGCGCTCGAGCTCCTCGAGGTCGTAGAGGTGGGGGCGCTCGTCGCCGGCGTGCTCGGCCAGGGTCTCGAGCGCCCAGTCGGGCAGCGACTCGTACTCGTCGTAGTCGTCGCGGCGGGAGGCGAAGTTGTAGCCGAGCTCGCGCCAGGTGACCAGCTCGTCGAGAAAGGCCTCGGCCGAGGCGCTCATGCCCCACCAGCCGCTGCGCTTGCCGTCGGCCGAGTCGGCGATCTCGGCGGGGGACCAGCCCTCGCGGTCGGCCAGACGGTCGAGCACCTGGTGGGTGGAGACGTGGCCGAAGTGGAGGAAGGGCGACAGACCGCTGGCGGCGTCCTCGTCCGGGTGGTTGCGGCCGTTGCCGTAGGCGTCGAGGGACTCCTCGAGAAAGCTCTTGAGCCGCCGGTCGCCCGCCTCCATGCCGCCGCGGTAGGGCACGGGGGCCACGTCGTGGTCGATGGGCAGCGAGCCGAGGCTCTCCTCCCCCCGCAGCAGCTCGGGGGCCGCGCGGGGCCATCGGCGCTCGACCTCGCGGGGCAGACCGGGGAGCCGCGGCAGCTCCTTGTAGGCCAGGGGGTTGAGCGCCGGCATCTCCAGCAGGTGGGGGGCGAGGCTCTTCTGCAGGAAGCGGCGGAAGTCGTAGGCGCGGGCGTAGACCTTGTCGGCGGCGGCCAGGGGCAGCAGACCGTTGGAGTCCACCACCTCCAGCCGGACGGGCAGCTTCTCGCCCGCAGCCTCGACCATGCGGGGCAGGAAGAAGCAGGGATAGTCGTCGGTGACCACGACCGCCGCCCGCTCGGCGAGCGCCTCCAGCAGCCCCTTGCCCGCCCCCTCTTCCGGCTCCACGTAGGGATAGTAGAGCGCTCCCGAGCCCTCGAAGGCGCGGGCGTTGTCGCGCATGCCGTCGATGACGAAGCGGTGCAGCCGGTCGCTCGCCCAGCGGTAGCCGGTGCGGAGCGCCTCGAGCACCACCAGCGGCTTCCCCAGCTCCCGGGCCCAGGCCACGGCGTGCTCCAGGGCGAAGTTCCAGCGCGCCCGCCGGCTGGCGATCATCCAGTAGAGCACGAAGTCGCCGCCACCCCGGGGCTCGGCAAGGTTGCCCGGGCGGACCCTCAAGCGGGGGATGGCGTCGGGAGAGGAGGTGCGGTCGCTCGAGGTCATTGGCGCGGTTCGGCTCTGCTCTCGGATCGGACGGTCGATTCTGGCGCGCTCTCGCGCTCGTCGTCCAAGAGCTAGCCCCTGTCTCCACTTCGCCGGTCCGTCGCCTCCGGTTTCGCGACCCTCGCGCTCCGCCGGCGCGGGCGGCTCGGCCGCCCATTTCTTCCCGGCGCGCCACTAGACTCCCGCGGTGCGCTCGCATCGCCGTTGGCTCTCCCCGCTCCTCCTCGTCGCCCTCCTGACGCCGGCGCCCGCCGCCGCGGTCGAGATGGCGCTCACCTTCGACGACCTCCCGGCCCAACGGGCGGGCCGGCTGGCGCCCGAGCGGGTCGTCGAGATCATGGAGCGGCTCACCGCCGTGCTCGGCGAGCGCGGGGCGCCCGCCACCGGCTTCGTCAACGAGGAGAAGCTCGAGGGCGCCGACGGGGAGGCGGACCCCCGGCTCGTGGGTCTCCTCGGCGCGTGGCTCGACGCCGGCCTGGAGCTGGGAAACCACACCCATTCGCACCCCGACCTGCACCGAGTCGCCCCCGAGGTCTTCGAGGCCGACCTGCTGCGGGGCGAGCGGATCATCCGCGCCCTCACCGCGGAGCGCGGTCTCCCGTTGCGCTACTTCCGCCATCCCTTCCTCCACACCGGGCGCACCCCGGAGGTCCGGGACCGGATCCACGGCCTGCTCGAGCGTCACGGCTACCGCGTCGCCCCGGTGACCGTCGACAACTCCGAGTGGATCTTCGCCCGCGCCTACGACGAGGCCATCGACCGCGGCGACCCCGGCCTCGCGCGGCGTCTGGCGGACGCCTACCTCGACTACATGGACGCCACCTGCCGGCACTACGAGCGCCAGGCGACGGAGCTCCTCGGCCGGCCGCTGCCGCAGGTGCTCCTGCTCCACGCCAACACCCTGAACGCCCGTCATCTCGACGAGCTGCTGGCGCGCCTCGCCGGCCGGGGCGTGCGGTTCCTGCCACTCGCCCGTGCCCTCGAAGACCCCGCCTACCGCACGCCCGACGAGTACTTCGGCCCCGCCGGGATCAGCTGGCTGCACAGGTGGGCGCTGACGCGGGGGGTGCCCAAGAGCTTCTTCGCCGGCGAGCCCGCCACCCCCGGCTGGGTGCAGGAGCTCGCCGGCGTCGAAGAGTAGACCCGCGCCGCCGGGAGGGCGCGCGCCCCGGGCGTCGCGCCGGCGCCTAGGGCACCAGGCCGCGCCCGCGCGTCCACGGCACGCCGGCCGCGTCGAGATCGGCCTCGAGCGCCGGCAGCTCGACCTCGATGAGCTGTCGGAGCTCCTCGCGCAACTCCTCGTACTGCTCGGCGGCGATCTCGATCTGGCGTTGGTGGGTGGGGGTCGGGCCGTAGGTCGAGAGGAAGTTGCCCAGGAAGGCCACCCCCACCCGGC
>JAWWBN010000285.1:0-4285 GCA_033720955.1 Thermoanaerobaculia bacterium | reverse complement strand
TCGAGGCGCTGCAGGTCGATCAGCCGCGGGTTCACCGGAACGCGGAGACGGCGGGTGGGCTGGGCCAGGACCGCGGGCGCCAGGGCGACGCCGGCGGCGGTGACCGCCGCGCCGGCGAGGACCTTGCGCCGGCTCAGCGGCGCGGGAGCCGTCGCGGCGGGCTCGACCTCGACCTCGGACCGCGGGTCGGACGCTTTCTTCTGGGACATCGGATCCTCCCTTCGGCTGCGACGGGTCGGCGGTACCGCCGCCCTCCCCGGAGGCTGAGAGCCCCCGAGCCCGTCGTCATCATGGAGAAGTGTCTATGACTGCAACGTACACCCACCCCGGGTGGATTGCAAGGCAACGTACCTCCGGTTCATCAGCCCCTATCCGCCACCTCCGAGCCCTCGGAGCCGCAGCGCCTCGGGGTCGATCTTGAGCTTGTTCAGGTCGGGGTCGAAGATCACCTTCGGCCGCAGATTGGGCCGGAAGATGTAGCGCCCGCAGGTCGGGTTCTGACAGTTCACCGCGATCGGCTCGTCGGCCTTGACGCACGGTCCGATTCCCTCGCCCTTGGGGTCCTTGACCCAGACGTTGGCCATCATGCCGAGGTCCTCGTGGACCAGGATGTGGCAGTGGACCACGAAGGTGCCGGGGTAGTCCCAGAAGCGGGTCCAGTGGGTGACCTTGCCGGGAGTGCCGATCGCCTGCTGTGGCGGGATGGCGATGGTGTCCCACCAGATGCGGTTGGCGGGCACGTTGCCCTGGGACTTGTCGATCTTGATCAGGTCGTCCCCGGTGGCGGTGCCGCCCGAGACCGTCCCTTCGACCGAGACGATCTGGAAGGGGTTGACGTGGACGTGGAAGGGGTGGGGCTGGGCCAGCCCCTGGGCCGAGGCGGTGTTGAGCAGCTCCCACGCCTCGGCGCAGCCGAGGAAGGTCTCGATGAACTGGTCGTCCTTGTACTGCTGCGGCGGCACGTTCACGCCCGCGTTGGGGTCCTGCCAGCCGATCCGGAAGTCCCGCGATCCCTGCACGTGGAAGGTGACCTTCTTGGGCTGGCCGCAGATCTCGCTGCCCTGGATGGGCCGGAGATAGGCGGGGGCGTCCGTCCAGCTCCCGAGCTGGATGGTCGAGGGGTCGGGGTCGTCGTAGTCGCCCTGCTTGACGTGGATGCAGCCGAGGACCACGTTGCCGTCCTGCTCGGGACCCAGGTTGCTGCCGGCGTTGATGCCCGGCACCTGCCGCCGGACGACCTTCCAGACGCCGGTCTCGTTCTCGCCGAACTGGAGAAGCACGTCGGCGCGGTTGCCGGGGGAGAGGTCCCACCAGCGGCTGTTGGGGATGTTGGGAATGCCGATCGGCTGCGGCTTGTGCCCGAAGAAGGTGATGCCGTCCACCGCCATCAGCCACATCTTCTTGTCGGTGCCGAAGTTGAGGTCCTTCGTCTCCCCGTTGATCTTGTCGTTCGGGTCCTTGACGAGCTGCAGCCGGGTGAAGCCGCGCGGTGTGCCGGTGGCGTTGATGAACCGCAGCCGGATGTTCTGGCCGGTGAAGACCGGCAGGCAGGGGAGACAGGAGCCGTTGACCATCAGCCGGGAGGCCGGCTGCTGCGGGGCCCCGACCGGCGGGTAGATCTTCCAGTCCTCGCCCTTGTCCAACACCTCCTGGACGAGCCAGATGTAGTCCCGGTCCGGAGGCGGCAGGACCTCGAGCAGGTGTGGGTTGTTCTCTCGGACGATCAGCGCGCCGGCCAGCCCGTTGGCCACCTGGAGGGCGGTCGAGCCGTGCTTGTGGGCGTGGTACCAGTGGGTGCCCGGGGCATGGAAGGCGGGGAGCTCCACGCAGTACTTCTGATCCTTCCCCCCCTCGCCGGCGGGCTTGATCTCGAACAGCACGTCGTCGGAGGCCATCTCCGGCTGGCCCACGTGACCGGGGTCGCAGTCGGGGATGGTGTCGTTCCACTTCGAGCACGGCGAGGCGTGGAGGCCGTGGAAGTGCACGTTGGTGGTGTTGAAGCAGTGCGGCTGGTTCATGTTGTTGGCCTGGCCGCACTGGTCCACGATGGGATTGCCGCCCGGCGACGGGTTGTTCGGCAGCTTGTTGCGTAGCGTGAACCGGATGGTGCCGCCCGGGTCCACGAAGAGCGTCGGCCCCGGCGTCAGGTTGTTGTAGCTGCGGACCTCCCCTTCGTCGCCGTTGCAGTCGTGGATCGTCTTGAAGTCCACGTCGAGGTTGCCGGGGCTGGTGACCCCCATGGCGTCGGGAAAGATCGGCTTGGGCTCGACGAACTTGTTGCAGATCAGCCCCTTGAGCACCGCCTGGAAGCCGGTGACGCGTTGGAGATCGACCAACTGGAGGTCTCGCGGGAGGCGCACGAGCTCGGTGTGGTGGGCGGCGGCCACCGCGGGCAGCAGGGTGGCGCCGGCCGCCGACGCCGCGGCGGCGCCCAGCAGCTTGCGGCGGCTGAGCTGATTGGCGCCGTCTGAGGGGCGCTGGGGCTCGGGCCGGACCTCCTCGTCCACCGCGGGCGACTCGGGGAGCTTCTTCTCGGACATCGTCTCCTCCCTTCCGAGCCCAAAGGCGGCAGCACCGCGCCGGCCCGCGGAGCGGGTCGGCGACACACGCCGGATCTCAGAGCTCAACGAATCGAGTGTGGGCCCACCATACACCCGATCGTGGGTTCCGGCAAGGAAGCGGTGGGCGGGCCGGGGCCGCCCCCGCCCCCGAGCGGCCGTGCCGCGTCAGCCGCCGGAGCCGGCGAGGAAGTCGAGGCAGATCCGGGAGATCTCCTCCGGGCGGTCTTCCGAGGGGAAGTGGCCGGCCCCCTGGACGATCGTCCGCCGGGTCGCCGGGGCGGCCTCGCCGGCCAGCGGCGCGCCGAACTCGTCCCGGTCTCCGGCGACGAAGAGGGCTTCGATCTTGCCCTCCGCGAGAGCCTCCCGGATCTCCTGGATCTAGTTGGCCAGAGGGTCGCCGGCGGTGGTGCCGCGGCGCATCGAGGCGCCCAGCCCGGCCCGCAGCCCGGAGTCGGGGAAGGGCGCGTCGTAGGCCCGCACCACCTCCGGGGCCAGCTCGGTGACGGTGTGACGCTGGACGAACTGGCCGGCGCTCTCCCTCTGCAGGCTCTCGGCGTACGACTCCGCCGAGAAGGCGCCGGGCTCCGCTCCACCGGGCGGCCGGAGGTCCACCGGGGGTCCGATGACCAGGACGCGGCCGAGGGCCCGCCAGTGCACCGTGGCGAGGCTCAGGCCGACCAGGGCCCCCAGGCCCTGGCCGATACAGGTCATGCGGTCGAGCTCCAGCCGGAGGACGATCGCCATGCGCATCCAGTGGGTGACCTCGGAGAGGGAGAAGAGCTCCGCCGCGGCGGGCTTGTCCGAGCGGCCGAAGCCGGGGAGGTCCAGGGCCACCACCCGGAAGCCGGCCCGCGCCACCTCGGGGACGAGCTTGCGCCAGAGGTAGGACCAGACCGGCTCGCCGTGCAGCAGGACCACCACCGGGGCCTCCCGCGGTCCCTCGTCGATGTAGTGGATCCGAAGCTGGAGGTCGCCGTAGCCGGTGGGCACCTCGCAGTAGCGGGGCTCGAAGGGGAAGCCGGGCAGGTCGGCGAAGCGCTCGTCGGGGGTTCTGAGAAGCTTCATGGGCGGTTCTCGCTGGGGATGACCGGCGGGGCCCCGGCGGGCCGCCGAGCCCGCTGGGCGTCTCGTCCGGGCGGGGGGTCTAGGGCGAAACTACCACGCCGCCTCGACGGGTCCGGTCCGCGGCCGGTGCTACTCTCGCCGGACCCACGGCCGCGACCGCGGCGGAAGGAGAGCGAGCATGACAGGCGAGAGACGATGGTTGATCACCGGCGGCAGCCGCGGCATCGGCGCCGCGCTGGTGGCGGCCGCCCGGGACCGCGGCGACGAGGTGGTGTTCACCGGCCGCGACGCGCAAGCGGTGGAGCGGGTGGCGCTCGGCACCGGCGCCCACGGCTTCGTGGCCGACGTGGCGAGCGGCGAGGACAACCAGCGCACCGTCGACGTCTGCCGCGAGCGGATGGGCGGCATCGACGTGCTGGTCAACAACGCCGGATGGGGCTACGGCGCGCCGATCGGCGAGATCGACATGGACCGGATGCGCGCCCTCTTCGACACGAACGTCTTCGGTCTGGTGGACCTCACGAACCGGGTGGTGCCGGGGATGAAGACGCGGGGCGGGGGCGACATCGTCAACGTCGCCTCCACCTCGGGGCTCAAGGGACACAGGAACGGCACCGCCTACTCCGCCAGCAAGTGGGCGGTGCGCGGCATCAGCCAGT
>JAWWBN010000284.1:0-4305 GCA_033720955.1 Thermoanaerobaculia bacterium | reverse complement strand
GCCGCAGTACACCCGGACGATCTCGCGCGCACGATCTATTTCACCCTCTACGGCAGCGGTGGCGAAGTTCGAGGTGGCGCTTTCACGAGCAGTGACACGTTTTCCACCGCCGATGGCCTGCCGCCCGGCAACTACTTCGTCCAGGCGGTCCTCCACCGCGTCCAGGGCGTCCGCGGTGGCGTCGGGGTCACCCAGCGCGGCGGCCTGGACCAGCCGCTCCACCAGCAGCAGCAGGTTGTCGGGCGACCGTCGGAGCGCCTCGCCCAGAGCCTCGAGGGCGAGCTCCGGCCGCCCCCGCCGGCTCCACCGCAGGGCGCGCAGGTAGTGGGGCCGCGGATCGGCGGGGTCGGCCGTCTCCATCTCCGCCAGCACCCGCCGCCACTCCTCCGGCGGCTCCTCCCGCTCGGCGGCTCGCGGCAGCAGCAGCCGGGCCAGCAGGTGGAGGGCCTGGGCGTTGCCGGGATCGAGCCGCAGGGCGCGCTCCACCTGGTCCCGCGCCGCGGCCTCGCGGCCCAGGCGCTCGTAGCAGATCGCCAGGTTGACGGCGGGCAGCAGGTTGTCGGGGAGGATCTCGGCCAGCCGCAGCAGCCGCTCCTCGGCGCGCCCCCAGTTGCCCTCCTCCATCTCCGCCAGCGAGGCCCCCGCCAGCGCGACCGCCTCCTCGAGGTCGGCCTCGGAGGGCGGCCCCGCGGCGGCGGTCAGCAGAAGCGCCGCCAGCGTGACGACGGCCGCGGCGGCGCTTCGGGGCCCCCGCCTCACTCCCCCGCTCCCCGGCGCGACAGCTTGACCCGGCGACCGGCGGGGAGGTCGCGGATCACCTGGCGCCGCCCGTCGGGCCACTCGATCTCCAGGTCGGCGGCCCGGGCCGTCCCCAGGCCGAAGCCGAGCACCGGCTCGCTGCGCCCGAGGTAGCCCTCGCCGCCCGTGAGCGCCCGCCACACCGGCGGGCCCCCCGCCGGCCGCGCCGTGACCACCGCGCCCACCGGGTCGCGCGGCACTCCGGCCGCCTGGCCGCCGTCGAGCGCCACGCGCAGCCAGCCTCCGCTCCCCGGCGCGCGGTTCTCGAGCAGGCGGGCCGGGCCGTGGAAGGTGGTGACGGCCAGGTCCAGGTCGCCGTCCAGGTCGTGGTCGAGAGCCACCAGGGTGCGGGAGTTGCTCTCCGGCAGCTCCAGACCGCTGTCGGGCCGCAGCTCGAAGACGCCCCCGTCGTTGAGGAGCAGGACGTTGGGCTCCCGCCGGTGGGAGATCGGATAGAGCTGGCCGGGCAGCTCGGGGTGCTCGCGGTGCTGGGTGAAGATCAGATAGTCGGTGAAGCCGTTGGCGATTGCCAGGTCGTCGTCGCCGTCGTTCTCCACGTCCAGGAAGAGCGCCGCCCACGCCCAGCCGGTGTCGTGCTCCTCCAGCGCCTCCACCTCGGCGCGGCGGTACCGCAGCCCTCCGGCCCCCGGCTCGGAGAGGAGCAGGGTGTTGCTCTCGTTGAGCCGCTGCCGGGCCGGCGACCACGCCCAGATGTTGCTGATGAAGATCTCCGCCCGGGCGTCGGCGTTGAGGTCGGCGAAGGCCACGTTCATGCCGTGAAAGGGGTCGTCGCTGCCGGTGGCCTCCCCGGCCGCCTCGAAGGTGCCGTCGCCGCGGTTGGCGAAGAGCTCGTTGCGGCCGAAGTCGTTGGCCACGTAGAGGTCCTGGTCGCCGTCGCGGTCGAGGTCGAGGTGGGAGAGGGCCTGCGCCCAGCCCGGGTCTCCCACTCCGGCGGCCTCGGTGACGTCCTCGAAGCGAAGGCCGAGGGAGCCGGCGTCGCCACGGTTGCGGAAGAGGCGGTTCGGCTGGCCGTTGCGGGCGTCCGGGGAGGTCCAGGGCAGCTCCCCCCGCCGGTAGTCGCCGAAGTTGCCCACGTAGAGGTCGAGCCGGCCGTCGCCGTCCACGTCCATCGCCGCGGCCGGCCCGCTGATCTCGTCCGCCTCCCCCAGGCCCGCCTCGACGCCGACCTCCTGGAAGCGGCCCTGCCCCCTATTGTGGAAGAGCCGGTTGCGCTCCCCGGCATAGGTCACGAAGAGGTCGGGGAGCCCGTCGTCGTCGAGGTCGGCGGGCAGCGGCATCCGCGCCTCCCCGGCGACGGCGATGCCGGCCCGCTCGGTCTCGTCCCCGAAGGCCCCGCCGCCCAGGTTGCGGAAGAGACGGCAGCCGCGGCCGCCGCAGAGGACGAGGTCGGGCCAGCCGTCGCCGTCGAAGTCGGCTGCCGCGGCGCCGCCGCCGCTGAAGGTCGGGGCGATGGGGCCGTACCGACGAAAGCGCGACAGCCAGGGGGAGGTCACGTGCCGGAAGTCGATCCCGGCCGCCGCGGTCACGTCGTGGAAGAGCGGCGTCCCGACCGCGGCCGGCTCGGGGGCGGCGATGGGCGCCGCCTCGCCCGCCGCCCGGTCGGCGATGGTCTTGAAGGCGGCGCGCAGATGCGAGGTGCGCAGGTGCGGCGCGAGCTCGGCCCGCGCGTGCTCGCCTCCCAGCCGGAAGAGGAGCAGGCCGTAGGCGTTCACCGCCCCCGCCAGGGTGCGGACCGCGGCGGGCTCGAAGGCGAGGGCCGGCTCGGGCGCGGCGGCGTCGCGCTCCGCGAGCCGGACCAGGGCCTCCCACGCGAAACCGGTGTCCAGGAAGGCGGCCAGGTCCCAGGTCTCCACCGGAGTCGGCGCCGTGTCGGGGAAGAAGACCACCTGGTCCCACGGGTCGGTCCGCGACGGCAGGAGCCGCGCGAAGACCTCCTGCAGGTGCGGGGTGGCGATCCTCTCGGCGCCGGCCGAGAGGGCGGCCGCCGACGCGGCCCTCAGGAAGAGATCGGCGGCCCGGTCGGCGATCCGCTCCGCCGCCCCGAGCACCCGGCGCAGCTCGTCCGGGCTCTCCGGCAGCATGTAGGTCACGAAGAAGCGCGACAGCAGCCGAGTGATCATCTCCTCCGGCGCGCGCGCAGTGCCCCGCCGATCCTCCAGCCGCCCGCGCTCCGCCGCCGCCGTGGCCAGCAGGACCGATCCGTCCGGCGGCTCCGCCCCGGCGGGGCCCTCCGCCGCCGTGGCCACGGCCGCCGCCAGGGCCAGGAAGAGGGCGGCCGCCGCCGCTCTCCGCCGGCGCCCCCGCCGCGCTATTGGATGTAGCCGAGAGTGCGCAGCCACTCGCGGGCCTCCTCGTCCTCGCTGCGGTAGAGCTCGGCCGGCTCGGCCGAACGGACCGCCTCCCGCCACAGCTCGAGACCGCGCAGCAGCTCGTCGCGCACCCTGGGCTGGGCCGCGGAGAGGTCGTCCAGCTCGGCGGGGTCGGCCGCCAGGTCGTAGAGCTCCACGCCCGCCTCTCCCTTCCAGACCAGCTTGTGCCGGTCCGTGCGCAGCGCCAGCATCGGGTGGTCGATGCCCCTCGCGTCGAAGGCGGGGAAGCTCTCCGCGAGGAGCTCGAGCGCCGCCAGCGGGCGGCCGTTCTCCGCCACCACGAAGCGACGGCCGCCCCGGCGCGGGCCGGCGAGGCTGCGGCGGGCCGTCTCCTCCGCCTCGCCGGGGGCCACGGCGCCGGTGAGCGAGAGCACCGTGGGCGCCACGTCGAGCAGGCTCACCAGCTCCCCGACCACGGTGCCCGCCGCGAAGGCCGGCGGGTAGCGGACGATGAGCGGCACCCGGAGGGTGGTGTCGTACATGCTGAGGGCGTGCCCGATGCGACCGTGGTCGCCCAGGTTCTCGCCGTGGTCGGAGGTCACCACCACCAGGGTCTCGTCCCGGGTCCCGGCTCGCTCGAGGGCGGCCAGCAGCTCCCCCACTTGGAGGTCGGCGTGGTGGATCTCCGTGGCGTAGAGCTGGGAGAGCATGGCGAAGTCGTCCGGCGTCAGGACCAGGGCGCCGGTGAAGTGGGCCCACGGCCCGGCGATCCGCGACAGCGCCCCCAGTCGCCGGCCCGGCCAGCCGGGGTCTACGAAGCGGCGCGCCAGCTCGCGCGGCGGATCGTAGGGGAGGTGGGGACCGTTGAGGTTGACGACGAAGAAGGCCGGGGCCTCCCCGGCCGCCGCCTCCTCGATCCAGCCGGTCACCTGCCGCACCGCCTCCTCCTCCGGCTCGCCGTGGCCGCGCAGCCGCCACGGCTCCTCGAAGACCTCGAACCCCTGCGCGAAGCCGCGCTCGACGCTGACCCACGAGTTGCACGAGGCGCCGAAGGTCCGGTAGCCGGCGGCCACGAGCCGCTCCGCCAGGGTGAGAGCCGCCTCCGGCAGCCGGTGGCTCTCCGCGGTGGCTCCGGCGGCGGTCGGCGGCAGACCGGTGAAGAGGGTGGCGTGGGAGG
>JAWWBN010000283.1:0-4372 GCA_033720955.1 Thermoanaerobaculia bacterium | reverse complement strand
CAGATCAACTTCGACCTCGGCGAGGGGGCGACACCGGAGCTGGAGGCCGAGGCCGCCCGCCGGGTGCGCCGGGTGATGGCGCTCTTCCCGCAGGTGGACGCGGAGCTGGTGCGGCCCTCGGTGCTCACCGTGCGGCCGCCGGTGGCGGTGCGGGTCTTCGCCGACGAGCTCGAGATGCTGGAGCGGGCGGCGCGCCAGGTGGAGGAGGCGGTGGCGGCGATCCCCGGCGTCGTGGACGTGGCCACCACCACGGAGGCGGGCAGCCCCGAGGTGCGGGTCGAGCTGGACCGCGAGCGGGCCGGCGCCCTGGGAGTCTCGGCCGAGCTGATCGGCACCGCCCTGCGTCGCAAGATCCGCGGCGACGTGGTGGGTCAGTTCCGGGAGGGCGAGCAGCGACTCGACATCCGGCTGCGCGCCTCCGAGCCGTTCCGGGACCGCGCCTCGGAGATCGAGAAGCTGCGCATCCGGCTGCCCCAGGGGACGGTCACCCCGGTGTCGGCGGTGGCCGACGTCCAGATCGACCGCGGGCCGGCCGCGATCTACCGCGCCGCGGGCTCGCGGGTAGCGGAGGTCACCGCCAAGACCGCGGTGGCCAGCCTGGGCGAGACCCTGGACCGGGTGCGGGCCGCCCTGGCCGAGCTGCCGCTGCCGGCCGAGGCGCGCGCCGAGCTGACCGGGCAGGACGAGGAGCTCAAGGTCTCCTTCGACAGCCTGCGGCTGGCGCTGACCCTGGCCGTCTTCCTGGTCTTCGTGGTGATGGCGGCGCAGTTCGAGTCGCTGATCCACCCCTTCGTGATCTTGGCAGCGGTGCCGCTGGGGCTGGTCGGGGTGGTGGCGGCGCTGGTCCTGGCCCGCTCCACCATCAGCGTCCTGGTGCTCATCGGCGCGGTGATGCTGGCGGGCATCGTGGTCAACAACGCCATCGTGCTGGTGGACGCGATCAACCGGCGGCGGCGGGAGGGCCAGGGCCTGACGGAGGCCATCCTGGGGGGCGGCCAGGAGCGGCTGCGGCCGATCCTCATGACCACCACGACCACCGTGCTCGGCCTGGCCCCGATGGCCCTGGGTCTCGGCGCCGGCGACGAGCTCCGCCGGCCTCTCGCCATCACCGTCATCGGCGGCCTGGCGGGGGGCACCCTGCTCACCCTCCTGGTGACTCCCTGCATCTACCGCATCTTCTCCCGCGGCTCCCGCTCGCCCGCCGTGGAGGGGAGCGTGGAGTCGCCGGCCTCCGGCGGCGAGCCGGCGTTGGGAGCTGAAGCATGAGCGGCGACGAGCTACGCGACAAGAAGACCCTGGCCGACCTGCCGATCGACCGGCCGGTGGCCACCCTGATGGTGCTGGTCAGCCTCTTCGTGCTGGGCGCGGTGGCCATCTTCCGGCTGCCGCTCGACTTCATGCCCACCGTGGTGCCCCCCTTCGTGATGGTCGAGGTCCCCTTCCCGGGCGCCCACCCCCTCGAGGGGCTGCGGGACGTGGTGCGGCCCATCGAGGAGGAGGTCGCCACCATCTCCGGCATCGAGAGCCTGCGCTCCCACGCGGAGACGGGCGGCGTCTCGGTGCACGCCGAGTTCGACTGGTCGGTGAACGTGGACCTCAAGAAGATGGAGATCCGCGAGGCGCTGGACCGGGCGCGGCCCAACCTGCCCGACGAGCTGGGCCACGTGCAGGTGCGCAGCTTCAACTCCGGCCCGGGCGACGGCGCCATTCTCCAGGGCCGGATCTCCGCCCGGCGCGACCTCTCCGAGTCGTGGGACCTTCTCGACCGGAGGATCAAGCGGCCGCTGGAGCGGATCAAGGGGGTGGCGCGGGTGGATCTGGGCGGCGTCGAGCCGCAGCAGGTGCGGGTCGAGGTGGACCCCGAGGCGCTCAAGCGTCACAACGTCCTCCCGCAGGAGCTGGTGGCCACCCTGCAGGCCGCCAACCTGGACCTCGACCTGGGGGCGCTGCACGGCGATCTGCTCAAGTACAACGTGCGCGCGGTGGGCCGCTTCCGAGGGCTCGACGAGATCCGCTCCCTCACGGTGCGACACGGCGGGGTGCGGGTGCGCGACGTCGCCTCGGTCGAGTTCAAGGAGCCGGTCCTGCCCTACGGCCGCCACCTCGACCGCGAGTTCGCCATCTCCATCGAGGTCTTCAAGGAGCCCTCCGCCAACACCGTCGCCACGGTGGACGCGCTGATGGAGCGGATCCGGGAGATCGAGAGCGATCCCCAGCTCGAGGGGATCCAGCTCCTGATCTGGAACAACTCCGGCGAGGAGATCCGACGCTCTCTGGGGGGGCTGCGCAACGCCGGCATCTTCGGCGGCCTGCTGGCCATCGGGGTCCTCTACCTCTTCCTGCGCCGGCTGCGCACCACCCTGATCGTCGCCGTGGCCATCCCCTTCTCTCTGGTGGTCACCTGCGGCGCCATGTACCTGCTGGGCTCGCAGTTCAACGTGCTGACCCTGCTGGGGCTCATGCTCGGGGTGGGGATGCTGGTGGACAACGCCGTGGTGGTGATCGAGAACATCTACCGCCTCCAGGGCACCGGCATGCCGGCCAAGCGGGCCGCCCGGGTCGGGGTCCGGCAGGTCGCCCTCGCCGTCCTCGCGTCCACGGCCACCACGGTCATCGTCTGGTCGTGGCTCTTCGTGGCGGAGCGCAACCACCTGACGATCTATATGGGCGCCGTGGCCATGACGATCTGCCTGGCGGTGGTCTGCTCGCTTCTCATCTCGCTGACCTTCATCCCTCTGGCGGCGGCCCGCTTCCTCTCCGGCCGCGAGGTGCGGCCCGGCTTCCTGCTGCGCCGGCTGGTGCCCGCCTACCGGGGCCTGCTGGGCTGGACCCTGCGGCACCGCTTCGTCTCCCTGGTGGCCCTCCTGGCGCTGGCGGGCTCGGCCGCCTACCCGATCATGAAGATCGAGAAGTCGGGCGACCCCTCCTTCCAGGAGAAGTTCGTGGCCATCCGCTACGAGGTGTACGACCAGTCCACCAAGGAGGTCCTGGAGGGCTACGTGGACACTGTCGAGGAGTGGCTCTGGCAGCGCAAGGCGGAGCTCGGCTTCCGCAGCGTCTACTCCTACTGGAACGAGAACGGCTTCGTGGTCACCTGGGTCTACCCCCCTTTCGAGGAGACCTCGCCGGAGGGGATCGCCGCCCTGCGCCGCCGGCTGGACGGCGACCTGCCCGAGATCCCCGGAGTGAAGATCGAGATCGGCGAGCGCGAGTGGTGGCGGCACGGCAGCCAGGGCCGGCGGCTGGTCTCGGTGGCGCTGCACGGCGAGGACCCCGAGTACTTGAGCGAGGTGGCCCTGGACGTGGAGCGACGGCTCAAGGGTGTGGAGGATCTCCAGGAGGTCTTCGGCCCCACCCTCCGGGGCCAGCAGGAGGCGCGGATCCTGATCGACCCGGACAAGGCGCGCGCCCTGGGCGTGGAGCCCCAGGCGGTGGCGGAGACGGTCTCACTGACCTTCCGCGGCCGCAACCTGCGGCGGTTCTGGGCCGACTCGGGCGAGATGGAGATGCTGCTCTCCTTGCCGGACGAGCTGCAGCCCGGTCTGGCGGCGCTGGCCGACCTGCCCATCCCGCGGGGCGACGAGCTCGACACCGTGCCGCTGGGCTCGGTGGCCGAGGTGGCGATCGCCCGCACCGACCCGCGCATCGACCGCCGCGACCGGCAGACCACGACCTGGGTCAACGCCGAGTTCCCCGAGGAGATCACCACCCAGGTGGCCCGCGAGCGGGTCCGCGAGCGGCTGGCCGGCCTGGAGCTGCCGGAGGGCTACTCCTGGGACTTCGGCGAGTGGGGACGGGACCACGACGAGGGGCTGGCCACCATGCAGACCGGGGTCGCGGTCTCGCTGCTGGTGGTGCTCCTGCTCATGGCGGCCCTCTTCGAGTCGTTCACCCAGCCCCTGGCCATCCTGATCACCCTCCCCCTGGCCTTCTTCGGCGGCTTCTGGGTGCTCTGGCTCTTCGGCTACAAGCTCGACGCCATCGCCTTCATGGGGGTGATCGTCCTGATCGGTATCGTGGTCAACAACGGCATCGTGATGGTGGACCACGTCAACTCGCTGCGCCGCGCCGGCAAGCCCAGGGTGGAGGCCCTGGTCGAGGGCTGCGGCGACCGTCTGCGGCCGGTGCTGATGACCGCCATTACCACCCTCTTCGGGCTGGTGCCGCTGGCGCTGTCGAGCTACACCGTGGCCGGGGCCTACATCGACTCCCTGGCGGTGGTGGTGATCGGCGGGCTGACCACCTCGACCCTCTTCACCCTGGTGGCGATGCCGGTCTGGTACGTCACCCTGGAGGACCTGGGCTCGGTGGTGGCGCGGGCGCTGCCGCGCGTCGTCCGCCGCGGCCCCGCCGCGCCGCCCCGCGGCGTGCT
>JAWWBN010000282.1:0-4385 GCA_033720955.1 Thermoanaerobaculia bacterium | reverse complement strand
GGGTGCTGCTGATCGGGGCCGGGGGCCTCGGCTGTCCGCTGGCCCAGTACCTGGCGGCGGCCGGCGTCGGCCATCTCGGCCTCGTGGACGACGACGTCGTCGACCTGTCGAACCTCCAGCGCCAGGTGCTCTACGGCCAGTCCGACGTCGGCCGCCCGAAGCTGGAGGCGGCGGTCGAGCGCCTGCGCGACGTCAATCCGCACGTCCGCCTCGAGCCCCATCCGGTCCAGCTCACGTCGGCCAACGCCATGGAGGTGGTCTCGCGGTACGACGTGGTGGTGGACGGCAGCGACAACTTCCCGACCCGCTATCTGGTCAACGACGCCTGCGTCCTGGCGCGCAGACCCAACGTCTACGGCTCGATCTTCCGCTTCGAGGGCCAGGTGTCGGTCTTCTGGGGGGAGCGCGGACCCTGCTACCGATGTCTGTTCGCCGAGCCGCCGCCCCCCGGGTCGGTGCCCTCGTGCGCCGAGGGAGGCGTGCTGGGAGTGCTCCCGGGCATCATCGGCTCGCTGCAGGCCAACGAGACGCTCAAGCTGCTGCTGCGGGCGGGCGATCCCCTGGTGGGGCGGCTGCTCCTCTTCGACGCCCTGAAGCTCGACTTCCGAGAGCTCGCCCTGGGCAAGAGCCCCGACTGCCCGGTGTGCGGCGAGAGCCCCACCCTGACCGAGCTCATCGACTACGACCGCTTCTGCGGCGTCGCGCCGCCGGCGCCCGCCGCCGCCGACGACGAGCTGGAGACCACCCCGCTGGAGGTCCGAGAGCGCCTCGGCGGCGGGGAGGCGGTGACCCTTCTCGACGTCCGCACTCCCCAGGAGTGGTCGATCTGCCGTCTGGAGGGCGCCGCCCACATCCCCCTGCAGGAGCTGCCGGAGCGGTTCGCCGAGCTCGACCCCTCGCGGCCGCTGGTGGTCTACTGCCACAGCGGGGTGCGCTCCCGCCACGCCGCGGTCTTCCTCCGCCGGCAGGGGTATCCGGGAGCTCTCAGCCTGGCCGGCGGCATCGACCGCTGGAGCCGCGAGGTGGACCCCTCGGTGCCGCGCTACTGAGCCGCTACCCGCCGGGCGCCGGCGCCAGCCGCTCCTCTTCGCGCCACACCCTCTCACCGTCGGCGTACTGCTCCCGCTTCCAGATGGGGACCTCCCGCTTCAGCCGCTCCAGCGCGGCGCGGCTGGCGCGGTAGGCCTCCTCGCGATGGGGCGACGCGACGGCGATCGCCACGCTCGTCTCGCCCGGCGCCAACCGGCCCAGCCGGTGCTCGATCACGACGGCGAGGCCCGGCGAGCCGCTCTCCAGCTCGCGCGCGATCCGCGCCATCGCCCGCTCCGCCATGGGGCGGTAGGCGTGGTAGGTCAGCCCCTGGACTGCGCGGCCGCGGTGGTGGTCGCGCACGCGGCCCACGAAGAGCAGCACCGCGCCGTGGGCGGCGGCGCCGGCCGAGCGCTCCACCCGCGCCACGTCGATGGGGTCGTCGGTGAGCCGGGTCGCCTCCGGTCCGCCCCCGGAGACCGGCGGCAGAAGGGCCACCTCCGCGCCCTCCGGGATCGGCTCGTCGCCCCCGACCACGCGGCCCTCGACGGCGACGGCGAGCCGGTCCCAGATCGGCTCGAGGGCGGGATGGCGGGGGACCAGGGCGCCGCGGAGGCCGGCGGCGGTCACGCCGTCGGGCAGCTCGACCTCGAGCTCGCCGGCGCCGAGCGCGTCGGCGGCCGACGCAAAGGCGAGCAGACGGATCTTCACGCCGGGATCGTAGCAAAGCGGGGCGCCTATAATCCCGCCCCGGAGACACCCGCATGCCCGTCATCGAGAGTCTGCTGAAGGACGACGACCGCCTGCGGGAGCGGCGGCGGCACTGGCGGGCGCGGCTCGAGGAGCTGGAGCGCCAGGAGGCGGAGCTGCGGCAGGGCGGCGGCGAGGCCGCGATGGAGCGCCAGCGGGCCAAGGGGAAGATGCCCGCCCGCGAGCGGGTGGCGGCGCTGTGCGACGGGGACGCCCCCTTCCTGGAGCTGGGGATCTGGGCGGCGCACGGTATGTACGAGGAGCACGGCGGGGCGCCGGCGGCCGGCGTGGTGACCGGGATCGGCCGCGTCCACGGCCGCGAGATCGTGGTGGTGGCCAACGACTCCACGGTCAAGGCCGGCGCCTGGTTCCCCATGACCTGCAAGAAGGTGCTGCGGGCGCAGGAGATCGCGTTGGAGAACCGGCTGCCCATCGTCTACCTGGTGGACTCGGCGGGCGTCTTCCTGCCCATGCAGGACGAGATCTTCCCGGACCGCGAGCACTTCGGCCGCGCCTTCTACAACAACGCCCGGCTCTCCGCGGCGGGGATCTACCAGGCGGCCGCCATCATGGGTCCGTGCGTGGCCGGCGGCGCCTACCTGCCGATCATGAGCGACGAGGCCCACATCGTGGAGGGCACCGGCTCCATCTTCCTGGCCGGCTCGCATCTCGTGGAGGCGGCCATCGGGGAGAAGATCAGCAACGAGGAGCTGGGCGGGGCCAAGGTGCAGTGCGACGTCTCCGGGGTCGTGGACCACCGCCACCCGGACGACGCCACCTGTCTGGCCACCCTGCGCCGCCATCTGCGCCAGCTCGGCGAGGCGGAGAGCGCCGGCTTCGCCCGGCGCGAGCCGCGCGAGCCCCTCTATCCGCCGGACGAGCTCTACGGCGTGCTGCCGCTGGACCGCAGCCGGCCCTACGACGCGCGCGAGCTGCTGGCCCGTCTGCTCGACGGCAGCGAGCTCGACGAGTACAAGGAGAACTACGGCCGCACGCTGCTCTGCGGCACCGGCTGGATCGACGGGTGGGCGGTGGGCGTGGTGGCCAACCAGCGCTCCATCGTGCCCCGCACCACCGGGCTCCAGCCCTCCGACCGGGAGCTGCAGATCGGCGGGGTGATCTACTCGGAGTCGGCCGACAAGGGGGCGCGCTTCGTCGAGCTCTGCAACCAGAAGCGGATCCCGCTGCTTTTCCTGCAGGACGTCACCGGGTTCATGGTGGGCAGCCGGGCCGAGCGCGGCGGGATCATCAAGGACGGGGCCAAGATGGTCAACGCGGTGGCCAACTCGGTGGTCCCCAAGATCACCGTCTTCGTGGGCAACTCCTTCGGCGCCGGCAACTACGCCATGTGCGGCAAGGCCTACGGAGCCCGCTTCCTCTTCGCCTGGCCCTCGGCAGCCATCGCGGTGATGGGGCCGGAGCAGGCCTCCAAGACCCTGCTGGCGATCCAGCTCAAGCGGCGCGGCGACGAGGTCTCCGAAGAGGAGAGGCGCGAGCTCCTGGAGCGGGTCCAGGGCCGCTACCTCGAGGCGATGGACCCGCGGTACGGCGCCGCGCGGCTCTGGGTGGACGCCCTCATCGACCCGGCCGCCACCCGCGACGCGGTGGCCCGGGCGCTGGCGTGCGCCGACGCCAACCCCCGCCTGGAGGAGTTCAGGACCGGCGTTCTGCAGACCTGACAGCAGGCCCGCCGGGCCCGCGGGGTCTGATACGATTCCCCCCGCCGACCCAGCGCACGGCCACCCTCGACAGCGGGGTCCGCCGCCGTCCGCCGGCGCCCGGCGGAGGGTCCCGAAGCGAGACGATCGAATGGCCGAAGTGAGGATCTGCGACGTGACGATGCGGGACGGCATGCAGGTGCTGAACCGCCGCAACGTCGTCCCCGTCGAGATCCGGCTGCAGCTCTTCGACGCCCTGCGGCGCGCCCGCATCCCGTATCTCGAGGTGGGCTCCTTCGTGAACCCGCGGGTGATCCCGGCGATGGCCGACACGCCCGAGCTCCTCGCCGCCATCCGCCCGCCTGCCGGGACCGATCTGGCGGTGCTGGTGCCGACCCTCTCCTACTACCGCAAGCTGGCCGAGCAGGACCGGGAGCGCAAGGTGACGATGGTGGCGCTCTTCCTCTCCGCGTCGGAGGCGTACTCGCGGGCCAACACCCGCATGGACAAGGACCGCGCCTTCGCCGCCGCGGCGGAGGTCGCCGCCGCCGCGCGCGCCGACGGCTACCGTCTGCGCGGCTACCTGTCGTGCGCCTTCCGCGACCTGTCGCCGCGGGGCGCGCCCGTGGACCCCGAGGTGGTTCGGGACGACTGCGAGCGGCTGCTCGAGATGGGCTGTCAGTCGGTCTCCCTCTCCGACACCGACGGCCGCGCGACGCCCCAGGACGTGCGCCGGGTGGCGGGAGCGATGACCCGCCGGCTGGGCCCCGAGCGCGTGGGGGTCCACCTGCACGATCGGTACGGCCAGGGGATCGCCAACGCCCTGGTGGCCCACCAGGAGGGGGTGCGGATCTTCGACTGCTCGGTGGGGGGCATCGGTGGCACGAGGGCGGTGAAGCACTCGGTGGGCAACATCGCCACCGAGGAGCTGGTGGCGCTGCTCGAAGG
>JAWWBN010000281.1:0-4441 GCA_033720955.1 Thermoanaerobaculia bacterium | reverse complement strand
GGAGGACCCATGAAGCACTCATCCGACCGTCGCCGCCCGCGGCCCCCGATCCTCGCCGGCCTCCTGCTGCTGGCCGCCCTTCCGGCCGCTGCGCAGGACCCTCCCCAGGAGGCGTTCGCCGGCGAGGTGACGGTCTCGGAGGTGGCGCTGGACGTCGTCGTCACCGATGCCAGGGGGAGGGTGGTGGTCGGCCTCGACCGCGACGACTTCCGGGTCAAGGAGGACGGCCGGCCGGTGGAGCTGAGCGAGGTGGTCTTCTACAGCCACCGCGAGCTGATGGAGGAGGCGATCTCCGCCGACGAGCTCAACGTGGACACCGACCTGCTGGCCCACCGCTACTTCATCCTGCTCTTCCACGACCAGCGCCAGCTCGCCGCCACTCTGGCCGCCCGGCAGCTCGACGCCGCCCGCTGGGCCAAGCGCTGGGTCCGCACCGAGCTGGGGCCGCGGGATCTCGTCGCCGTCTTCTCCTACCAGTACGGTCTGCGACCCCAGATCGACTTCTCCAACGACCGCGACGCCATCGCCTCCGCCATCGACCACGCGATCGTCTCGCAGGAGACCCATCCCAGCCGGCTGCCGGCGGCCGACGCCGGGATGCCCTCGCTCCTGGCCTCCCTGGCGTCGCCGGAGGAGCTGGCCCGGGAGACGACCACCATCTACGACGCTCTGGAGAAGCTCGCCGGAGCGGCCGACGCGGTGGGCGGGCGCAAGAATCTCGTCCTCTTCTCGATCGGCTTCGACTCCGAGACGGACGACACCTTCTTCCGCCCCGATCCGCGCTACTTCCCCCGCGTGGTGCAGGCGATGAACGACGCGAACCTGGCCGCCTACGCCGTCGATCTGGCGCCCTCGGCCGCTCGCGGCGACGCCGTCAGCCGCCAGCGGGGCAACTCCCTCTCCTATCTCGCCACGGAGACCGGCGGCCGCCACTTCTCGAACTACGTGAACGTCGCGACCCCCCTGAGCGAGATCGAGGAGGCCACCGGCGGCTACTACCTGCTGACCTACCGGAGTCGCCGGCCGGCGGGCGAGAGCGGCTACCAGCGGGTGGACGTAGAACTGGTCAACCCGGGCTTCACCGCGCGGGCCCGGGAGGGATACCTCTACGGCGGCGGCTCGGGCGGCTGAGACCCGCCCTCGTCGGCGCGGTGGAAGGTCGCGAGCGCCAGCTCGTGGATCTGCCGCTCGGCCAGCTTGATGGCGCCCAGGTGGTCGGCGCCGGGGACGATCCGGCAGACCCCGCCGGCCAGCCGGGCCAGCCGCTCGGTCTCCGCCGCCAGGACGCCGCGGTCGGCGCCGCCGCCCACGTAGGCCACCGGGCGGCCGGCGAGGCTCGGCGCGTGCCGGGTGAGGTCCAGGAAGCGGTAGGCGGTGGGGAGAGCGAGGCGGAAGAAGAGATAGAAGGGCCGTCCGATCGGCGCCATCCTCCACGACCAGCCGAGGAGATGGCTCGCCACGTCCTCGAAGCAGGCTCCCCGCACCCTGGGGTCGGCGGCGGCCGCCGGGTGCGACCAGTACCCGCCGGCGCTGACCCCCCACAGAAGGAGGGGTGACCCGGCCGCCCGACGCGAAAGCTCCTCCAGCGCGTCGGCGATCTCCACGTCGAAGAAGCCCGCCGGTGGACCGCTGCCGCCGAAGCCGGGCAGGTCGAGGGTCAGGGCGCCGTAGCCGGCGGAGCGCAGCGCCTCGATCCGGCCGCGGCGGTGGAAGTAGGCGCGTCCCCGGCGCACCCAGGGCGGGACCAGGAGCACCGCCCCTCGCCCCTTCCCGAGCGGCGGGAACCAGGTGGCCTGGAGCGCGCCGGCGCCCCGCCGCCGCGGCACCTCTACGTGCTCGAAAGGCGCTAGCCGCTCCGGGGGCGGCGGGTGCTCGCGCTCCGCCAGCCTCGGCGAGAGCGCCAGGAAGAGGCGGTGCCCGAGCGCCTCCTGCCACGCCGGGGGTCGCTGGAGGGCGCGCATCGATAGGCAAGGCTAGCAACCCTCCCGGTCGCCCGGCGACGTGTAACGAATCGGACCGGAGCCCGCCTAACCAGCCGAGTTCAACAACGGGCGGCTCGCGGCCGCCAGCGGCAACCAAGGAGGCGGAGATGGACAGAGATCAGATCACGGAGAGAGTCAAGGAGATGATCGCCGACGTGGGCGACCTCGACCCGCAGGCGATCGGGGACGACGCCCACTTCCTCGACGAGCTGGAGCTCGACTCCCTCGCCCTGCTCGAGCTCGGCGTGGACCTCGACTACGAGTTCAAGCTCGGCCTGCCGGACGAGCGGCTTCAGAAGCTGCGCACGGTCGACGAGGCGGTGGAGCTGATCCTCGCCCACCGCGGCGGCGCCGAGAGCGCCAAGCGGGAGGTGGCCTGAGATGCGGGACCCGATCGTCGTCACGGGGATGGGGCTGGTGACCCCCGTCGGGATCGGCCGGCGCGAGGTCTGGGAGGCGCTGCTCGACGGACGCAGCGGCATCGGCCCCGTCGAGGCGTTCCCCACCGACGGCTACGCCGGGAGCCACGGCGCCGAGGTCAAGGAGTTCCGTCCCGAGCGGTGGGTGCGCAACCTGGACCCCACCGAGGTGGGCCGGGCGTCCCAGTTCGCCATCGCCGCCGCGCGGCTGGCCCTCGAGGATGCCGGCCTGGCCTCCGACGAGCTCGACGTCGACCGGACCGGCGTCGCCATGGGGACCACCTCGGGGGAGCCGCGGGAGGTGGAGCGCTTCAACGACCGCCGGCTGGCCGGGCGTCTGGACGAGATCGGGTCCGAGTTCCTGGACCGGTATCCCTGCCACCTGCTGCCGGAGATGGTGGCGGGCGAGCTCGGGCTGGCGGGGCTCAACATCATGATTCCCACCGCGTGCGCGGCCGGCAACTACGCCATCGCCTACGCCTACGACGCCCTGCGTCTGGGGCGCGCCGACCGCATGCTGGCCGGCGGCGCCGACTGCTTCTCGCGGATCACCTATGCCGGCTTCGCCCGTCTGGGGGCGATCGCACCGGACCGCTGCCAGCCGTTCGACCGCAACCGACGGGGGATGATACCCGGCGAGGGGGCGGCGCTGCTGCTGCTGGAGCCGCTGTCGGCGGCGCGCGGACGGGGCGCCCGCGTCTACGCCGAGATCGCCGGCTACGGCCTCTCCTGCGACGCGCACCACATGACCGCCCCCGACGGCGACGGCGCGGCGCGGGCCATGGCCTCCGCCCTGGAGCTGAGCGGCGTGGCGGCAGAGGAGGTCGACTACGTGAGCGCCCACGGCACCGGGACCCCTACCAACGACCGGCTGGAGGCCGGCGCCTTGGAGAGGGTCTTCGGCGAGCGCGCCGAGCACCTGCCCACCAGCTCGATCAAGTCGATGCTGGGCCACACGATGGGGGCGGCCTCGGCCATCGAGGCTGCGGTCTGCTCGCTGGCGGTGCACGAGGACGCGGTGCCACCCACCATCCACTTCGAGGAGCCCGACCCCGAGTGCCGGATCGACTGCGTGCCGAATCAGGCCCGGCGACACCGGGTCGGGGTAGCCATGAACAACGCCTACGCCTTCGGCGGCAACAACGCCTCGCTGATTCTGAGGAAGTGCGCCTGATGAGCGACAGGTCGAGAGAGGTCGTCGTCACGGGCATCGGGCTGATCTCCCCGGCGGGAGACTGCCCCGAGCGGGTCCACGGCTTCCTGGCCGCCGGCGGCACCGCCCTGGCGCCCGCCGTGGAGCTCGAGGAGCGGGGCCTCCCTCCGCTGCCCGCCGCGCCGCTGCGCGAGTTCGACGCCACCGTCTATCTGGGCAAGCGCAGCCTGCGACCCCTGGACCGCACGGCGCGGCTGGCGGCGAGCGCAGCCCAGCGCGCCCTGGAGACGAGCGGTCTGGACGGCTCGGACCCGAAGCGTCCGGCGGGCCTGGTCCTGGGAACCATGTTCGGCAGCATCGAGACCATCTCGGAGTTCGACTACCGGGCCGTCTCGGCCGGAGCGCAGTACGCCAAGCCGATGCAGTTCGCCAACAGCGTGATCAACGCGGCGGCGGGGCAGACGGCCATCTGGCACCGGCTGGCGGGCCTCAACGCCACCATCTCGGGTGGCGCCGTCTCCGGTCTCCAGGCGATCGGCTACGCCGCCGACCAGATCCGGGCCGGCCGCGCCAACGCTCTTCTCGCGGGCGGCGCCGAGGAGCTCTGCTTCCCGGCTCTCTACGGCTTCTACCGCCAGGGTCGCTTCTGGAACGGCAACGGCACCGGTCCCTGCGCCGTGCCGTTCGACCGCCGGCGCAACGGCATGGCCCCCTCCGAGGGCGCGGCTCTCCTCGTGCTGGAGAGCCGCGAGTCGGCCGAGGGGCGGGGCGCCCGCCCGCTTGCGGTGATCCGCGGCCACGGCGCCGGCTTCGACCCCAGCCGCGGCGCCCGGCGCGAGGGGGGCCGGGCCGCCATTGCCGGGGCGATCCGTCAGGCACTGAGCGAG
>JAWWBN010000280.1:0-4454 GCA_033720955.1 Thermoanaerobaculia bacterium | reverse complement strand
GTACCAGAAGGTGCAGTCGTCGGAGGGGTCGAGCTCCATCGACGAGTAGTCGCCCCAGCGCGCGGCGCTGTGCGTCTGCGAGCCCGACCCGGCGAACATGAGCGCCTCGTTCTGCAGCGTGCCGAGCGGATCGCCGGCGTCGCGAGTGGCGTAGTAGATCGACGGGAAGTTGCTGCCGTCGCCGTGGCTGTAGCCGATGGCGATGTTGCCCGAGCCGTCCATGGCGATCGACGGCATCCAGCGGTGGATGGCATCCGGCGAGTGGGTGCCCTCCTGGTAGAGGGTCCAGCCGCCGCCGCTGTCGCGCAGCTCGAACCAGCGCGGCGCGGCGCGGTCGCCGGCAGCGAGGACATCAACCGTCCAGGTGCCCACCAGGGTCTCGTGGGTGCCGAAGTTGCGGTAGACCAGCCGCTGCATCGGCCACCAGGAGGCGCTGTCGATGCCCTGGGCGGTGCCCGGCTGCGGGATGCAGTTGGAGACGAAGAAGCCGCACACCGTCCAGTTGAAGGGCGTCAGACCGCCCGCGCTGGGGGTGATGGATTGGACCAGGGTGAAGGTGGAGTTGGCCGGGGTGCTCCAGTCGACGTCGAACTCCCAGACGTCGATCGAGTCCTCGGGCGGGCTGCCGAAGTAGGGCTCGCCGCCGTCGCGGATGGTGTAGAAGAGCCCCGGGCTGCCGTTCGGCGGGCCGCCGGTGAAGTTGTAGCCGTCCACGTCGGCCGGCACCAGCAGGTTGCTGAAGCTCTGGAAGAGCTGCATGGGGCGCGCGGTGGTGCCGGCGAGCATGCTGGCGCGGTCCACGGCGAAGACGTCGTACTGCCCCTGGAAGCCCGAGTTGGTGCCGAAGAAGTAGGCGTTGTTGTCGGAGTCGGGCCACACCCCGACCTTGTAGTAGTCGGGGAAGCGCGGCGTCACCGTCTCGTACAGGTAGTAGGAGCCGGTGGGGTCGTTGGTCTGGGACACCGCCCAGCAGACGGTGTTGGAAGAGGCGCTCACCGCGAACTGGGTGAGGACGTAGCGGTCGGCCTGCTCGTCGTACAGGAAGATGGCATCGCCGTCGTTGTAGATCTGGCAGGGGCCGCCGAAGCCGGACCACAGGCTGTTGGTGTTGACCGGGCCGGAGATCAGGGTCCCGGTCTTGTCGTAGACGGCGAAGGAGAGGTTCACCACCTGGATGTAGTGGTTGGGGCCGACCGTGCCCTCCGTGTCCGGGGGCAGGACCCCGTTGACGTTGTTGATGCCTTCGAAGTCGAAGGCGAGCGCCGGGGTGAGAGTGGTCGGGGCGGCCGGGGACGGCCCGGAGACGCTCGCCGCGAGGGGATCGTCCATCTTGGGCGAGACGGTGCCGAACCTGTTGCCGCTCTGGTCCGCCACGATCTCGTGCCGCGGCCGGTTCACCTCGACCGCCTTGAGCGGCTGCGGACGGGTGACGGGAAGCGAGCTCACCGGCTGGCTGAGATGGGGTCCCACCACCGGGAGCAGATAGGGGCGCTTGCGGAAGGTCGGGCTCTCCCGCTTGCCCTCGGGCGGCGCGCCGCCGAGCGGCGCCAGGACCGCCGCCTGGGTGGCGGTGGCGCTGCTCGCGGCCTCGTAGTGCTTCCAGTGCGGATCGTCGTCCTCGGCCGAGCGCAGGCCGGCGGCCACCAGCCGAGACTTGAGCGAGTGACCCGCCGGCAGGACGCCGACGCGCGGGCCGTACGGGGTCTCGCCCAGTCGCAGCTCGAAGCCCACCTCGGGCTCGGCGGCGAAGACCTCTCCGAGCGAGGCGTGGAGCTCGTCGCCCACCGGCTCGCCGGCGCCGAGCACGAGCCGGAAGCGGCCCGCCTCGAAGATCACGGCGCCGTGGGTCTCGGCGTAGAGACGCTCGCCCTCGGTGTCGAAGTAGGTGACGGTGGCGGGGAATCGACCGGACAGGGGCGCACCGGTCGCGTCCACCGCCCGGCCCTCGAAATCGACGCTCGCCGGGAAGCCGGCGGCGCTCGGGGGCGCCGTGGCGAGGAGGGCGGCGACGGTCAGAAAGGCCGCACCTCGGCTCGCCGCGCCCAGGCCGGCGCGCAGGAAACTCGATCGCATCTCGTGCTCCTCCAGGAGAAAAAGAAAACTGCTTTGGCGCGTCAGATCCTCGTGAGCCCGAGGCCCGCCGGCAGCACCCTCGAGGGCGGGGCTGCCTCCCCTGGTCAGGAAGCGCGCCGAACTGAGTCGATGTCGGAACACTTACCACGGAAACCGCGACCCGGCAATGCCGCGCGGTGCACCGACGCCGGTCCGCTCACCCGGGAGGCCGCTTCGGCGCCGCCGGTCAGCGCTCCGCGGGCCCGGCCGGCCTCCTCCCACGGCCGAGATCGAGCACCGGCACATCCACCGGCTCGGGTGGCGCACCCTCGCGGATCTTCCAGATCCGGTCCATCCCGAGCGTCCCCAGAGTCTGGGGCCGACCGGTTCCCGGCCAGCGGATCTGCACGGAGCGAACCCGCAGCGCCGAGCCCAGGCCGATCTCCTGCTGCAGGCTTCCGGAGCCGAAGCTGCCCCCGGTGGAGACGGCTCGGTGGATCGTGCGCGGACCCGCCGGAGTGTCGACCTCGAGGCGGATCCGGGCGCCGATCGCCGACCGGTTGGCGCGAACCCCCTCGAGCCGGAGGGTGATCCAGCGGTTGCCGTGCCCAGGGTTCAGGAAGAGGGCGTTCTGGTACACGTCGCCCGAGAAGGCGCCGCCGAGAACCACGTGGACGTCCTGGTCGCCGTCGTTGTCGAGATCGGCAAAAGAGACGCCGTGCCCCTTCTGGAGGTGGCCGAAGCCCCCGGCGGTGGTGACGTCCCGGAAGCGGCGCCCCTCCTCGTTGCGCAGCATGACGTTGGGCACGAGCGCCGTGAGCGACGGCGTCCCCGTTCCCAGGTAGAAGTCGAGGAAGCCGTCGTTCTCCAGGTCGCCGAAGTTGGCCCCCATCGCGTAGAGGGGGCGGTCCAGCCCGGCGGCGGTGGTGACGTCAGCGAAGGTGCCGTCGCCCGCGTTGCGGTAGAGCCGCGGACGCGCCTCGGTGGTCCGGCGACCCAGGAGGTGCGCGATCACCGCCTCCACGTCGGCCTCGAGATAGTCGATCTCGTAGCCCGCCACGAAGAGATCGAGCCAGCCGTCGTTGTCGTAGTCGAAGAACCAGGCGGGGAAGGAGACCTCCGGCTCCGAGACCCCGGCCGCGCCGCCGACCTCCGCGAACGGCCGCCAGGGGCCGCCGGCCGCCCCCTCCGGGGCCGGCCCTTGGTTGAGAAAGAGCTGGTTGGGCTCCTGCAGCCTCGACAGGTAGAGGTCGGGGCGGCCGTCGTTGTCCACGTCGCCCCACACCGCGCCCTTGACGAAGCCGCCCGAGACGACCCCCAGCTCGGCGGCCACGTCGCGGAAGGTGCCGTCGCCCTGGTTGCGGTAGAGCCGGCACGGATAGCGGTCGGACCCCAGCGATTCGGCGCCCACGAACAGGTCGAGGCGGCCGTCGTCGTCGTAGTCGCCCCACGCCGCTGTCTGGGTGGGCGCCAGGTCGGCCAGCCCGGCGCGCACGGTCACGTCGGTGAAGCGACCGTCGCCTTCGTTCCGCAGCAGAGAGTTCGGCTGGCGGCCCAGCGGACCCAGCCAGGCCCCACGGAGAACGAAGACGTCGTTGTCACCGTCGTTGTCGTAGTCCGCATGGACCAGGTTGAGGCCGCCGCCGATTCCCTCGAGCCCCGCCTCCCGCGCGCGATCGGTGAAGGTTCCGTCGCCGTTGTTGAGAAAGAGGCGAAGGGGATCGCGCGACCCCCACGACGAGCTCAGCACGTCGAGCAGCCCGTCGCCGTCGAAGTCGTCCACGGCGCTGCCGCCGGCGAGACCGACCGCGGCCAGACCGGCGCTCGGGGCCACGTCGGGAAAGCGGCCGACGTCGTGCTCCGAGCGAAAGGCGGTCTCCGGGATCCGCAGCCCCTCGGGCACGCCGGCGGGGTACTCCCCGACGGTCATCGCGGCCAGGTTCAAGAGCCAGCGGGCGGTCAGGTCGCCAGGGGACTCGGCCAGCACTCGCTCGAGCTCGGCCATTGCCCGGCGCGACCCCTCCTCGACCCGATGCCGCCCGGCCTCCCGGATCGGGAAGAGACAGGAGTCGCTGTCGTGACGCTCCAGGCAGTTCTGCTGCTCGCCGAGCCGCAGAAATGCCACCGCCAGCGCCGAGTGGAGCTCGGCGGCGCCGGGGCCGGGGGCGGGGGTCGCCCGGCGCAGCTCGCCGGCCGCCTCGAGCTCCCGGATCGCCTCGTCGGTCCGTCCGGCCAGCAGCAGCAGCCAGCCGAGCTGGTAGCGGTAGGCCAGCAGGGCGGCGGGGTCGCCGGGCGGCTCCAGCCGCCTCATGTACTCGATCCGCGCTCGTGGGGCAAAGGGGTTGGCGCCCGAGTCGTCGACCCGCTGCGCCACGAGCTCCAGCGCCCGCGCCATCCCCTGG
>JAWWBN010000279.1:0-4499 GCA_033720955.1 Thermoanaerobaculia bacterium | reverse complement strand
GCCTTCTGGCCCATGTGCGCGGCCGCCATCGACTTCGCCGCCTCGCGGACTCGCTCGTAGAGCGGCGTCACGTTGAGCAGCCCGGAAACGGGGACGGCCTCTTCCGCGTCGCCGTCGCCCGCCGGCTGGCGGTCGACGGTCGGCGAGCCGTCGGTGATCACGGCGGGCTGCTCGGTGAGGTCCACCTCTTCGTCGCCGCCGTTGTCGGGCGGCACGGGTGGCACGGGCGGCGCGGGCCACCAGGCTCGGCGCAGCGAGATGGCGGCCGGGCCCCGAACGGGGACGAGGCCCAGAAAGGAGAAGCTCCCGGCGTCGAAGAGGCCGAAGCTGCCGAGCTCGGCCCACCCCGCGGGCTCCGCTCGCCATCCCCAGATCTCCAGCGCCGACTCCCCACCTCCCCTGAGGGCCTCGTAGACGACGGTCGGGGCCTCCGCGCCCTCGCCGGGGCGGGGCAGGAGGACGGGCGAGTCGATCTCGAGCGTGAGGTGGTCTCCGCCGGCCCCGCCGATCGGCGGCCAGACGTAGGTGCGCCAGGAGCCGCTCTCGGAGACGGGGCTGGGCGGGGTTCGTCCCGCCGCGCCGGAGGTGGCCTCCTCGCCGGCCCCGAGAGTGGAATGGGCGACGATCGAGACCGCCAGGGCCAGGGTCGCCGACCGCGCTGCCGCCCGGCTCCGCGGCCCGACGCGCGAGGCTAGAAGTTGAGCTGGTATCGGAACACGCATCTCTGGGCCTCTCCTTCGCTCGGCGCGCACGACCAGTCGACCTGCTCGATCTGGCCCGAGGGGCAGCATTGCGAGTCCTTGCGGCCCGGGGTGTAGGTCATGTCGATCACGTCCCCCTGCCCGCTGCACCGCAGCGTGGCCCTGACCTCGCAGTTCGAGACCGGGTCCACCTCCACCTCGAAGCAGCTATTGGGCTGGGAGGGGTAGATGCTCCCGGCGTCGGAGCAGACGCCGCCGTGGGCGCCTCCGCTGCCGGCGCCGGGCGCGCCCGAGAGCGAGCCTCCACCCATCCAGATCCGCCAGAGGAGGATGCACAGGATCAGGACGAGCACGACGAGGACCAGAATCAAGAGGTTCCTCGGCTGCATTTCGGCCTCCTTGCGCGAGCAGCGCGTCGTGGGCGCGAGGGCTGCCGCGTCCCTCGGCCGCGTGGCCGGGCTGGCACGGAGCGCGCCCCTTACGATTGGGATTTCGCCGATCGTAGCACGAGACCCGACGCCGGCGCACGTCGCCCGCCGTCAGCGCTGCCGCGGGCCGCGCCGAGCGACGGTCTCGCGACCTATCCCCGGAGGGCGTGAAAGAAGATCGGCGGCAGCTTGAGCGGCCCCGGGGAGGCCTCGAGCTCCACCAGGTGCGGCCCGACCCTGTGCACCGTGCGGTGGCTGACGAACCAGACCGGCTTGGGGAAGACGCGGAAGGGGCCGTCGATCACCGCCTTCTCGGTCTTCTCGAGCATCAGGGTGTTGTGGACCACGCCGATGCCGCTCTGGATGTCGGTCGGGGTGTGGCCCGGATAGGCGCCCCACGGCGTGCTGCCCAGGCCGTAGGCCAGCGCCGGCCAGTGGTTGATCGCCACCGACCCGTAGCGGAGGCGGTCGATCGCCCCCTGCAGCCGCTCCTCGCCGAGCTCGCGCCGGGTCGCGGGGTGCACGGTGATGCCGGCGTTCAGGGTGCCGTCCAGGCGCTCGTTGCAGAACTCGGCCGCCCGGTCCAGGAAGCCCGCGGCGCCGTCGGCCTCCAGGGGCACCTCGGCGGTGAAGGCGCAGAACGACTCCTCGCGGAAGGCGGGCCCGTCGTCGGCCGGGTCGAGCCCGGCCGCCAGGGCCGGCGGCAGCACCTCCCCCCGGGCCTCGCCGAAGATCCGCGTCTGCGGGTAGGCGCCGACGAACCGCCGCCACCGCTCCTCGGCGCCCGGGTAGTAGGCGACCCGGTCGATCCCACCGAGCACCCCTCCCAGCCGCTCGAGGAGATCGGTCCGCTGCGGCCAGCCGGCGTGGGTCACGATCACCTTGGTGGCGTTGCAGTTGAAGCCGCCGTTCTGGGTCATCTGGGTGGCCAGGTTCTCGGCGTGGAAGTCGAGGTCGCCCTCGCTCCACCGGCCCGGCACCACGATGATCGGGCTCACGTTCCCCAGCTCGCTGGTGATTCGCTTGGTCAGCCGCGGCTCGCCCCGCTCCCTGCGCCGGCGCCCCTCCTCGCCGGTCCCGAACACGATCGCGTCGTGGGTGCGGGCGCTGCCGGTGATGTGGATCTCCTCGACCCGGGGATGGCGGCAGAGGTAGTCGCCCGTCTCGGCCCCGCCCGTCTCGATGCGCACGAAGCCGCCCTCGACGAGCTCGGCGAAGGCGTCCTCGAAGAAGGGCTCGAGGTAGTCGTTGACCGGGTTCAGCTTGAGGAGGACGACCCGGCCCTCCACGAAGAGCTTGTGGGCCGTGTCCAGGGGCGCGATCGACGCCACGTTGCCGGCGCCCAGGACGAGGGCGACGGCGCCGGGACCGGGCTCGCCCCGGTAGGAGGGGGCGACGTGGTCGGGCAGGTTCTCCCGGGTGACGCCGTCGCGCATCCAGACGTCGGCGGTGAAGCCGGTGTAGAGGAGCCGGTCGTAGCCGCTCGTGGGGAAGACCCGCACGGCGAGGCGGCCCCCGGCGACCTGGCGGAGCTGAGCGGCGGGGATCTCGATCCGACCGCGGTCGCGGATCCGCTCCAGGCTGGCGAGGAGCAGCCGAAGCGTGCGGACGGTCACGTAGGGCCCGGCGATCCACTCCTCGCCCGCGGTGGGCGACGCCGGGTCGATCCCCTTGGCCTCGAGGGCCGCCGCCACCTGGCCCGGGGCGACGCGGCGGAAACCTTCGATCAGGGCTCGCAGGTACCCCACCCGGCCCGCGACGGGGAGCTCCGCCCAGGCCCGGCGCCGCCGCTCGAGGTCCTCGAGGGAGCGGTCCAGGCGCTCCCGCTCCCGGGGCTCGAGCCCATCGGCCGGCTGGCTCATCGCCGGAGATGGTACCGGGAAGCGGGACCCCAGAAGAAGGCCGGGCCGGCCGCCGAAGCGACCGGCCGGTCTGGGAAGGGGGTGGGGGATGGTTCTGGCGGGAGGATCACCCGGCGAAGCCGGATGGGAAAGCCGTGGTGGCCGCGAAGGCCTTCAGGTGTCCGTCTCTCGCTGCCACACGGCCCGGAGAAGCAAGGTAGATGCCAAAAGCCCCGGAGCTCCGCGATCCCGAACCCGGGCGACGGTGGGACAGGGGGAGGGAAGAGCCGTCCCAGGCGGCTAAGTTGCTCCAGACAGGGAGTTTGTTTCTCTCGTCCGAGCGCTGGCCCGGGACCGGGAGCTCGCGCCGGAGAGCGCACCGAATTCGCGTCCTCGGCGGCGGGAGCGGTGTCCCGGAGCCCCGTTCTTGGATCGGCAGACCATTTTTCGGAACCCGTGAGGGTCGCGGAGTGTCAGAGCCGGGCTGGGCTACACTCGGGCCGCGACGGAAACCCGGGCCCGTGAATCGACGTAGTACGGGGCTGAAGCCACGGAACCAAGCTTCCAGAGGAGGTGCGCGTCTTGGATAGAAGAGACTTCCTACGTCTGAGCGGCGTCGGAATGGGAACCCTGGTGATCCCGGTGATGGGAGGGGCCCGGAGCCTCCTGGGAGCCACCGGGCCGATTCCCACCGGCGACAAGAAGACGCTGGCCGACGCGGCGCTCGACGCCGCCCGCGGCAAGGGCGCGACCTACGCCGACGTGCGGATCGGGCGCTATCTGAACCAGTTCGTGATCACGCGCGAGGACAAGGTGCAGAACATCGTCAACACCGAGTCCTACGGCGCCGGCGTGCGGGTCGTCGCCGACGGCACCTGGGGCTTCGCCGCGACCTCGACGGTGGACAAGGACTCGCTGGCCCGCACGGCCGAGCAGGCGGTGGCGATCGCCAAGGCCAACGCCACGATCCAGACGGAGCCGGTGGTGCTGGCTCCCGCTCGGGGGGTCGGCGAGGTCTCCTGGCGCACGCCCATCCGGAAGAACTCGTTCGACGTGCCCATCAGCGAGAAGGTCGAGATGATGATGGACGTCAACGCCCTGGCCATGGGCAACGGCGCCAACTTCATCAACAGCTTCCTCTTCCTGGTGAACGAGCAGAAGTACTTCGCCTCGACCGACGGCTCCTACATTGACCAGGACGTGCACCGGATCTGGCCCAACTTCAACGTCACCGCGGTGGACGCCGAGAGCGGCAAGTTCCGCTCCCGGCAGGCCCTCTCCGCTCCCATGGGGATGGGCTGGGAGTACATGGACGGCGATCCGAAGGAGAAGGTCGCCGGCGTGGTGACGAACTACCGCGCCTCCTACGACATGCGCGAGGACGCCCGGACCGCGGCGCAGCACGTGCAGCAGATCCTGAAGGCCAAGAGCGTGGAGCCGGGCAAGTACGACCTGGTGCTCGACCCCTCGCACCTCTGGCTCACCATCCACGAGTCGGTGGGGCACCCGCTCGAGCTCGACCGGGTGCT
>JAWWBN010000278.1:0-4603 GCA_033720955.1 Thermoanaerobaculia bacterium | reverse complement strand
CTGCTCGCCGCGCCCCCTGCCGCCGCGGGCTCCGAGGCGGTGGGCTGGCTTGAGGAGTACCTCAGGATCGACACCTCCAACCCGCCCGGCAACGAGCACCGGGCGGCCGGGCTGCTGCGCCGCATCCTCCACCGCGAGGGGATCGCCACCCAGCTCATCGTCTCCTCGACGGGGCGCGCCAACCTCCTCGCCCGGCTCCAGGCGGAGGAGCCCGCCGAGGGGGCGCTGCTGCTCCTTCACCACATGGACGTGGTGGCGCCGGGCGAGGGCTGGAGCCGCGAGCCCTTCGACGCCGGGAGCGGAGACGGGGTGCTGTGGGGGCGCGGCGCTCTCGACGCCAAGAGCCTCGGGATCGCCCACCTCGCCGCCTTTCTGGACCTCGCCAGGAGCGGCGCCCGACGGACCCGGGAGGTGATTTTCCTCGCCGTCGCCGACGAGGAGAGCGGCGGCGGCGACGGTGCCGCCTGGCTGCTCCAGAACCGGCCCCAGGAGTTCGAGGACGTCGCCGCGGTGCTGAACGAGGGGGGCCACAACCGCGCCTACCGGGGCCGGCTGAGCTGGTGGGGCATCGAGGTCACCCAGAAGCGGCCGCTCTGGCTGCGTCTCACCACCCGCGGCCGCGGCGGCCACGGCTCCGTGCTCAACCTGCACACGGCTCCCCATCGGCTGGTGCGGGCGCTGTCGGCCGTTCTCGAGAGGCCCCTCGAGCTGCGGGTGACCGACGCCGCGCGCTCCTACTTCGAGGCCATCGAGCCGCTGGAGAGCACCGCCTTCCGCAAGATGGTGGCCGATCTCGACCGCATCGTCGCCGACGAGGAGCCGGGCCGGCGCCTGCTGCCCGGCATCCCCAGCTATCTGGCGGACAGCATCCAGGTCAACGTGATCGAGGCCGGCAGCCGTATCAACACGGCACCCGAGCGGGCGGAGGCCCGGATCGACATCCGCCTGCTGCCGGACACCGACGGCGACGCCCTGCTGGCCGAGCTGGAGCGGCTGGTCGGCGACGACGCCGAGATCGAGGTCCTCCTGGCCTCGCCCCCGGCCGAGCCGTCGCCGACCGACCACCCGGTCTTCCGCTGCGTCCAGGAGGCGCTCGAGCCGGTGGCCCCCGTCGTTCCCGCCTTCATCCCCGGGGTCACGGACTCGCGGCACTTCCGTCTGCGCGGAATCCCCGCCTACGGCTTCTCGCCCTTCGTTCTCGACTCGACCGATCTGCGGGGCATCCACGGCGTGGACGAGAAGATCCCCATCGCCGCCTTCGAAGACGGCGTCGAGACGATGAAGCGGGTCGTCCGCGCATGCGCGACCGGCTGACCCGCCGTCTCCCTCTCGCCGCCGGCGCGGCGGCCCTGCTCTGGGCCGTCGCGCCCCTGCTGCGCCCCGCGACCCTGCTGGCGGTGCGCGATCTCCCCGTCTTCCACCTGCCGCTGCGCATCGGCTTCGCGGCGGCGGCGCGGGAGGGGCTGCCGGCGTGGAATCCCACGGTCCACGGCGGCCAGCCGATCCTCTCGAATCCCAACTACGCCGCCTTCTATCCGCCGAGCTGGCTGGCGCTGGCACTCGATCCGGTGACGGCGCTCCACCTGGCTCTGGGCCTGCACGCCGCTCTCGGCTTCGTGGGCGCCTGGCTGCTGGCCCGGCGCCTGGGCTGTGACGACGCCCCGGCGGCGCTGGCCGCGACCGGCTTCGCCGCCGGCGGGGTCGCCCTGGGGATCGCGAGCTGGGTGCCGGGGTACACCGCCTACGCCTGGCTCCCCTGGGTGCTCCTGGCCGCCGACCGTCTTCTGGCAGCGCCGCGACCGCGGGCGGGCGCCGTGGCCGCTCTGGCGGCGCTCTTCGCCCTCCAGCTTCTCGCCGGCGAGCCGGTGGCGGTGTTGGTGTCGATCGTGGCGACCGCCTGCCTGGCGATCGACCGGCCCCGGGCCGCACCCCGGGCCCTGACCCGGCTGGCCCTGGCCGGAGCCCTGGCCCTCCCCCTGGCGGCCGTGCAGCTCCTGCCCGCGGTCGGCCAGCTCGGTGAGTCGGCGCGCTCCAGCGGTCTCTCCGCGGCCGACGCGACGACCTGGTCCACCGCTCCCGTGCGGCTGGCGGAGTACGTCTCGCCGCGGCTCTTCGGCGACCCCCTGAGCGAAACGGGCCGGCGCTGGTTCGGCTGGCCCGTGCACGACCAGGACTTCCCCTACCTGATCTCGATCTACGCCGGCATCCCGGTGCTGGTCCTGGCGATGGCGGCGCTCCTGCGGGGCGGAATCCCGCGGCGGCTGGCGTGGGCGGGCATGACGCTCGTGGGCCTCCTCGTCGCCCTCGGGCGTCACAACCCGGTCTACGCCCTCCTGGCCGAGACCGTGCCGGGATGGACGGTCTTCCGCTACCCGGAGAAGTTCCTCCTGCTCCCGGGCGCCGCCCTCCCCTTCGCCGCGGCGCTCGGCTGGCAGGCGGTGCTGGAGCGACGGCGGAGGGGCGACCGGGGCGCTGCCGACTTCCCGACGGCGGTCGCCGGCGTCGTCGTCGCGCTGGCCGCCCTGCCGCCGCTCCTGCTGACCTTCCGGCCGGAGGTGGGGCGGTGGCTCGTCAACGCCTCGAGCCCCCTGCCGTGGACCGACGAGCAGACGGCGGCGGCGGTGGGCTTCCTGCTGCGCGAGACCTGGGTGCCGGCGGGAGTGGCGGCCGTCACCTTCCTCCTCCTGCTGGCCCACCGCCTCGCCCGCCCCCGCGAGCCCTGGCTGGCGATCGCCCTGGTGGCGCTGCTGGCGGCCGACCTGGCCCGCCACGGCCGCGCCCTGCTGCCCACCGTTCCCTACCCCACGGTGCTGGCCGAGGGCACCGTCGCCCGCCGGCTCGCCCCCGCCGCCGACCGCATCTGGGTCGACGACCGCGGCAGCCGCGCGCCGGCGATCCGACTGGTCACCGACCGGCCGGGGCCGGCGGCGCTGTGGAGCTCGGTGGATCGCCTGGAGCCCTACGTCGGGACCCTCTGGGGCCTCTCCTACGCCCTGAACCCCGACACCGACCTGATGCTCACCGGCGCGGCGCGGCGGGCCCTGGACCTCCTGGAGAGAAGCCGGGGGGACGGGGAGGCCCGCCGCCGGCTGCTGGGGGCCTGGGGGGTGAGCCATCTGGTCCGGCCCGTGCCCCTGGAGGCCGCGCTGCGGTCGCGCTGGCTCACCGGGCGAGACCCGGAGGCCGCGGTGGAGCCCAACCCCCACCGGCTGCCGCGGCTGCGCTTCGTCCCCGAGGTGGTCTTTTACCCGACGGCGGCGCGGGCCGCGGAGGCGGCGCTGGCCGACGGGCTGCGGCTGGCCCGGCGCGAGCACTGGATCGCCCCCGGGCGTCCCGCCGGCAGGACCCGCTCGGCTCTCGACACCCGGGCCTGGGCGATGACCGCCGGAGCACGTCGCCACTCCCTCGCCTACCGCGCGGGGTCGGCCACCTACCTGGTAGTGGGGCTCACCTACCATCGCGGCTGGCGGGCCATCGTCGACGGCCTCGAGACCAGGGTCCACGCCACGGCCGCCGGGCAGATCGGTCTCGAGCTGCCCGCCGGGGAGCACCGGGTGGAGCTCGTCTTCTGGGACCCGCGGGTGACCTGGGGCGCGGCGCTCACCCTGGCCACACTGCTGCTGATGGCAGGGGTCGGGCTCGCCCGCCGACGCCGCGCCCCGCAGGCCGGCGGCGGCTAGGGGCGGCGGCCGGGCCGTATACTCCCGTCGTGCTCTCCCCGGCGCTCGCGCTCGTCTACGCCGGCGCGGTCGGCCTGGCCTTCGGCAGCTTTCTCAACGTCGTCATCCACCGGCTGCCCCGGGGACGGAGGCTCGGCTGGTCGCGCTCGCGCTGCCCGTACTGCGGCGGGGCGCTGGCGGCCTGGGAGAATGTGCCCCTGCTGAGCTACCTGCTCCTGCGGGCCCGCTGCCGCCGCTGCGGGGCGCCGATCTCGGCCCGGTATCCCCTGGTCGAGGCCGTCACGGGGCTCCTCTTCGTCCTCTGCGTCGCGCGCTTCGGGCTCACCGGAGAGGCCCTCGCGGGCATGATCTTCTGCACCCTGCTGGTGGCGCTGGCGGCCATCGACGCCGAGCACTTCCTGCTGCCCGACGCGATCACGCTGCCGGGCATCGCGGCGGGGCTTCTCCTCCAGCGATGGCTTCCGCGCACCAGCTTCCTGGACGCCGTGACCGGCGCCCTGGTCGGGGCGGGTCTCCTGATCCTGCTGATCAACGTCTGGTACTGGTGGCGCAAGGAGGAGGGGATGGGTCTGGGCGACGTCAACATGCTGGCCCTGGTCGGCGCCTTTCTCGGCTGGAAGGGGGTGGTGGCCACCGTGGCGGTGGCTGCCCTGGCGGGCTCGCTCACCGGCGTCGTCCTGCTCGCAGGCCGGCGTCTCGGTCTCAAGTCGAAGCTGCCGTTCGGCGTCTTCCTGGCCCTCGGGGCGCTGGTCGCCCTCTTCGGCGGCGACCGGCTGGTGGACGCCTATCTCGCCCTCGGCGGCGACGTCTCGCAGGGGGTCGTGCTCCGACACACGGGCGAGGAGGCCGAGCTCATCTTCGGCTACCCGAACCGGATCCGCTCGGAGGCCTGCCTGAAGCTCGACATCGGCGGCAGCGCCGGG
>JAWWBN010000277.1:0-4604 GCA_033720955.1 Thermoanaerobaculia bacterium | reverse complement strand
GGGGTGATCTCGGTCAGGGAGGTGCCGCAGTCGGCGCAGGCGTAGTTCTGCGACAGGGTCTCCTCCGACTGGCCGGCCGCCCCCACCACCACCAGCCCGTCCCCCACCTTGAGAGCGGTCTCCAGCGAGTCTGCCAGCCGCGCCTCGATCCCCGGCTTGACCACCAGCCGGTCCACCACGATGTCGATGGTGTGCTTCTTCTGCTTGTCGAGGACCGGCAGCTCGCCCCCGAGGTCGACCATCTCGCCGTCGATGCGCGCGCGGACGAAGCCCTCGCGGGCCATCTGCTCGAGCTGGCGGCGGTACTCGCCCTTCTTGCCGCGCACGTAGGGCGCGTAGAGGACCACCCGCGACTTCTCCGGCAGGGCGAGGATGCGGTCCACCATCTGCTGCACGGTCTGGGGCCGGATCTCCTGGCCGCACGAGGCGCAGTGCGGCACCCCCACCGAGGCGAACAGCAGCCGCAGGTAGTCGTGGATCTCGGTCACCGTGCCCACCGTGGAGCGGGGGTTCTTCGACACCGACTTCTGCTCGATCGAGATCGCCGGCGAGAGACCCTCGATGGAGTCCACGTCGGGCTTCTCCATCTGCTGCAGGAACTGCCGCGCGTAGGCCGACAGCGACTCCACGTAGCGGCGCTGACCCTCGGCGTAGAGGGTGTCGAAGGCGAGGGACGACTTGCCCGAGCCCGAGACCCCGGTGATCACCACCAGCTTGTTGCGCGGGATCTCGACGGTGACGTTGCGCAGGTTGTGCTCGCGCGCGCCGCGCACCACGATCGAGTCCATGGGAGGGGGATTGTAGGGGACGCGGGGCCCGGCCCGCGCTGCTAGGATAAGCGGGAAAGGAGCCCCATGGAGTTCGAGCACGAGCATCACCGCGAGACCCACGGGCGGGTGCACCAGTTCCTGGGCGAGCTCTTCGAGGAACCCTTCCTGGACTCGGAGACCGGGCACTTCTACGTCGGCTACGGCAGCACCGTGCTCGAGATCGCCGTCGAGCCGTACGGCCCCGAGGAGACCACCATCGAGGTGACCGCCTACTGCGTGCAGGGAGTGGATCCCACCGAGGAGCTCCTCCTCGGCCTCCTGGAGCTCAACCACGAGAAGCCGGTGGGCAGCTTCTCCCTGATCGGGCGGGACATCTTCTTCTCCCACGCCCTCTTCGGCCGCGCCCTGGATCGCAACAACCTCCTCGGCGCCATCGCGGCGGTGGCCAGCGTCTCCGACGACTACGACGACCGCATCGTGGCCCGGTACGGCGGGCAGACGGCGCTGGACCGGATCCGCGACACCGGCGGCCGGCGGCGGCGCAGCGGCCGCCGCTGACCTCCGGCTGCCGGGCGGGCGGCTAGCGGCGGCGGAGCTTGCCGCCGCCGGAGCGCGCCGCCTCGAGCCGCGCCTGGCGGTCGGCGGGGCGCTCGGAGAGACGCAGCCGCCGCGTCTCGGAGCGCTGGCTCGCTCTCAGCGCCCGCTTGAGCTCCTTCCGGGTCGGCAGACGCAGCGACTTGCGCAGGCTCCGCCAAGCCTGGCGGCTGAAGCGCAGCTCGCCGAACTCCAGAGTGCCGCCGCCGATGGGGAGCTGGCCCTCGACGCCGAACACGAAGCGGGAGAGGTTCACCGGCGGGATGCTGCCGCCGTAGGTGGCGTTGATCGCGTCGATGAAGGCGTTGGCGATGATCGCGTAGCCCATCGGCGAGGCGTGGAAGCCGTCGAGCGAGAAGAGCCCGCCGGTGAGGAAGTCGGCGCTGTACTCGATGCCGCCGATGTTGAGCCCCTCGGCCACCACCTCGTCGAAGATCGCGTTGACGTCCACCAGGGCGGCTCCGGAGTCCTGGGCCGCCTGCCGGATCAGCGCGTTGAGCTCGTCCACCCGCGCCTGGATCGCCGCCACCTCGTCGCGGTCGAGGACCACGAAGGTGGAGAGCGGCCCGGCGTTGCCCAGGGGCGGCGGCACGCCGCGGCCCTGCGCGAGCTCCGCGGTGGCCGTCAGCAGCACGAAGTCCCCCGGCCCCAGGGGACGGACCCCGGTGGAGGTCTCCGCGATCAGCGGGATGAACTGGCCGTCGATGACCACCGGGTTGCCCGCCGGATCCACCACCACCGGCGGCAGCGTGGTCACGAAGGGCACGGAGGTCACGTTGGGGATGGTGGCGATCGCCCCCTGCTGCACGCCCACCGCCTCGAGGGTCTGGCCCACGGTCGCCAGCGCGACGGCGAAGTCGTTGACCGGGGTCAGGGTGACCCCCTCGATGGCGACGCCGGAGAGGGCGGCGCCCAGCACGTCGTTGCTGCCCAGCCAGAGGGCCACGAAGCTCGGCTGCAGGAAGGCGGTCTGCTGGAGCTGGGTGCCCAGCCCGCGCAGCACGACGTCGATGACCGGGTTGCCGGTCACCGTCTGCGAGGCGTCGCCCATGGTGAAGCCGGGCACCGAGAGGTTGTCGTAGGGGCGCGGGAGGGTCAGGTTGTTGGGGTTGCCGAAGCCGGCGGCCGGGGCGATCACCAGCGGCACGAGGCTCCTCAGCTCCAGGATCCCGGGGATCCCGGGAGAGCTGACCAGCGGCTGCTCGAAGCCGGCGGCGGAGCCGTTGACCTGCTGGTAGATCAGCGACGGCCAACTGTTGCGCTGCCCGCCCTCGTGCAGCGAGCCGCTCATGAAGCCGGCGCCGAGGCTGTCTCCCATCGCCACGAAGCGGCTGAAATCGGCGCTGCCGGTGTCCGCCTGGGCCGCGGCCACGGCCGGCAGGAGCAGCGCCAGCGAGAGGGCCGCCAGAAGGGTGCGGTTCTTGACCTTTCTCATCGTTCGTCTCTCCTCTTGCCGGGCCTACCAGCCCACCGTGACGCCCAGCAGCCAGGCGACGGTCTCGTAGGTGCCGTTGTAGTTGTCACGGTTGGTGCTGGTGCTGCGGGTGTTGAAGGGCAGGTACATGAGGGCGAGGTCCCAGTTCAGCCGGCCCTGCCAGCCGTAGCCCACGGTGACGCCGTTGCGGCTGGAGTCGGGCAGCAGCGGGCCCACCCCCTCGTCGGGCTGCGGCGTCTCGTCGTAGACGTAGCCGAAGCGCCACTCGCCCCGGCGGCCCGCGTAGCGGACCCCGAGCCGGTAGTGGTTGGCGTCGTCCCAGTTCTGCGGCAGCGTCTCGTCCGGCAGGTCGTCGTTGGTGAAGTCGATCACCACCTGGTCGAAGCTGCTCCAACCGGTCCAGTTGAGGTCCACCTCCACCAGCAGGTTGGAGGTGAAGGAGTAGGCGAACCCGAGGCTGGCGGCGTCGGGGAACTCGAGCGAGGTGGCGATCGGCAGACCGGCGTTGAACGGCAGGCTGGCCGCCACGACCGCGTCGAGCTGCGGGTTGCCGGTGAGAATCTGGGTCAGGACCGCGTCGCCGCCGAAGTCCACCTCGATGGTGCTGCGGTAGGAGAAGCCCCACGAGAAGCGGTCGGTCGGCTTGGCCAGGAAGCCCACCTGCCAGCCGACGCCGTTGTCCATGTCGCTCTCGAGCACCACCGTGGCGACGTCGTTGGGCTGCCCGGTGAAGGGGTTGATGAGCGGCGCGCGGCGATTGAGCTCCACCTCGGCCAGCCGCAGGATGGCGCCGAAGCCGAGACCGAACCGGTCGGAGATCTTGATCCCCACGTTGGGATTGATGTCCACCACCGTGAGCGCCGCCTTGGTGCTGATGAAGCGGCCGGTGAAGGTGTCCTTGTTCTCCCACTCGGTGACCAGGCCGAAGGGGGCGTTGATGGCCAGGCCGACCTTGTACTTCTCGTTGAGCGGCCGCACCCAGTAGAGGTGCGGCGGGATCTCCGCGAGGGTCTCGAGCTCCTCCGTGGTGCCCGACCCGGGGAAGGGATCGACGCCGGTGAAGTCGGCCTTCGTCTGGGTGATGTAGGTGAGACCGACCAGAAACTCCTGCTTGTCGAAGAAGGCCAGGCCGCCGACGTTGTGGAACATGGCCGAGGGGTCGTCGGCCTGGGCCGTGAAGGCCCCCGCCATGCCCATCGCCTTCGAGCCGTGTTCGAAGATACTGAAGCCGGCGCCATGCGAGGCGGTCGCCGTCAGCAGAGCGAGCATCATCGCCACGCCGACGGCGACGCGGCTCCTACCCCTGGTTCTCATCCCGAGCCTCCGTTTCTGGTCGAGGTGTCCGCAGCGGGGCGAGTCCGTGTCGCGACCCTCTCGCGCCGCTGTCTTTTCGATTGTGCCGCACGCCCGGGGTCGCGGCAAGTGATCGATCTCCGGCGACGCCTCAGTTGCGCCGGGTCAGCGCCTCCCGCGCCTCCTGGTCCAGACGGCGGCGTTTCTCGGTCTCCCGCTTGTCGTGCTGGCGCTTGCCCCGCGCCAGCGCCAGCCGGACCTTCACCAGGCTGCCCCGGAGGAGCACCTCGAGCGGAATGCAGGTGAGCCCCTGGACGGTGGTGCGGCCGAAGATCTTGTCGATCTCGCGCCGGTGGAGTAGCAGCTTGCGGTCGCGCTCCGGCGGGTGGTTGGCCAGGTTGCCGTGGCTGTAGGCGCCGATGTGGGCGCCCACCAGCCAGGCCTCGCCGTTGCGGATCTCGACGTAGCTGTCCTTGAGCTGGATCTTGCCCTCCCGGGCCGACTTGACCTCC
>JAWWBN010000276.1:0-4635 GCA_033720955.1 Thermoanaerobaculia bacterium | reverse complement strand
GCAGTGCCGAGACCGGTCCAGGGCATGTCGGGCTCTCGAGGGCGGGCGCAGAGGCTGCGGTCCGGCGGAACGACCCCCATCGCCCTGGGGCTCGCCGTCCGCTTGGCGGGGAGACCGGGGTGAGTTGGGTCGGGAGCCGGGCCGGTGGACTTGCACCCCTTCGCAGGCGACCCGGTCGGCAAGGCAGTGTCGGAGCGGGCGCGTCCGAGGTCCGGGGGTGGACTGACGGTGGCCTCTCGGCAAGCGCGTCACCCCTCCCCGGGGCAGGTCGAAGGGGTCCGGCGCGCCGCCGAGCGGAGCGGCGAGCCTCAGTTTCCTGAGTCCGGGCAGCTCGCCGCGTCCACCCAGGCGTCCACCCCCGGAGCTCCCAGCGCCCGCGGCCTCCCACCCCGAACGACCGCCACGAGCCGGCCCTGCGCAGGCGACCCGGGGCAGCACTCCGCTGGCGACGGGGTGGCCAGGGGCATGGCTGGAGGGGCCCCGCACCCGATTGACAAGCCGCGCCGCGCGTTCCTAGACTCGCAGGTCCTACCGCGTTCCTCGGTAGCTCAGTGGTAGAGCGGTCGGCTGTTAACCGATTGGTCGGGGGTTCGAATCCCTCCCGAGGAGCCATGGTCGATCCGCGGGACGACGGGTCTGCTAGCCTCCGGACATGACCGAGCTGGCCGACAAGGAGTGCATCCCCTGCAAGGGCGGGGTGCCGCCGCTCGAGGGCGACGAGCTCGCCCGGCTGGCCGACGAGCTGGGCGGGGGGTGGAAGGTGGTGGACGAGCACCACCTCGAGAAGCTCTACAGGTTCCCCGACTTCCAGCAGGCCCTCGACTTCACCAACAGGGTGGGCGCCCTGGCCGAAGAGGTCAACCACCACCCCAACATCTTCCTCACCTGGGGAAAGGTGAAGATCGAGCTCTGGACCCACAAGATCGACGGCCTCACCGAGAGCGACTTCGTCTGGGCCGCCAAGGCGGACCGGCTGCTCGACGGTTGAGCCGGCCGGCGCAGGGCGCTCGGGGCCCGCGGGGGAGCTCCACGGCGAAAGGGAGACGCCGATGATCCGCATGCACTCCGCAGTTTTTCTCGCCCTGGTGATCGCGCTGGGGACGGTCCCGGCGGCGGGCGCCGGCGAGACGGAGGACCTGGCCGCGGCCCGCGTCCTCTTCGAGACCAACCTGGGCGCGATCCGCGATCGCGACCGCGACGCCTACCTGGCTACCTATCTGGAGTCGGAGCGGCTCGCCCGCACCGGAGCCCAGGGCATCTCCCTCGGCTACGCCGGCCTCGAGGCGAGCGCCGGCGAAGGGTGGCCGGAGGTCTTCGAGGCGCACGATCTCGATCTCGTGCCGGTGCGGCCGGGGGTCGTCTACGGCACCTACCGCTACCGTGTGCGCTTCGACGGCGTGGAGCAGAGCGGTCTCTCGGAGCGCCTCTTCGTCGAGACCGACGACGGCTGGAGGATCGCCGTCACCAGCGCCTTCCCGGCGCTCTCCGGCACCCCGCCGCCGCCCCGCGCGCTGGTCGGCGCGACCCTGGTCGACGGCACCGGGGCAGCACCGGTGGAGGACGCCGTCGTGGTCTTGCGGGGTGGCCGCATCGACTGCGCCGGCAGCGCCGCCGACTGCCCCGTGCCCGGCGGCATCGGGCGGGTGGACCTGACGGGCCGTTGGATCACCCCCGGCCTGGTCGATGCCCACGTGCACTTCTCGCAGACCGGCTGGGTGGACGGGCGCCCGGATTTCATCGACGTGCGCGACCGGCATCCGTACGAGCTGGTGCAGGCACGGCTGCGGGCCGAGCCGGAGCGCTTCTATCGGAGCTATCTCTGTTCCGGCGTGACGGCGGTCTTCGACGTGGGCGGCTACCCCTGGACCTGGGACCTGCGCCGCGCCGGGCAACTCTCGACCGAGGCGCCCCACGTCGCCGCGGCCGGGCCGCTCCTCTCGACCCTCGACTTCTGGCTCAACCTGCCCGCCGAGAGACAGTTCATCCACCTGGCCGACGAGGCCGCCGCGGGCGCGGGGGTGGAGTATCTGGCGAGCCACGGCAGCGACGCCGCCAAGGTGTGGTTCATCGTCCGCGAAGGGCAGCCGTTCGAGGAGCTGGCTGCGGCGGTGAGGGCGGCCGGGCGGGAGGCCGAGCGCCGAGGGCTGCCGCTGATCGTCCACGCCACCGAGCTGCGCGCGGCCAAGGTGGCGGTGCAGGCGGGGGCGCATCTGCTGGTGCACAGCGTCTGGGACCGAGAGGTCGACGACGAGCTGGTGGCCCGGATGCAGGAGACCGGCACCATCTACTGCCCCACCCTGACGGTGCCGCGCGGCTACCAGCGGCTGGCCGAAGCGGTGGCCACCGCCACCGAGCCGCCGGTGGACGACCCGAACCGGTGCGTGGACCCTGCCACCCGCGTCAAGGTGGCCGCCTCGGCGGAGCTGGACGACAGAGCGCCCGACGAGGAGGCCCTGGCACGGCGGCGGGCGCGGCTGACCGAGCGGGAGCGGATCGGGGACGTCAACCTGCGGCGGCTGGCCAGGGCCGGAGTGCAGATCGCCATGGGCACCGACGCCGGCAACCCTCTCACCCTCCACGGGCCGTCGGTCTACGCCGAGATGGAGGCCATGCAGGCTGCCGGCATGTCGCCGATGGAGGTTCTCGTGGCCTCGACCCGCGGCGGGGCCGCCGCCATGGGTCGGAGCGGAGATCTGGGGACGGTGGAGGCGGGCAAGATCGCCGATCTCCTCGTGCTGGCCGCCGATCCGAGCGCCGACGCCGCCGCCTTCCGGGAGGTGGTCCACGTGGTGCGTGGGGGCGTGCTGCGGCCGGTCGGGGAGCTCTCCGCCGCGGCCCGGCGGCCCTGAGCCAAAGCGCCGCGGTCCCCTCGCCGCAAGGCGCTCCCGCGGGTCACCTTATCGACGGCGCGCTATTTGACCGGTCGGGCTCGGGCGGAGGTAGGATCGTCGGCATCTGGTCGATGACTGGCGACGCCGCCGCGGACGGCTCCGGCCGCGCGAGACGCCGCTTCCCAAGGAGGTTTGCCCGATGTCCGACGTGCGTCCGGATCGCGCCCCGCGCCCCGTCTGCCGCCCCCACTCGCTGACCCGGATCGCCCTGGCCGGCCTGCTCCTGACCCTCGTAGCGACGTCGCCGGCTCGGGCCGCGGCTGTCTTCATCAACGAGATCCATTACGACAACACCGGCACCGACGTGGGCGAGGCGATCGAGATCGCGGGACCGGCGGGCACCGATCTCACGGGGTGGAGCCTGGTGCTCTACAACGGCGCCAACTCCCTGTCCTACGACACCACGGCCCTCTCCGGCATCCTCCCCGCGCAGCAGGGGGGCTTCGGCACCCTCTTCTTCTCCTATCCGACCAACGGCATTCAGAACGGCTCGCCCGACGGCGTGGCGCTCGTCGATGCCGGCAGCAGCGTGGTCGAGTTCCTCAGCTACGAGGGCAGTTTCGTCGCCGCCGACGGACCGGCCGCCGGGATGTCGAGCACCGACATCGGCGTCGCCGAGAGCTCCGGGACTCCGATCGGGGAATCGCTGCAGCGGGTGGGCACCGGCTCCGACTCCGCCGACTTCACCTGGAGCGGCCCGGCTCCCGACTCCTTCGGGTTTCCCAACTCCGGTCAGACCTTCGCCTCCGGCCCCGTGGATCCGGTGATCAACGAGTTCGTGGCCAACCACACCGGCGCCGACACCGAGGCCTTCGTCGAGGTCTTCGGCAGCGCCTCGGCCGACTACTCGGCCTTCACCGTCCTGGAGATCGAGGGCGACGGCTCGGGCGCCGGCACCATCGACGCCGTCCTGCCCGTGGGCGTGACCAACGCGGGCGGCTACTGGATCGACGACGAGGACATGGAGAACGGCACCCTCACCATCCTGCTGGTGGAGAACTTCTCCGGCTCGCTCTTCGACGACCTCGACACCGACAACGACGGTGTCCTCGACTCGACACCCTGGGACCGCGTGGTGGACGACGTGGCTGCCAGCGACGGGGGTGGCTCGGACCGGACCTACTCCGCCACCGTGCTGGGGCCGTTCTTCGACGGCAACCCCTTCGGCGCCGGCGGCGCCTCCCGCATCCCCAACGGCGCCGACACCGACACGGCCGCCGACTGGGTGCGCAACGACTTCGACGGCGCCGGCTTCCCCGGCTTTCCGGGCACCCCGGCCCCGGGCGAGGCGCTCAACACGCCGGACGCGGTGAACGAGCTGGTGCCGGTGCCGCTGCCGGAGATCGTGATCAACGAGATCCTCCAGAACCCCGCTGCGGTCTCCGATGGCGACGGCGAGTGGTTCGAGCTCTACAACGCCGGCGGCGGCGCCGTGGACATCGACGGCTGGACGGTCAGGGACAACGACTTCGACAGCCACGTGATCGCCAACGGCGGCCCGCTGGTGATCCCCGCCGGCGGCTTCCTGGTCCTCGGGACCGAGGCCAACCCGGCCCTCAACGGGGGCGTCGCGGTGGACTACGAGTACTCCGGCATCTTCCTGGCCAACGGCGCGGACGAGCTGGTGCTGCTGGACGGCTCCTCGAACGAGATCGACCGGGTCGAGTGGGACGGCGGCCCTGGCTTCCCCGATCCCAACGGCGCCTCCATGGCGTTGCGCGACCCCACGCTCGACAACAACGTC
>JAWWBN010000275.1:0-4639 GCA_033720955.1 Thermoanaerobaculia bacterium | reverse complement strand
CGGACCGGTCGGCCCTCCCGGCGGTCGTCATGGCCGCACCCTACCCCACCCGGACGCCCCGGTCGAGCCGCCGCACGGCAGCCCGCAGGGCCGGAGGGGCGGCCGGGCCGGTCAGGCGGCCTCCGCCTCGTCCAGGGTCGGATAGTCCACGTAGCCCTCCCGGCCGCCGCCGTAGAAGCTGGAGGAGTCCGGCTCGTTGAGCTCGGCGTCCAGCCGGAGCCGGCGCGGCAGGTCGGGGTTGGCGAGAAAGGGCGTGCCGAAGGAGACCAGCTCGGCCAGCCCCCGCGCCACCGCGCGCTCGCCGCTCTCCCGGTCGTAGCCGCCGTTGACCATCAGAGCGCCGCCGTACCGACGGCGCAGCAGCTCCGTCTCGACGACGGTGGCGCCGTTCCGACGGTCGGTCTCGTTGGCTTCGATGACGTGCAGGTAGCCCAGGTCGAGCTCGTCCAGCCGCGACACCACCTCTTCGAAGGTGGCCTCGGGATCGCTGTCGCCCATGTCGTTGAAGGTGCCGCTCGGGGAGATCCGGACGCCCACGCGGCGGGAGGGCCAGGTCTCGAAGAGCGCCGCCAGCACCTCGCCCAGCAGCCGGAAGCGGTTCGCCGGCGAGCCGCCGTACCCGTCGTCGCGCCGGTTGGTCCGGTCGCGGAGGAACTGGTCGATCAGATAGCCGTTGGCGCCGTGAACCTCGACCCCGTCGAAGCCTGCCTCGCGGGCGTTGGCGGCGGCGGCGCGGAACTCCTCGACGATCGCCGCGATCTCCCCGGTCTCGAGGGCCCGCGGGGTCACGAAGGGCTTCATGCCGTCGTGGGTCATCGTCGCGCCCTCCGGCTTGACGGAGCTGGGCGCCACCGGAAGCTGGCCGTCGGGCTGCAGGTCGGGGTGGGAGATGCGCCCGGTGTGGAAGAGCTGCACGAAGATGCGGCCCCCCTCGTCGTGCACAGCCCGGGTGACCCGGCGCCAGCCCCGGATCTGCTCGTCGTCGTAGATGCCGGGGGTGTCGGGGTATCCCAGGCCGCGGCGCGAGACCTGGCTGGCCTCGGTGATGACCAGCGCCGCCGAAGCGCGCTGCGCGTAGTAGCGGGCGTTGAGCTCGGTGGGCGCGAAGCCCTCCCCAGCGCGGTTACGGGTCATGGGCGCCATCACCACACGGTGCGGCAGGGCGAGCCCGCCCAGGTCGTAGGGGGTGAAGAGATCGGGCGCGCCGGAGCCGGCCCCGGTCGGCGTCTCGTGGTCGGTCTTCTGGTCCGTCTCGGTCATGGTACTCCTTCCGCGTCCCTTCGATCTTCGCCAGAGGTCCCGCAGCGGATTCACCTCCTCGCCCGGCCGAGGTCGTTTCCCGGGGTTGCTATGAAACCCGCAGGGTGCTATAAACGTAGCACCAACGAGAGCCGCACCGTCAACCCTGCTCCGGAGGGCCCATGAGCAGCCGCCGATCCCCCTACGAGGACCTGACCCGCCGCGAGCGTCAGATCATGGACATCCTCTACCGGCTCGGCGAGGCTCCGGCCGAGGAGGTCCGCTCCCGGCTCCCCGACCCTCCGAGCTACTCCGCCGCGCGCGCGATGCTGGCCAAGCTCGAGGAGAAGGGCCATGTCCACCACGTCGAGCGCGATCTCCGGTATGTCTACCTTCCCACCGTCCCGCGGGAGGAGGTCCGCCGCTCGGTCCTGACCCGGGTGGTGGACACCTTCTTCGACGGCTCCGTGACCCAGGCGGTCACCGGCCTGCTCTCCGCATCGGACCACGACCTGCCAAGGGAGGAGCTCGAGCGCCTGGCCGAGCTCATCGACGCGGCCCGCCGCGAGCCGGAGGACCTCCGATGATCGATCTCACGTCCGTCCCGCCCCTCCTCTCCGCCCCTCTCGCGCTGGAGCTCGTCGCCAAGAGCACGACCATCCTCGTCCTCGCTCTCGTGGCCGCCCTCGCGCTCTCCCGGCGCTCGGCCGCCACCCGGCACCTGGTCCTCGCCCTGGGCCTGGCGACGGCGGTGGTGGCGCCCCTCGCGCGTCTGACCCTGCCCGCCCTCTCCGTGGCGCTGCTGCCCGCCGCCCAGGCGGCTCCCGCCGCGACGCCGCCGCCCGCCGCGCTCGGGGCCGCCGGCGAGGCGCTACCGACCCCTCTCGCGACCCGCCCTCTGGCGGCCACCCCGGCTTCCCCCCTCCCCGCGGGCCCATCCGGGTCCCTCTCGACGGCCCTGCTGACCGCGAGCCTCGCCGGCACCGCTCTGCTGCTCCTCCATCTCGCGGTCGGAGTCGCGCGAGCCCGCCGGCTCTGCCGGAGCGCGGCCGAACCGCCCCCCGACTCGAGCTGGTGGCCGCTCCTGGGCCAGCTCTCGCCCGCGACCACGCCGGCGAGGGTCCGTCTGCAGGTCACTCCGCGGATCCGTGTTCCCCTTACGGTGGGGGTGGTGCGCCCGGTCATCCTCCTTCCCCGGGGCGCGGAGAGCTGGCCCGCCGAGAGCCGGCGCTCGGCGCTGCTGCACGAGCTCGGCCACGTCCGCCGACGAGACTGGCTGACGCAGATGGCCGCGCGGGTCGCCTGCGCCCTCTTCTGGTTCCATCCCCTGGTGTGGATGGTCACCGCCCGGCTCCTGGTGGAGGCCGAGCGGGCCTGCGACGACCTGGTCCTCGCGGGAGGTCACCCGGCGCCGGGATACGCCCGCCAGCTGCTGGATCTGGCCACCGCCGAGCGCCGCGAGCCGCCCCCCTTCGCCGCCGTGGCGATGGCCCGCCGCGGCCCCCTCTCCGGCCGCATCCGGGCCATCCTGGACCCGGGGCGGCCGCGCACGCGGCCCGGACGACCTGACCTCCTCGCGCTGACCGCCGCCGCGCTGCTCCTCCTGACGGGACTCGCGCCTCTGCGGGTGGTGCGGGCCGAGTCCGCGCCGACGGGCGCCCTGTCGCCCCAAGAGGCCCCCGCCCGCCCGGTCAGCGAGGCCGGCGACGCCGCCGCGGCCGATCGGCGACCCGACCCGGGCCCGGATCTCGACCTCGACCTCGAGGCGCGGGTCGAGGCCGACCTGGACCTGAACGCCGACTCCGAGACGGCCCCCGCGGCCCCCCTCCTGCTGGCTCTGGCGAGGGGCGAGCGCGCCGAGGCGCTCCGGCTCCTCGCCGCCGGCGCCGACCCGGATGCCGGAATGCCGGGGCTCGGGACACCGCTCGTCGTCGCGGCCCTGCGGGGCGACGGCGAGATGACCCGCGCCCTCCTCGATGCCGGCGCCACCCCCGAGCTCGCGCCGCCGGAGCGCCGTCTCGGCTCCGATCTCCCCCGCTCCCCCCTCGGAGCCGCCGCCATCTCCGGCAGTCTGGAGGTGGTGGAGCAGCTCCTCGCCGCCGGCGCCAGCGCCCTCCGCGCCCCGGCCGGGGACGCTCCCCCGCTGGCCCTGGCTTCGCGGCACGGGCAGCGGCGGGTCGTGCGCCGCCTCCTCGCCGCCGGAGCCGACCCCAACCAGGTCACCCCCGGCGACGCCAGCCCGCTCATCGCGGCCGTGCGCGGCGGCGACCCGGCGACCGTGGAGCTGCTGCTCGACGCCGGGGCCGACCCGGACCTCTGGGTCGATGGCGACGAGAGCCCCCTCTACCACGCCGCCGCCTCCGGCCGGGCCGACCTCGTTGAGCTGCTCCTGTCGCGGGGCGCCGACCCCGACGCCGCCTGGCCCGGAGACGGCTCCGCTCTCCAGGTCGCGATCGCCTCGGGTCATCGCCGGGTCACGGAGCGGCTCCTCGCCGCCGGCGCACGCGGCGACCTGGGTGTCGAGGGGGACGGCAACGCCCTGATCGACGCGGCTGGTTCCGGCCGGTTGGACCTCCTGCGACGGATGCTCGCCGCCGGGGCCGACCCCGACGCGGCCGTCCCCGGCGACGGCAGTCCCCTCATCGCGGCGGCGGCCGCGGGCCACCTGGAGGCGATCCGGCTGCTGGTGGCGTCGGGGGCCGACGTCGACCTGGTCGTCCCCGGCGACGAGAATCCGCTGATCCGGGCCGCCGCGCAGGGCCACTACCGGGTGGCCCTCTTCCTCCTCGACGCCGGGGCGAGGCCCGACGTGGCGGTGCCGGTGGAGAGCTGGCGCGGCGGCACCGAGGTCCGCACGCCGCTCGGCGAAGCCCTCCGGCACGGACACGCGCGCCTGGCCCGGCTGCTGCGGGAGCGAGGCGCGAAGGACGAGGGACAGTACCGTTGACCCGGCTCCTCCGCCGCGGAGCGCCGGCCGCAGCCCTGCTCCTGGCCGCCCTGCCGGGTCCCCCCTCCGCGGCGACCCAGCCCGCCCCTCCGTCGCCGATCCGGTTGAGTCCCACCACCCATCCCGTGAAGGTGGACGGCGTGCTGGACGAGCCGCTCTGGCAGGCCGCGCCGGCGCTGCCCCTGCCCTGGGAGTGGTCGCCTGCCGACAACGAGCCCGCCCCCGTCGAGACCACCGTGCAGCTCGGCTTCGACGCCCACAACCTCTACGTCGCCTTCCGCGCCTCGGACCCCGAGCCCTCCGCCATCCGCGCCCACTACGGCGACCGCGACTCGGTCGCGCAGGACGACACCGTGGGCTTCATGATCGACCCCTTCTTCGACCAGCGGCGGGCCTTCCAGTTCCGGGTCAACCCGCTGGGGGTGCAGATGGACGCCGTCAACAGCGACGTCG
>JAWWBN010000274.1:0-4654 GCA_033720955.1 Thermoanaerobaculia bacterium | reverse complement strand
CGCGGTCGATCCTCCGGGCCAGCTCGGCCACGGCCTGGCGGATCGTCTCGGCGTCGTAGAGCAGTTGAGGGTCGTTCATCCGTTCCCCTTACGAGATTTCGGCCTTCCAGACGGGCCGGTCGCGCCCGATGCGGCAGCTCTCGTCGATGGTCACGCCCGGAGCCCAGAGCACTCGGGCGCCGTCGCACAGCAGCGGCAGGCGGCCCCGCTCCAGCCGCGGCACCCGGCGGTCGATCAACACCTCCTTGAGCCGGCGGTCGTGATCGCACCCCAGCGGCCGGATGCGGTCGCCCGGCCGGCGGCTGCGCACCGCCAGGGTCCTCGGGGAGCCTGGCAGCGCGAGCCCGGCGCTCCACGGCCGGCCGCGCAGCATCCACCCCTCCACGGCCGCCGGCGCGATCCGGAGGCGGCGCGAGATCTCCGCCAGCTCGATCTCGCCGGGCAGGGGCACCCGGTAGGCGAAGGACGCCAGCGCCGGGGTCGGCTCGGGCCGGCGCTCCAGCAGCAGCCGGCCGCCCGTCGATCGCCACCGCCAGCCGTCGCCGCAGTCGCAGCCCACCCCGGCGCCTCGCTCGAGCTGGCGGAAGAGCTCGCTCGCGGCCCGGGTCGAGGGCGGATAGGGGGCGCCGGCGCGCTCGTGCAGCAAGGCGAGGGCGAAGGAGCGCAGCGGCGCCGGCAGCTCGGTCAGCCGCCCGAGCTCGACCTCGACCACCTGCCCGGCGACCCGGGGACGCAGCCGCGCGGCCAGGAGCTCGTGGAGACGCGCGGTCGCGCCGCAGGCGGCGGCGGCGAGCCGTGAGAGTCGCCGGTCGAGGCCGGGCGAGCGCTCCGCGAGCCGCGGCAGGAGCAGCCGCCTCGCCCGGTTTCTGGGGGTGGCGAGGTCGGCGTTCGTGGGATCGGTCACCGGGGTCAGCCCGCTCTCCGCGAGGGCGCTCGCCAGGTCGTCGCGGCCGAGCCCGAGGAGCGGCCGCACCACCCTGCCGTGACGCTCGCGGATCCCCGCGAGACCGGCGAGACCGGAGCCCTGCCGAAGTCGCAGGAGCACCGTCTCGGCCTGGTCGTCCCGGTGGTGACCGGTGGCCACCCAGCGGGCGCCCAGCCGCTCGGCGTGCTCGGCGAGGAAGCCGTAGCGGACCCGGCGCGCGGCCGCCTCCGGGCTCTCCCCCGGGCGTCGGAGCCGCGGCACCTCCCGGCGCTCGACGATCAGCGGCAGCTCGAGGCGGGCGGCCAGCTCGCCCGCCCGCCTCGCCCGGGCCGGAGCGCCGGGGTCGAGGCCGTGGTCGAGGTGGGCGGCGGTGACGGCGGCGCCCAGCCGCGGCGCCAGACGCCGCAGCCCCCAGGCGAGGGCGGTGGAGTCGGGTCCGCCGGAGAAGGCCACGAGCAGCCGCTGCTGCGGCTCGACCGGCGCGCGGCTCGTGAAGAAGTCGAAGAGGTGGTCGAGCAGGTGCAAGCGTCGTCGCTGCGGCGGGATGGTGGCGGTGAAGGGACTTGAACCCCCGACCTAGCGGTTATGAGCCGCTCGCTCTAACCAGCTGAGCTACACCGCCCTTCAAGGCCCCGGGGGAGCTCCGGCGCGGCCTTCCGGCCACGCCGGGTCGGCGCCTCGGCCACCCGGGTGCACCCAGTATACCCGGGCCGAGGAGCCGTTGCCCGCCCGTCAGTGGGTCTTGAAGGTCCCGACGCCGCGCGTCCCGGGCTCGTCGCGCTGCTGCAGCAGGGAGAGCTGTGGACGGCACTGGCGGAAGCTGCCGAAATAGCCGACGACGCCGCTGGCCAGCGCGTTCTCCCGCAGGTGATAGATCACCCGCTGCCCCCGCCGCTCGTCCACCACCAGCTCCGCCTGCTTCAGCACCGACAGGTGACGCGAGATCGTCGGCTGCGACAGGTCGAACTGATCGACGATCTGCCCGACGGCCATCTCCCGCCGCTCCAGGAGCCGCAGGATCTCTCTGCGGGTCTCGTCAGAGAGAGCCTTGAAGAACCGGTCGAGCTGCCGCCTCGAGGGATCGGGCTCCCTCCCCGCTATCGTGCTCATCCTGTCACTCCTCTCCCGATTGGGGAATTCGATCGCTTTCATGGGGCCTCCGTTTCCGGGCAGTTGCGCCTGCCGGTGGAGAGGGCAACGGCTGTGCCAGGCGCTGCTGGGGAGCCCGCGGCTGCCGAGGCGGCTATCGCGAAGTGTCCATCTTCCGAAGAATCAGGAGGTTACGGTCGGCGGAGGGGCTCGGACCGAGGTGGAAGCTCGAGAGCAGAAGCGGAGGATGAGTGAAAAACGGCTCGCCGTAAAGAAAAAACCGGCGTATAGATTGCCGCAATTGTGGCTCTTTCTCTCTGGGCACAGAAAAGCCCCCGCCGGAGCGGGGGCCGGAAAGCCGGGCCGATGCCGATCGCCTCAGCTCGCCGCGGCGAAGCGCCGGGCGACGGCTCCCCAGTCCACCACGTTCCACCAGGCCGAGATGTAGTCCGGGCGGCGGTTCTGGTAGTTCAGGTAGTAGGCGTGCTCCCAGACGTCCAGGCCGAGGAGGGGCGTCTTGCCGTCCATCAGCGGGCTGTCCTGGTTGGCGGTGCTGCTGACCTCGAGCCGTCCCCCGGAGAGGGTGAGCCAGGCCCACCCGGAGCCGAAGCGGGTGGCCGCGGCGGCGGAGAACTTCTCCTTGAACGCGGCGAAGCCGCCCAGGTCGCGGTCGATGGTCCCCGCCAGGTCGCCGTCGGGCTCACCGCCGCCGTTCGGGCTCATGCTGGGCCAGAAGAGGCTGTGGTTGGCGTGGCCGCCGCCGTTGTTGCGGACCGCGGTGCGGATGGACTCGGGGACCTGCGAGATCTCGCGCAGGAGCTGCTCCACGCTCTTGGCGGCGAGGGCGTCGTGGCCCTCCAGGGCCTTGTTCAGGTTGGCCACGTAGGCGGCGTGGTGCTTGCCGTGGTGGATCCGCATGGTGCGGCCGTCGATGTGCGGCTCGAGCGCGTCGGGATCGTAGGGAAGGTCGGGAACCTGATGCATGAAGGGCCTCCTTGGAGTCGTGGAGGGAGAGTTTCGGGGCGACCCGTAGCCGGTCGCCCGGAGGGGTCGGTTTTCGACGGGGTCCCCGGCGAAACCGGGAGAAGTGATTATGACACGACGCGATTGACTTCCGCTTCGGCTCTTGCTTAGACTCGCCGCCTCGGCGCTCCGGAGGCGAGCCCGCCTCGCCGTCGGAGTCGTGCGGGAACGGGGTCGTAGTTCAGTTTGGTTAGAACGCCGGCCTGTCAAGCCGGAGGTCGCGGGTTCAAGTCCCGTCGACCCCGCCATCCGAGCCCCAACCGGCGGCTGCCCAGCAGGGAGACACCATGAGAGACAAGATCAAGCTCGTTTCCAGCGCCGGAACGGGCACCTTCTACACCACGACGAAGAACAAGCGGCTCTCGACGGGCAAGCTCAAGCTCAAGAAGTACGACCCGAAGATCCGCAAGCACGTCGAGTTCGTCGAAGAGAAGCTGCGCTAGCCGAGACCGCCCGCCGCCGGGTGGCGCTCTCCCGAGCGCCGTGCTACAGTCTGGCTCCCTGCCCGCGTCAGCCTTTCGCTGGCGTCTCTTCGGACGGCTCGACGGTCGTCTCCGCTCCTTTCGAGGAAGGAGTGGGAGATGCCGATCGATTCGATGGCCGAGCTGGTGCGTCGCTGCGCCCGGGAGCGCGACCCCCGGCTCTGGGAGGAGTTCGTCCGGGCCTTCGGGACGCGTCTGAAGGGCGGCGTGCGCCGGGCCCTGCGCCGCAGCGGCGGCGCGGTGCGCGACGAGGAGCTGGACGATCTCCTGCAGGACGTCTACTGCAAGCTGCTGGAGAACGGGGCCCGCAGCCTGGTCCTCTGCCGCGCGGCCGACGGCCGCGAGGCGGGCGCCTACCTGGGGCGGGTGGCCGAGACGGTGGTGCTCGACCGGCTGCGCGCCGCGGCGGCGGCCAAGCGGGGGCGCGACCTGCTGGTCACCCCACCCGCCCACGTCGAGGCCGACCCCGCGGAGCGGGCGGTCGACTCTTCCGCCCGCTCGCCGGAGGAGCGGCTGCTGAACCGCGAGCGGCGGCGCATCTTCCTGTTGCGCTGCCGGGACGCGGCGGGCCCCCGGGATCCGCGCCGGGACCTGAAGATCCTCTACCTGGCCTTCCTGGAGGGGATGACCAGCCGCGAGATCGCCCGCCGGCTGGGGCCGGGGCTCACCCCGGGTAGCGTGGACTCGCTGGTCCACCGCGCCAAGCGCCGGCTGGCGCGCCTGGGCGTGGCCCTGCCGCACCGCCGGGAGCGAGTATGATCCCGGCGTGCTCGAGACCCGGATTTTCTCCGACCGCCGCTGTCTGGAGCACCGGGTGCCCGCGGGCTTCCCCGAGGTGCCGGCGCGGTTGAGTGGCGTGCTGGCCTCGGTGGAGGAGCTGGGCCTCGAGGAGCTGACCGCGGACGACGGTCCGCCGGCGGGGCTGGACGAGGCCGTTGCGGGAGTCCACGGCCGCGCCTACCCGGAGCGGCTCCGGCGGGCCGTGGAACGGGGGGACGGACTCATCGACTCGGCAGACAACCCCCTCTCGCCCGCGACCTGGACCGCCGCCCGCGCGGCCGCCGGGGCGGCGGTCGCGGCGGCGGCCTGGGCGGCGGCCGGCGCGGGGCGGCTGGGCTTCGCCGCGGTGCGCCTG
>JAWWBN010000273.1:0-4661 GCA_033720955.1 Thermoanaerobaculia bacterium | reverse complement strand
GGCCGCCGAGGGGGCGGTGGGGAAGAGGCTGGACTTCCTGGCCCAGGAGATCCTGCGTGAGCTCAACACCGTGGCGTCGAAATGCCGCGACGCCGAGATGACCCGCTCCGTGGTGCACGGCAAGCTCCTCTGCGAGCAGCTCCGCGAGCAGCTCCAGAACGTCGAATGAGCGCGCACGGCGAGCGGCCGCCGCCCGGCGAGATCTTCATCATCTCGGCGCCCTCGGGCACGGGCAAGACGACCCTGATCCGCACGCTCATGGAGGAGAGGCTGCGACCGATCGGCGGGGTGGAGCACTCCACCAGCCACACCACCCGGCGGGCCCGCCCCGAGGAGGTGGACGGGCGCGACTATCACTTCGTCGACGACGCCACCTTCGACCGCATGGTGGCCGAGGACCTCTTCCTGGAGTGGGCCGAGTACAACGGGCGGCGCTACGGCACCTCCAAGCAGGAGGTTCTGCCGCGGCTCGAGGCGGGCGTCGACGTGGTGCTCGACATCGAGGTCAAGGGGGCGCGCAAGCTGCTGCGACGCCACCCGGAGGCACACGGCATCTTCGTGGTGCCGCCCAGCTTCGAGGCGCTGGAGGAGAGGCTGCGCCGCCGGGCCCAGGACCCGGACGCGGAGATCTCCCGGCGCCTGGCCGTATCCCTCTGGGAAATCGAGCGTTACGAGCTGTACGAGTATGTTATCATCAACGACGACCTGGAGCGGGCGAGTCTCGCCCTGGCGTCCATCATCCTGGAAAAGCGACACCGTCTGCCGCGGATCGCTCCGAAGGTCCGGAGCGTCCTGGAGAGTTTCGCAGGTGTCGCGGCATCCGGGCGGACGGAGGATCCGGGTCGAACCGGAGGAGCCGAGCCAGAATGACCACCCTTCCCGAGAAGATCGACAGCCGATTCCGCTTCGTCCTGCTCGCCGCGCAGCGCGCCGAGCGTCTCATCCAGGGCGGGCGGTACCAGCCGGAGCGGGCGGAGAAGAAGCCGGTCCTGACCGCGATGCGGGAGATCCGCACCGGCGACGTGGAGTGGGACTACGGCCCGCCGCCCGAGGACGCGCCGGAGGCCGAGACGCAGGCGGACGCGTAAGGTCCGGCCGATGAGCCGGTCGCGGAAGGTTCTGCTCGGCGTCACCGGGAGCATCGCCGCCTTCAAGTCGGCGGAGCTGATCCGCCTGCTCCGGGCCGGGGGCTGGGAGGTGCGGTGCGCGGCGACGCGCGGCGCCACCGCCTTCGTCACGCCGCTCACCCTGGAGGTGCTGAGCGGCAACCCGGTCTACCAGGAGGAGTACATGTCGGGCCGCGGCAGCGGCGAGGAGCTGCACATCACCGCGGCCCAGTGGCCCGATCTGCTCTGCGTGGCCCCGGCGACCGCGCACACCCTGGCCAAGCTGGCCCACGGGTTGGCGGACGACTTCCTGACGACCACCGCGCTGGCCTTCGAGGGCCCGGTCGTGGTGGCGCCGGCGATGTCCCACGAGATGTGGGAGAACGCCGCCGTCCGGCGCAACGTGGAGCTGCTGGTGGAGCGCGGCGTGCTGCTGCTGGGGCCCACCGTGGGACCGCTGGCCTCGGGGGCGACCGGCATCGGGCGGCTGGTGGAGCCCGAGGAGATCGTGGCGGCGCTCGAGCGGGCGCTCGAGCCCGGGCTGCTGGCCGGACGCAAGGTCCTGGTGACCGCGGGGCCGACCCGCGAGCCGGCCGATCCGGTGCGTTTCCTCTCGAACCGGTCCAGCGGCAAGATGGGCTTTGCCATCGCCGCCGAGGCGGCGGCCCAGGGGGCTCGGACGGTGCTGGTGGCCGGCCCCGTCGACCGTGCCACCCCTCCCAGCGTCGAGCGCGTGGACGTGGTCACCGCTCTGGAGATGCGCGACGCCGTCTACCGGGAGGCCGCGGACGCCGATCTGGTGGTGATGGCGGCGGCGGTGTGCGATTTCCGGCCCCAGAGCGCCGCCGACCGCAAGCTCAAGAAGAGCCAGGGCTGGGAGCGGCTCGAGCTGACCCCGAATCCCGACATTCTGAGCGGCCTGCGCGAGGTGGCGCCCGCGGCGGTCATCGTGGGCTTCGCCGCCGAGACGGACGACCTCGAGAGCGAGGCGCGGCGCAAGCTGGCGGACAAGGGAACCGATTTCATCGTCGCCAACGACGTCTCGCGGGAGGACACCGGCTTCGAGAGCGAGCAGAACGAGGTCACCGTCTTCTCGCGCCTCGGCGAGCCGCTCTTCCTGGAGCGGCAGTCCAAGCGTCTGCTGGCAGCCAAGCTGGTGTCGCAGTTCGCCCAGGCCCTCGAGCGGGTCGAGACCGAGGCGCCCGCGATCGACCGTTGAACCGACTCCCGGACGGCGTCGCGGGGTTGCTCGAGTACCTCGACGGCATCGGCTATGGCGAGCTCTACCTGCCGCGCCGAGGTGCCCGCTCCCCGGCGGGGAGGAAGGCCGCCGGGGACGCGGGGGAGCGGGCGGCACGCCTCTCCGCCGTCGCCGAGGAGGCGTCGGCCTGCACCCGCTGCGGCCTGAGCCGTACCCGGCGCACCGTCGTGTTCGGCACCGGCGACCCGGACGCCGAGCTCATGTTCATCGGCGAGGGGCCGGGGGCGCAGGAGGACCGCCAGGGCCTGCCCTTCGTCGGCCCGGCGGGGGAGCTGCTCGACAAGATCATCGCGGCCATCGGGCGGCGCCGTGAAGAGGTCTACATCGCGAACATCGTCAAGTGCCGGCCGCCCGGCAACCGCGACCCCGAGCCCGAGGAGGCGGAGGCCTGTCGCGGGTATCTGGAGCGGCAGATCGAGCTCGTGCAGCCGCGGGTGATCGTGGCGCTGGGCCGGGTGGCGGCGCAGAACCTGCTGGACACCAGGGCGCCCCTGGGCCGACTGCGGGGGCAGTGGCACGAGGTGCGGGGCGTGCCGACCCGGGCCACCTACCACCCGGCCGCGCTGCTCCGCAACGCCTCCTTCAAGCGGCCCACCTGGGAGGACATGCAGGTCGTCCGCGACCGGCTTGCCGAGGAGGAGGGTTGATAGGATCCAGTCGCATGGAGCCTGGGGTAATCGCGGCGGAGAAGGCGCCGAGGTCCGCTCGCGGGGAGGCCCTCGACGTCAGCGTGGTGGTGCCCGTCCTCAACGAGGAGGGGACCGTGGGCGAGCTCGCCCGCCGCGTGGCGGAGGTTCTCGACGAGCACGGCCGCAGCTTCGAGATCATCTTCGTGGACGACGGCTCGCGGGACGGCACCCCGAACCGCGTGCGGGAGGCGCACGACCGCGACCCGCGGGTCAAGCTGGTCGAGCTGCGCCGTAACTTCGGCAAGGCGGCGGCTCTGTGCGCCGGGTTCGACGCCTCGGCCGGCGGCATCGTCATCACCATGGACGGCGACCTGCAGGACGACCCCGGCGAGATCCCTCGCTTTCTCGAGAAGCTGGAGGGCGAGGGGCTCGACCTGGTGAGCGGCTGGAAGAAGAACCGCCGCGACCCGGCCTCCAAGCGGTACCCCTCCCTGCTCTTCAACTGGGCCACCCGCCGTCTGGCCCAGGTCGATCTGCACGACTTCAACTGTGGCTTCAAGGCCTACCGCCGAGAGGTGCTCGAGCAGATCGCCCTCTACGGCGAGCTGCACCGGTACATCCCCGTGCTGGCCAGCCGGCGCGGCTTCACGGTGGGCGAGATCGCCGTCGTCCACCACGCCCGCCGGCACGGCGTCAGCAAGTACGGCTGGGACCGCTTCTACAAGGGCCTGCTCGACCTGATCACGGTCCTCTTCATCACCAAGTACACCCGCCGGCCGCTGCATCTGTTCGGGGTGATCGGCCTCGCGTCGCTGTCGGCGGGGCTCGCCATCAACACCTATCTCGCGGTGCTCTGGTTCCTGGGCCAGCCGCTCTCCGACCGGCCGCTGCTGCTGCTGGGGGTGCTCCTGATGCTGCTGGGGATCCAGGTGCTGACCACGGGGCTGGTGGGCGAGATGATCACCTTCAAGAACTTCCACCGCTCCGACACCTACTCGGTGAAGGACCGGGTGGGGTGAGGCGCTGAACCTCCTCTTTCTCACCCAGACCTATCCGCGCTTCGAAGACGACACCTCCGGGCCGTTCATTCGCGATCTGGCTCGGGGTCTGGTCGGGTGGGGCGACCGGGTCACGGTGCTGACGCCCCACGCCGAGGGAGTGGAGGAGAGCTGGGACGACGGCGGGGTGGCGGTGCGCTCCTTCCGCTACGCGCCCGAGAGGCTCGAGCTGATCGGCTACAGCCGTAGCCTGAGCTCGGACGAGAGGATCCGCTCCCTGGCGGCGGCGGTGACCCCGCTCTACCTGCGGGGCGCCCGGCGGGCCGTGGCGGCCGAGCTGGAGCGGGGCTCCTACGATCTGCTCCAGGGGCACTGGGTGGTGCCGAACGGGCTCGTGGCGTCGAGCTTCCACCGCCGGCTGGCAGTGGGCGCCGGGCTCCACGGCAGCGACGTCTTCCTGGCCGAGAAGCCGCTGGTGCGCCGCTGGGTCGGCCGCGCCCTGGCGCGAATGCGGTGTCTCACCGGCTGCTCGCCCGAGCTGGTGGACCGGGTCTGCGCCCTGGGGTTCCCGCGCCCGGCCGCCCGGGTCATCCCCTACGGCGTGGACCCGGCCCGCTTCGCCCCCGACCCCGGGCGGCGAGACGTGTGGCGCCAGCGCCTGGGCATC
>JAWWBN010000272.1:0-4717 GCA_033720955.1 Thermoanaerobaculia bacterium | reverse complement strand
CTGCGGCTGGGACGCGCCCGCGGGGGGGCTCACGAGGAGGTCTTCCGGCGCCGCGCCGCGCCTCCCCGGCGCCGCTGGTACCGCGCCGACCCGCCCACGGAGGTGGTGCGATAGGGCGCTACCCGACGACCCGCTCGGCGGCGATCTTCCAGGTGTCGCCCTCCCACACCAGCTCGAGCACCTTGAGGACCTCGTCGGAGTAGGTGTCCGAGCGGTACGCCTGGAAGAAGCGGGCGACGGCGCGACCCTCACCGTCCAGGGTCGTCTCGAGACGGCTGACCACCACCTGGATGAACCGCGGTCGCGTCAGCCGGTCGCCCCGCTGCGCTCTCCACTCGCCGCGGCTCATGCCGTCCGGTGGCTGGAAACGGTCCGAGTAGTGGGCCAGGTAGGCGTCCACCTCCTGGCTCGACCAGGCCGTCGCCCACGACCGGACCGTGCGCGACACCTCGGAGAGCGTCGGACGGCCCGGCGTCGCCTCGTCGCCGGTCGCGGGCGTCGCGGGGCTCTCCGTGGCGGCGGCCGTCGCCTGCCCGGAGCCCGGCCCGCCGGCCGGGGCGCCCTGCCCCGACGGCGCGGTCCCGGTCAGCCGGGGGCCGACCTCGCTCAGCCAGACCAGCAGGACGATCGCGATGCCCACGACGGCGGCCCCCACCCAGCCGGCGATCCGTGCCCGCGGCCGGGACGGACCGGGCCGCGCGGTCCGGGTGGCGACGACGTGCTCGGGAAAGGGCGCCGAGCGCGGCGGCCGACGGACCTGGGTGGGCTTCGCCGCCGCCGACTCCTCGAGGGCCTCCTCGACCGCCGAGCGCAGCGCCTCGAGCTCGAAGGGCTTGCCGCCTTCGCGGATGTGCTTCTCCACGATCCAGCGGATCAGACGGCGGCTCTGCGGGTCCAGCTCGAGATAGCGGATGCCCATGCCCGGCGGGCGGCCCGGGCCCTCGTCCTGGGTGCGCGCCCACACCACCTGGCCCCTGCCGCGGATCAGCTTCCAGTCGTCGGCGACGCTGAACTCGAAGTTGAGCTCCGATCCGGGGCCGTGGGGATCGGCGGAGACGACGAACATCCCGGTGGTGGAGATGTTGGCCGAGTACTCGGTGACGAAGGTGTCGAAGGCGGGAAAGGAGAGCTTGACCTCGCGCTCGAGCGCGATCCGGCGGGAGTCGATCGAGGCCTGGCGGTTGGGCGGCTGCTTCATCCTCTCCCAGGACCTGAGGACGAGAGTATAGCCGCCGCCGCCGGGCGGGGGCGGCCCTCGGGCGGTCTACCGGCGGCTGGCCTCGAGCCGCAGCCAGCGTCGGTATCGGCGCTCGAGGTCGGCCCATTCCGCGGCTCCGGCGGCGGGCCATCCGGTCCCCGGAGTCTCGCCGCGCGCGAGGGCCGCCAGGCGCTCGCGCACCACCTCCGGCTGCGCCCGCGGCCCGTCCAGCAGATAGCGCAGAAGAAAGGTGCCGGCCAGATAGCGCAGGGTCCGGCCCTCCGGCCGGGCGAAGGCGTCGAGGTCGAGACAGGTCAGCTCGGCGAGGGACGGCGCGCGGCCCGCCGCCGTCTCGCTCGCCAGGAGCGCGAGCGCGGCGCGGGGATCGCGGCGCACGAGCAGGCCGCCCGCGTCGTAGATCCTCCCGGCCACGGTCCCGGGGGCGATCCGGCCCCGGCGGTCCACCCGGCTCAGGCCCAGGTCCCCGGCCATCGCCTCCTCGAGCCAGGGCGGTGCCTCCCCGAGGGCCCGCCGGTTGAGCAGGTGGGTCAGCTCGTGGACCAGCCGCGAGCGGACATCGGCGGCCGGGCGCGAGCCGACAAAGAGAGCGGCGGCTCCTCCGGTCGCGTGTCCTCCGGCGCCCTCGCCGGAGACCCCTTCCGCGGCCTGGTAGACGCGGTAGTCCGCTTCCTCGCGGAAGAGAACCACCGCGAGCTCGCGCGGGTCGCCGGGGTCGAGGCCGAACCGGTCCCCGTAGGCTGCGGGGAGCTGAGCGGCGACCCGGTCCAGATCGTCGAGGAGATCGCCCTCGGGGAGGTCCGTGAGGAGATGGAAGGGGCCCAGCCGCCGCGACCGCGCCCCGGCGCCGAGGGCGGCGCGCGCCCTCTCGAGCCGAGCCGGGTCCGCGACCGCCGAGGAGGCCGGGGCCGTGGCCGTCTCGGGCGCCGGCGGGAGCCCCGCCACGCCGGGATCGGTCTCCGGGCTGGCCCAGAGGAGGCGGTCGTCCCAGCGCACCTGGATCCAGTCGCCCCGGCGCTCCACCACCTCCAGCTCGCGCGGTCCGTCCAGGATGGCCACGGTGGGCGCCTCGGCCGACGGCTGCGCTCGCAGCCGCAGCCGTGCGGGCAGGCGGACGAGGGCACCGCGGGTCTCCCCGATCGCCGCCGGGGCGCCGAGGACCTCCTGCGCCGGAGGCGGCTCCGCCCACGCTCCGGTCGCCACGAGGAGGAGGCCGGCGGCCGTGCGGCGCATCCCGGTGGTCACCTGGCGGATGATACGCCGGCCGCCGGATGCTCCGGCGGCTCCCCCGTCTCGTCCCGCTGGCCCTGTCGGTTGCAGGGGCGGCTCGCCGCGGAGTCGCTTTTCGACGGCCGCTGAGCGCCCGTCCGGCCCGACGGCCGGGTCAGTTCTGGGGCCAGTGGACGAAGGTGCCGTCCGCCCAGACGATGTCCTCGCCATAGCTGGTCGAGCGGAAGGGTCCCGGCACGTAGCTGCTGGCGAAGTTGCCGTCGTCCCCGGGGCTGCGGATCGCCATCACGTCGTCGCTCTCCTGCAGCCGGTCCGAGCGGAGGAAGTACTCGAAGGGGTTGCCCCAGGCGTCGTGGCGCTCCAGATGCGACAGGTAGACCGGGACCAGGAGCTCCTCGATGACGTCGGGACTCACGGCGGCGCCGTAGTCGCTCATGTCGAAGGGCCCGGTGGAGGCCCCGGCCGCCGCCCCGGAGACCTGGTCCAGGAACCAGGTGGTCATCGCCTTGCCCGTCTCGTGCATCTCCGCCATGGTGCGCTTCTGCCGCGTTTTCTGCAGGGCGTTGACGAAGTAGGGGAGGAGGATGGCGGCGATGATGCCGATGATCCCGACCACCAGGAGAAGCTCCACCAGGGTAAACCCCTCCCGGGTGCTACGCGGGTGAGGTGACGGTCGCTGCTGGTTCACGGGCGGATGGGGATCGGCCGCGGCTTCTCGGGTGGGTCGTCGCTGCCGTACTATTGAATACCCGATCGACAGCCCTCCGTGGAGTTCGTCACAGCCCGGGACATTCGAATACGTCGATGAATCTTCGAGACCGAGTCGCCCTGGTGACGGGCGCCGCGCACCGGCTCGGCAGGGCGATCGCCGCCGAGCTGGCCCGGGCCGGCGCGCGGGTGGCGGTCCACTACGGGAGCAGTCGGGACCGGGCCGAGCGGACCGTCGCCGATCTCGAGGCCGCCGGGATCGAGGCGCGCGCCTTCGGCGCCGACCTCACCCGCCCCGAGGAGGTCGCCGGCCTGATCGACCGCGTCCACGAGGGCTTCGGCCGCCTGGACGTGGTGGTCAACAGTGCGGCGAGCTTCGTCGCGCGGCCGCTGGAGGAGATCGAGGCCGGGGAGTGGGACGAGGTCCAGGCGCTGAACCTGCGCGCCCCCTTCCTCCTCGTACGCCACGCGGCGTCGCTCCTGCGGGAGTCCGACCGCGACGGCGAGCCGGCGGCGATCGTCAACATCTCCGACCTCTCGGCGCTCAACCTGTGGACCGGGTTCGCCCATCACGGCACCTCCAAGGCGGGGCTGCTGCACCTGACCCTCGTCGCGGCGCGGGAGCTGGCCCCGGCGATCCGCGTCAACGCGCTGGTTCCCGGGGCGATCCTGCCTCCGCCGGGGGTGGACCCGGAGACCGAGGAGTGGAGACGGCGGGGCGAGCGGGTGCCCCTGGGCCGCACCGGGCGGCCGGACGAGGTGGCGCGGGCGGTCCGGTTCCTGGCGGAGAGCGACTTTCTGACCGGGGTGGTGCTGCCCGTGGACGGCGGCGAGCATCTGGGGACGGCGCGCTGATGGCGGAGAGCCGGAAGACCCGAGACCGCATCCTCATCCGCGACCTCAGGCTGCGGACCATCGTCGGCCTGAACGACTGGGAGCGAGAGAAGCGGCAGGAGGTGGTGATCAACATCACCCTCCACGCCGACCTGCGGCCCGCGGGGCGGTCCGACCAGATCGGCGACAGCATCAACTACCGCTCCCTCACCAAGGCGGTGATCGCCCACGTGGAGGAGTCGTCGCACTATCTGGTGGAGGCCATGGCGGAGAAGATCGCCGAGATCGCGATCCGCGACCACGGGGCGCCGGCGGCGGAAGTACGGGTGGAGAAGCCGGGGGCGCTGCGCTTCGCGGATTCGGTGGGGGTGGAGATCGTGCGCACGCGGGAAGACTTCGCCGACTCCGGGTCCCGGTGAGCCGGGGCGCCGAGCCCGTCCGGGTGGTCGTCGCTGTGGGCTCGAACGTCGAGCCGGAGCGCCATCTGCCGCGGGCGCTCCGGCGGCTGGCCGGGCTCGGCCGTCTCCTCGCCCTCTCGCGCGTCTGGGAGACGCCCCCGGTCGGCGCGCCCGGCACGCCGAGCTTTCTCAACGCGGCGGTGCTGCTGTCGACGCGGCTGGGGCCGGCGGAGCTGCGGCGGCGGCTGCGCGAGCTGGAGGCGGCGCTGGGACGGCGCCGCGGGCCGGCCCGCAACGCCCCGCGCACCATCGACCTGGACCTGGTCCTGGT
>JAWWBN010000271.1:0-4737 GCA_033720955.1 Thermoanaerobaculia bacterium | reverse complement strand
TGCTGCGCGACGTGGCCTACCAGTCGAACACCCAGGAGTTCTGGAACTCCTGCGTCGCCATCTGCGACGACCGCGACTACCGCCTGGGCGGGTCGTTCTTCGACGGCAAGGGCCAGCCCTCGCAGATCAGCGCCGTCTCCCATGGCAGCTCCACCGCGCGCTTCAACGGCGTCAACGTGATCAACACCGAGCGCAAGATCTGAGCGCTCGCCGGCGAAGGGGACCCAGACCAAGATGACGATCCTGAGTGCTTCCGAGGCGAAAGAGATCCTCGACAAGACCCTGGCCTACTCGAAGGCCGAGGGCTGCGAAGCCAACCTCGACGGCGAGCGCGGCGGCAACATCCGGTACGCCCGCAACTCCGTCACCACCAGCGGCGCGGTGAACGATCTCACCCTGGTGGTCCAGTCCAACTTCGGCAAGCGCTCCGGCACGGCCACCATCAACGAGTTCGACGACCCGTCGCTCGAGAAGGTGGTGCGGCGCTCGGAGGAGCTGGCCCAGCTCGCGCCGGAGAACCCGGAGTTCATGCCCGTGCTGGGGCAGCAGCAGTACGTCGAGTCGAAGGCCTACTTCGACTCGACCGCGGCCATCGACCCCGCCTATCGGGCGCGGGCGGCGGCCGCATCGATCGAGCCGTCGCGAGAGCAGAATCTCGTCGCCGCGGGCTTCCTGGAGCACGGCGCGGGCTTCCAGGCGATGGCCAACACCGCCGGGCTGTGGGCCTACCACCCCAGCACCCAGGCCGAGTTTTCGGTCACCGTGCGCACCGAGGACGGCACCGGCTCGGGCTACGTGGCGCGCGACGTCAACGATGCGGACAAGCTGGACACCGGCGCGGCCTCGGCGGTGGCGATCGAGAAGGCGGCGATGTCGCGCGAGCCGAAGGCGATCGAGCCGGGTAAGTACACGGTGATCCTGGAGCCGGCGGCCTCGATCGGTCTCCTGCGCAACATGATCTTCAACTTCGACCGGCGGCGGGCCGACGAGGGGCGCAGCTTCCTCTCGCGCCCGGAGGGCAGGACCGGCCTGGGCGAGAAGATCGTGGACGAGCGGGTCACTCTCTACTCCGATCCCTCCCACCCCGACGTCCCCGCGGCGCCGTGGGCCGGCGACGGCCGCCGGCGCGAGCGCACCGTGTGGATCGAGAAGGGGGTGGTGAAGAACCTCTTCTGCGAGCGCTTCTGGGCGTGCAAGGTGGCGGCGGCGCCGATCCCCTTCCCGGCCAACGGCATCATGGAGGGGGGCGACGCCAGCCTCGAGGAGATGATCGCCGACACGCGCAAGGGGGTGCTGGTCACCCGCACCTGGTACATCCGCACCGTGGATCCGCAGACCCTCCTCTACACCGGTCTGACGCGGGACGGGACCTTCTTCATCGAGGACGGAAAGATCGCCTTCCCGATCAAGAACATGCGCTTCAACGAGAGCCCGGTGATCATGCTCAACAACCTGGAGCAGCTCGGCAGGCCGATGCGGATGGACGGGTCCCTGATCCCGCCCATGAAGGTCCGCGACTTCACCTTCACCAGCCTGTCGGACGCCGTCTGACGGAGGGCGGCCGACGGTCGCCCGGGCGATGAGCGACTTCGTCTTCACGCGGCTCGCCTACGAGTCCGGCGACTGGGACGTGGACGAGCGGATGCCGTCGAACCTGCTCAACTCCCTGATCGAGTACACCACCCTGCGAGTCGATCCGGAGGAGCGGGTGGTGCCGCTCGCCGACCGCCGCATGCTGGAGTCGCCCTTCTGCTACCTGAGCGGCCATCGGCTGGTGGAGTTCGGTCGCGCCGAGGCGCGCAACTTCGCCGACTACGTGGCCCACGGCGGCTTCGTCTTCGTGGACGACTGCAACCACGACGTGGACGGGCTCTTCGCCCGCACCTTCGAGGCCCAGATGGCGGAGCTCTTCGGCGACGGCGCGCTGGCCAAGATCGCCAACGACCACGACCTCTACAGCGCCTTCTTCCGCTTCGAGGACGGTCCGCCGACCACCGGCTTCGAGCTCAACGGCTGGGGCGACGACCTGGTGCACGACTATCTGAAGGCCATCGAGGTGGACGGACGCATCGGCGTCCTCTACAGCAACAAGGACTACGGCTGCGAGTGGGACTACGATTACCGCAACAAGCGGTGGCTGGCGGTGGACAACACCCGCTTCGGCGTCAACATCGTGATCCACGCCATGACCTCATGACGGAGACCACGGCCGGGGGGCGCCCGCTCACCGAGGGCGAGCTCGAGCACGTCCTCTCCCGCCTCGACCGGCTGCGCCGCGAGATCGGCGAGGTGATCGTCGGCCAGGAGGAGACGGTCGAGCAGCTCCTGGTGGGCCTCCTGGCGGGCGGCCACTGTCTCCTGGAGGGGGTCCCCGGGCTGGCCAAGACCCTCATGGTGCGCACCCTGGGCGAGGCGGTGCGGCTCTCCTTCAAGCGCATCCAGTTCACCCCCGACCTCATGCCGAGCGACATCATCGGCACCGAGATCCTCGAAGAGGAGCACGGCACTGGCCGGCGGGTCTTCCGGTTCAGCCGCGGACCGGTGTTCGCCAACCTCGTGCTGGCCGACGAGATCAACCGCAGCCCTCCCAAGACCCAGGCGGCGCTGCTGGAGGCCATGCAGGAGGTCGAGGTGACCTACGCCGGCCGGACCTACCCGCTGGATCGGCCCTTCTTCGTGCTCGCCACCCAGAACCCGATCGAGCAGACCGGGACGTACCCGCTGCCGGAGGCGCAGCTCGACCGCTTCCTGCTGAATCTCAGGATCGAGTACCCGACCCTCGACGAGGAGCGCCGGATCCTGGCCGAGACGACGGGCGACCGCTCGCCGCGTGTGGAGGCCGTGATGAGCGGCCAGGAGATCCTCACCGCCCAGCGGCTGGTGCGCCAGGTGCACATGAGCGACGCGCTGGTGGAGTGGGTGACGCGGCTGGTGCGGGCCACTCGACCCGAGTCGTCGGAGGTCGAGGCGGTGCGCGAGTACGTGGACTGGGGGGCGGGGCCGCGGGCCGGCCAGGCGCTGATCCTGGGCGGCAAGGCGCGGGCGCTGCTGCACGGCCGGTTCGCCGTCCAGGTGGCCGACCTGACGGCGCTGGTCGCGCCGGTGCTCCGGCACCGGGTGCTGGTCAACTTCCGGGGGCAGGCGGAGCGGATCACCTCCGACCGGCTGGCGCGCGACGTGCTCGACCGCGTCGGCGAGCCGCGGAGCCCCATCGCCTGAATGCCGGGCCCGGGCCACCGCTTCCTCGACCCGGACACGCTGGCCGCGATCGGCGACCTGCGTCTGCTGGCGCGGACCGTGGTGGAGGGCTTCCTGGCCGGCGAGCACCCCAGCCCGCGGCCGGGCCCCGGGGTCGAGTTCAGCCAGTACCGCAGCTACCAGCCGGGCGACGACCCCCGGCGGGTGGACTGGACCCTCTTCGCCCGCACGGACCGTTTCTACGTGCGCGAGTCGGAGATCGAGCAGGACGTCACCGTGCGTCTGGTGCTCGACGCGAGCGCCTCGATGGCCCATCGGGACGGGGCGGCGAGCAAGTTCGAGTACGCCCGGCGTCTGGCGGCGGCGCTGGCCTACCTGGTGCATCGCCAGGGCGACCGGCTGGCGCTCCATCTGGTCCAGTCCGGGGATTGGGTCGAGCCGCTCCATCTGCCGCCGGGACGGGGGCTGGGCCGGGTGCTCCTGCCGCTCGAGCGGGTCGAGGCGGCCGGCCGCTGGCCCCGGGGGGAGGAGCTCGCCCTCCAGCTCGCCAACCGCCGCGAGCGCGAGCTGGTGGTGCTGATCTCCGACCTCCACCAGGGCGGCGACGAGATCGTGCGCGCCGCGGAGCTGCTCCGGGTCTCGGGACACGAGGTCCTGGTGCTGGAGCTCCTGGGACGCAACGAGCTGGAGTTCGACTTCGCGGGCGATCTCGAGCTCGAAGACCTGGAGACCGGGGAGACGGTGCGCGGCCACGCCGCGACCCTGCGACCGGGCTACCTGGCGAGGCTCTCGGAGGACCTCGCGGCGCGGCGCTGGCGGCTGACGGGAGCCGGCATCGGCTACGAGCTTCTGCGTCTGGACGAGCCTCTCGACCGCGCCCTGCGGCGCTTCCTCGTCGGCCGCGGCCGACTCTGAGGCGCCGCCGTTGTTCTCCCTCCTGACGCCCGTCTGGCTCGCCGCTGCCGCCGCGGTCGTCGTGCCGCTGGCGATCCACCTGCTCTCGCGCGGCAGCGCACGGCGGATCCGGGTGGGCAGCGTGCGGCTGGTCGAGAGCCGCCCCACCCGTCGCACCCGGCGGCTGCGCTTCCGACGGCCGTGGCTCTTTCTGCTCCGGGCGGCGATCCTCTCCCTGGCGGCGCTGGCGCTGGCGGCGCCGCGGGCCGCGGTGCCGGCCGGCGGCGCGCCCTGGGTTCTGGTGAGCCCGGAGCTGATGGCCCAGCGGGAGCGGCTGGAGGCGGCCAACGCCGAGCTCTACGCCGAGCTGGACCGTCTGCGCGGGGTGGCGCAGCTCCGGCTGCTCGCCCCCGGCCTGCCGCGGCGCGGCGGCCCCGGGGTCGCGCACGAGCCGTGGGCCATGCTGCTCGAAGCCGACGCCGCCGCTCCCCCCTCGGCCGTGTTCGACGTCTTCGAGCCCCGACGCAGTGCCCTCTATCCCGGGGAGAGGCCGCGTCTGGCGAGAGAGGTGCGCGGGTGGGCCGCGAGCGATCCCGCGGCGAATCGGTGGATCGAGCGGGCGCTGGTCTCGGAGGCCGCGCTCGG
>JAWWBN010000270.1:0-4811 GCA_033720955.1 Thermoanaerobaculia bacterium | reverse complement strand
GCGCAGGCCGACGGTGAGCAGCCCCAGCGCCACGAGCGCACCGTTGAAGGCGACGCCGAACAGCAGGATCGCCCAGCCCCCCACCGGTCCGACGGCGGCGCGGGTCAGGAAGTCGCGCCAGCTCGAGACCGTGCTGGGATGGATGGAGATCTTGATGAGCCAGGAGAAGGCCAGGACCAGGAAGAGGGGGGCGTAGTTGCGCCGGTAGCGCCGCCCCAGCGCCTCGAGCAGGGTGATCGGAAAGGCCGGGCGCCGCAAGCTGTCGCTCAGCCGTTGCTCCCAGCCGGGCCGCGGCACAGATCCCGCCAGCAGGGGCGCGATGTAGTTGTTCTCGAGCGACCGGACCCGGTAGCTCCAGAGCTCGTAGTAGCGGTAGCGCCGGGCCTCGATGAAGAGGAAGAGCAGCACCAGCCAGGTGACGATCAGGATCACCTCCGGCGCGTTGCCGGCGCCGCCGAAGGCGAAGCTCAGGGCGGCGCCGGTGGTGACCACCGCCCAGTTGGTCGTCGCGTCGAGACGGGTGCGCCAGGTGTTGGAGCGCCCGACCTCGCCGCGATAGAAGTGCACCATCGCCTGGCCGTGCTCGGCTCCCCGGCCCGGCCCGCCGCCCGCCACCGGCGGCGCGGCCTCGGTCCGTGGCGGTGCGGGTGGTTCCTGCATGAGAAGGCGCCGCTCGGCAGCCCGGGCGCGGGAGACGAGGTCGGCCACCGTAGGGCGGAACCCGTCAGGACCCCATTCTAGATCAGCCCCGCGGGGCGCGGCGCCCTCCGGCCCCTCGCTCAGGCGTCGAGACCGGACTCGAGCAGGGTCTTCAGACCCGACAGGATCATCGGCCAGCCGCCGCTCACGCTGTCGCGCATCTCGTGGTCGTCGCCGAAGTCGGTGTGCTCGAGGATCACCCCGGTCCACGGCCCCCCCGGCCAATCCTGCTCGTTCAGGGTGATGGTCAGACGGGAGGTCCGGCCCGGCTCGCCCAGATGCTCCGGCTTGGCCCAGCTCAGCACGAGCCTCTCGTGCGGCTCGATCTCGAGCACCTCGCCGGCGATGGAGACGGCCTCGGAGCCGGACTGCCGCATCTCCCACCGCGCGCCCTGCCGCCAGTCGGAGACGTGGTCGTGGAACCAGTACTGGCGCGTGAACTCGGGCTCCAGCAGCCCCTGCCAGACCTCCTCGCGGCTGGCGCGGATGTAGATCGCGTAGGCGAAGTCGGGTCTACTCATGATTCTCCTCCAGTCGGTGTTTCAGGTCGGTGAGAGCGCGCAGACGCGACCGCTCGAACGATCGGATCCAGCGTTCGGTGATCTCGAAGAGGGGCACCGGATTCAGGTAGTGCAGCTTCTCCCGGCCGCGCCAGACCACGGCCACCAGGTTCGCCCTCTCGAGCACGGCCAGGTGCTGACTGACCGCCTGACGGCTCATGTCCAGGTGCTGGCACATCTCGCTGAGGGTCTGCCCGTTCTGCTCCCGGAGGGCATCGAGCAACCGCCGCCGGCCACCGTCGGCCAGGGCCTTGAAGACCGGGTCGGAGCCCTCCACCACGCGCTCATAATATGCAAGCTTATGCTTGCATGTCAACCTCCGCTCGACCTCGCCTCCCTCACCGACTAGCCTTCCACCATCCATTACCCGACAGGGGTCCGAACGGAACCCACCGAACGGTTGATCCGAAGGGCGACGTCGATCGCGTCGATCGGTGGACGTCCCTTCTCCAAGGAGGTAGACCCATGAGTCTCCGCAGAACCCTCGCCGTCCTCGCCCTCGCCGCCCTGGTGGCCCTCGTCCTTCCGACGACCGCGACCGCCGACCCGGCGGGCGACGCCTGGTCCCCCGTCCGCTTCGGGGATTCCGGGTTCCTGTCCCGGATCTACGACTGGGCCGGGCAGCTCCTGGCGCAGCTCGAGACGACCTTCACGACCCTTGAGGGGGCCTCTGTGGGCGGCGCCGGCTAGGGCCCGCTAGGCTGCGGGGAGGGCGTCCGGCGGATCGGCGCCCTCCCCGGGGACGAGATCCGCTATAGTAGTCGGCAGCGAACCGCTGCCCATGGGGGAAACTGCGCTCCTTGCACTGCTGAGGGCCTCTCTGACCGAGGGAGATCTGGAGCTTCTGCGCTCGCCGGGCAGCCCGCCCTCCGACGCCGGCTACGACGGGGCGATGCGAGCCGTGCTGCAGAAGCTGCCGGCCCTGGAGCGTCAGGTCGCGCGCGGCATGACGCGGGTCGAGACCCGCTACCAGGACGTCACCGAGCTGCCGCGCGGCCGTCTCCTCACCCTGCTGACCAACAGCGACCCTCCGCTGCTCGCCGCGCTCTGCCGGGTGCTGATGCGACGCAGCTTCCAAGCCCGCTTCGCCGACGTCGAGGCTTCGCTCCGCTGCGCCGAGATCGCGCAGCAGGCCGCGAGAAGCCTGCGCGACCGCGACTACTTCGCCCCCGATCTCCAGGCGGACCTCGAGGCCGAGGCCTGGAGCTACCTCGCGAACGCGAGGCGGATCAACTCCGACCTCCCCGGGGCCGAGACGGCCTTCCGGAAGGCGGAGAGCCACCTCGAGCTCGGGACGGGCGATCGGACTCTCCGGGCGACCTTCTGCTTTCTCAAGGCGTTCCTCAGCTTCCGCCAGGGGCGCTGCTCGGAGGCGACCGCCCTTCTCGACCAGGAGATCGGGCTGCGGCGGCTTCTCGGCGACCGGGACCGGCTGGCCCACGCCCTGATCAACCGCGGCGTGGTGACCGCCTGGAGCGGTCCGCTCGACGAGGCCTGCGACTATCTGCTGGCGGGCGTCCGGCGAACCGACGACGATGACTACCTCGCGCTCGCCCTGCCGCCGCTGGCCGAGCGGCTGGCCCGCGACGGCAGGCCGCAGATGGCCTGGAAGACGCTCCGCGCCGCCGAGACGGTGACCCGCCTGACCGGGGCCCGCGGTCACGATCTGCGGCTGCGCTGGATCCGCGGCCTCGCCCATCGCGCCTCCGGCGAGCTGGAGTCCGCGGCCGGCGAGCTCTGCGAAGTCCGAGAGGAGCTGGTCCGGCGGGGTCAGCGGTTCAAGGCCGCCCTCGCGGCCCTCGACCTGGCCGCCGTGCGCGTCGCCCAGGGGCGGCATGGCGAGGTGAAGAGCCTCGCCCGGGAGGCCTACGAGATCTTCCGCTCCGAGGCCGCGGAGAAGCGGATGCTGACCGCCTTTCTCGTGCTCTATCGGGCCGTGGAGGCGGGAGAGCTCACGGAGGCCGTGGCGGTGCGGGTCGCCAACTTCGTGGCCAGGGCCCAGCACGACCGGTCTCTGCGGTTTTCCGAGGCCCCGGGCTCGTGACCTCGCCACCCACCGACGACGGGCGGCCGACCTCCGGAAGGAAACGGGAGAAGCGCCCCGAGCCGGCGCCGTCCACCGAGGAGAGGATCGCCAGGATGGACCCCCAGCGGGCCCGGCGCATGGCCCGGCACACCGTCCTCCGGACGATCCGGGAGCTCAAGAGGAAGCTCTAACCCAGGCCCCGCTCCCCCCTCGGGAGCCTGGCCGCCGCAACTCCTCTCTCCGGCGCCCGTAGGCAGAGTCGGGAGCGATACACTGGCAGCGCCCCGGAGCCCCTCGTGCCCAACCCCCGACAGCTCGCCCGGACCGGCCTCGCCCTGGCCGCCCTGGCCGCCCTGCCGGCCGTCGCCTCCGCGACCGATTTCGTCAACTTCGAGACGCCGCACGTCCACCCGCTGGACCTGAGCCCCGACCGCGCCACCCTGGCGGCGGTCAACACCGCCGACAACTCGCTCGAGCTGTTCGACGTGGCGGACGGGACGCCCAGATCGCTGGGCTCGGTTTCGGTGGGGCTGGACCCGGTCACGGCGCGCTTCCGCTCGAGCCGGGAGGTCTGGGTGGTCAACCAGATCTCGGACAGCGTGAGCGTGGTGGACGTGCCCACCCGCCGGGTGCGCGCCACCCTCGCCACCGACGACGAGCCGGCCGACGTGGTCTTCGCCGGCTCGCCCGAGCGCGCCTTCGTCTCCTGCTCGCAGCCCAGCAGCGTCCTGGTCTTCGACCCGGAGAGGCTGGACAGGAGACCGCGCCGGATCGAGGTGGAGGCCGAGGAGCCGCGGGCGATGGCGGTGGGCGCCGACGGTGGCACCGTCTTCGTGGCGCTCTTCGAGTCGGGGAACCGGTCCACCGTCCTCGCGGGCGGCTTCGACGTGGACCAGATCGACGACACACCCACGGTGCCGCCCAACGTGGTGAGCGATCCGGAGGGGCCGTACGGCGGCGTCAACCCACCGCCCAACCGCGGCGGCGTCTTCGAGCCCCCCCTCTCCGCCGCGCTGCCCCCTCCCCCACCGGTGTCGCTGATCGTCAAGCGCGACGCCGGGGCCCGGTGGATGGACGACAACGGCGGCGACTGGACCGACTTCGTGAGCGGCGCCCGGGCCGGGCGCTCCGGCCGGCGGCCGGGATGGGAGGTCGTCGACCGCGACGTGGCGGTCATCGACGCGGCGACCCTCGAGGTCGGCTACCTCGAAGGGCTGCTGAACGCGGTGATGGCGATCGCCGTGCAGCCGCGTAGCGGCCGGGTCACCGCGGTGGGGACCGACGCCACCAACGAGGTGCGGTTCGAGCCGCTGCTCAACGGACGCTTCCTCCGCGTCAACCTGGCCCGCGCGGGCGCCGCGGGTCCGGCCGAGGTGCTGGACCTCAACCCGCACCTGACCTACGAGACGCCGCGGGTCCCGGCGGCGATGCGCAAGCGCTCGCTCGGCGACCCGCGCGCCATCGTCTGGAGCGCCGCCGGCGACCGCGGCTTCGTCGCCGGGATGGGCTCCAACAACGTCGTGGAG
>JAWWBN010000269.1:0-4867 GCA_033720955.1 Thermoanaerobaculia bacterium | reverse complement strand
TCGTCGGCGAAGACCGGCACGACCGGACCGTCGGCGACGACCGTCACCCGTGGGGCGGCGGCGTCGGCGACCGGCCCGGCACTGAGGTTCGCCGCCACCTCCAGCGCGGAGGCGCCGGCACCGACGACGACCACCCGCGGCCCGGTCGTCGGTGCCGCCCGGGCGCCCCTGGCGGCGAGAGGCGCCGCCGCCAGGCCCTGGAGCAGACGGCGGCGGGTCAGTGAGCCCCCGGATCCCATCTCTTTCCAGCGTAGGGCGGCATGAGCGGATTGTAGGCCGACGCCGGGGCCCCGGCCGAGTTCGTCGCGGCGACGCCGGCCCCGACGCCAACGCCGACCACGATAGCATCGGGCCCGTGGCAAAGAGCCTGAAACTCGCCGTCTTCGCCACCGGCGACCTGAGTCTCCCGACCCTGGACGCGCTGGTGGAGGCGGGGCACCGGATCGTCGCTCTCACCACCCTTCCCGAGCGTCCCGAGGAGGACGAGGTGCTGCCCGAGGAGAACGAGGGTGCCGAGCTCCTCGCCTGGGCGAGCGACCAGGGGGTCGACGTCGATCGGCCCGAGGAGCCCGGAGCCGATGACGGGCGCGAGCGGCTGGCGGCGGCCGAGCCCGACCTGGGAGTCAAGATCGCCTACGGTGGACCCCTCCCCACCTCCCTCCTCGACGTGCCGCGGATGGGGTGGATCAAGGTCCACTTCTCGGCGCTGCCCAAGCACCGCGGCACCCACCCCATCCGCGCCGCCATCTGGGACGGCGCCAAGACCACCGGGGTGACGGTGATCGAGATGACCGAGGAGGTCGACGCCGGACCGATCCTCGGGTTGGAGCGGATCCCGCTCGAGGGCAACGAGACCTTCGGCGACCTGGCGCCCAAGCTGGCCGAGCTGGCGCCCGAGCTGGCGGTGAAGTCGGTCGGCGCCCTGGCTTCCGGCAAGAAGATCAAGCGGCGCAAGCAGAACGAGCGCGTCGCCACCGTGAGCCCGGTCTTCAGCGAGCGCCACCGCAAGGCGCCCTGGTGGCTCAATGCCAAGACCGTGGCCGACCACCTTCGGGCGCTGAGTCCCGAGCCGGGCATGGTGACGATGGTGCAGCGCCAGACGGTGCGGATCCTCGGGGGCGAGCCGATGAACTGGGTGAACGCCCCGATGGGCGAGGCCGGCTCCTACATCGGCGTGCGGGCGGGGAGGCTGGCGGTGCTGTGCGCGGAGGGCACGGTCTTCGGCATCGAGCACCTCCACCTTCCCGACGAGAGCGATCCGGTGAGCGCCACCGACTTCGCGAAGGCGGCCAGCCTGCAGCCCGGGAGCCTCTTCGTTTGAGCGGCGCCCGCCGCCCATGCGGCACCTGAGCCTGCGGCAGGGGCGACGTCTGGCGCTCGCCCGCGCCGGTCTTCTGAAGCGGCGCTGGACCGGCCTGCCGCGCGCCGCCTCGGGCACGGGACGGCGCGCCCGCCGCGCCGCCCACGCAGTCATCGCGCGCTTCGGCTACCTCCAGCTCGACACGATCTCCATCGCCGGCGCGCGCTCCCACGCCCTGGTCCTCCTCTCCCGGCTCGACCGCTTCGAGCCCCGGGTCGCCGAGCGGCTGCTGCGCCCGGGGGAGCCGCTCTTCGAGTACTGGGGGCACGAGGTGAGCTGGCTGCCCCTCGAGCTCTATCCGGTGATGGAGTTCCGGCGCCGCGACTTCCGGGTGCACCCCTGGTGGGGCGACCTCCTCGGCCAGCATCCCCGCACCGCCGCGGCGCTTCTCTCCCGGATCGAGAGGGAGGGGCCGCTGCGCTCGGTCGATCTCGAGGGCCGCGCGGGGAGCGAGATGTGGTCGCTCAAGAAGGCCAAGCGGGTGGCGCTGGCCCTCTGGTCGGCGGGCGATCTGGCCATCCGCGAGCGACGCGGCTTCCAGCGGGTCTTCGACCTGACCGAGCGGGTGATCCCGGCGGAGACGCGCCGGCGCCCCCTCGACAGGGCGGAGGCGCTGCGTCGTCTGCTCCTCCGCTCGCTGGCCGGCCACGGCTGGGCGTCCACCGGAACCCTGACGGCGACCTTTCGTCTGAAGGGGATGGCGGCGGAGGTGCGCCGGGCGCTGGAGGAGCTGGTGGACGCCGGCGAGGTCGAGCCGTGCTCCCTCGAAGCCGGCGGTCGCCGCCACCCGGGCTGGATCCGGCCCGACGACCTCGATCTCGCGGAGCGGCTCGAGCGGGTGCGGCCGCGAGCCGACCGCGGCGTCCTGCTATCGCCCTTCGACCCCCTGCTGTGGGACCGCCGGCGGGTGGAGCTCCTCTTCGGCTTCCACCAGGTGCTGGAGATCTACAAACCCGTCCCCGACAGGATCTACGGCTACTACTGTCTGCCGGTGCTGGCGGGAGAGCGGCTGGTGGGTCGCGTGGACCTCAAGGCCAACCGCGCCGCCGGGCGGCTCCGCGTCCTGCGGGCGATCCGGGAGAGCGAGCGGCCGAGCGCCGCCGACGGCGAGGCGGAGCGTACCGCCCTGGCACGGTTGGCGGAGGCGCTGGGGCTCCAGCTCTCGCGGGCATGAAAAAAGGGCCCTCCGAGGAGGGCCCTTCACTGGCTGCCAGTGGGAGGCGCGGACCCGAGCTCCGAGCGCCCCGCAACTCTGGCGACTACCAGCCGGAGTTGCGGCGGCCGCCGAAGCTCTCGCGCCGGGGGCGCGCCTCGTTGATGCGCAGCGAGCGGCCACCCATCGAAGCGTTGTTGAGGGCCTCGATCGCGTTGTCGGCGTCCGAGTCCTCCATCTCCACGAAGCCGAAGCCGCGCGGGCGGCCGGTCTCGCGGTCGTTGACGAGGTCCACACCGAGCACCTCGCCGTAGGCGCCGAAGAGCTCGCGGAGCTCGTCCTCGGTGGCGCTATAGGGCAGGTTGCCCACATAAATTCTCTTGCTCATAGTCTTCTCTGTCTTTCTGCCTGACGGTGCGCTCGGAGGAGCGCGGTTCACGGAACGATCCCGAACGTCCGGGACCTCAAACGGAGCCTCACCTGTTCGGAGAGATGGGTCGGTAGCTACGAAGGAAGGGCTCGGGTTCTCCAGAGTAGCGGCCCCGGGAAGGGGGCGCCCTGCTCGCGTTCGGGCCAGAGTATAGGCCACAAAGGGGTCTGGGTCCAGAAAAACCTTTGCGCGGCGGGAATAGCGGTCGCCGCGGGTCCGTTTACCAGTTTGCACGAAAGTCGTGATAACGATAAAAAAGGACCCCAAACCATGCCCGCCACCGTCCACGGCATCCACCACATCACCGCCATCGCCACCGACGCCCAGCGCAACCTCGACTTCTACTCCGGGCTGCTCGGCCTGCGTCTGGTGAAGAGGACGGTCAACTTCGACGATCCCGGCACCTACCATCTCTACTTCGGCGATGCGGAGGGTCGGCCCGGGACCATCCTCACCTTCTTCCCGTGGCGCTACGCCCGCCGCGGCGCGCGCGGCACCGGACAGGTCACCGCAACCGCCTTTGCCGTGCCGGCCGCGTCGCTCGGCTGGTGGCACGACCGGCTCGCCGCCTCCCACGTCGTGCGGGAAGACCCCCGAGAGCGGATGGGCGAGGAGGTCCTGGCCTTCCTGGACCCCGACGGCCTGCGTCTCGAGCTGGTGGCGACGGACACGGCCGCGGAGGGGGGCCCCTGGTCCGCCGGCCCCGTCCCGACGCCGCACGCCATTCGCGGCTTCCACTCCGCCACCCTCGCCCTCGCGGACGCCGCTCCGACCGCCGCCCTGCTGACCCGCGAGATGGGCCTTCGGCGGGTGGCCGAAGAGGGGGCCCGCTCCCGGTTCGCCGCCGGTCCCGCGGAAGGGGTCGGAGCCCTCGTGGACCTGGTGGCCCGCCCCGGCGAGGGGCGCGGCAACGTCGCGGCGGGCTCGGTCCACCACATCGCCTGGCGGGTCGCCGGGGACACCGAGCAGGAGGAGGCGCGCGCCCATCTCGAAGGGCTGGGTCTCCACGTGACCCCCGTCCTCGACCGGCAGTACTTCCACTCGATCTACTTCCGCGAGCCCGGCGGGGTGCTCTTCGAGATCGCCACCGACCCCCCCGGCTTCGGCGTGGACGAGCCGGTCGAGGAGCTGGGCTCGGGTCTCCGGCTGCCGCCCTGGCTGGAGCCGCACCGGGAGCGCATCGAGCGCACCCTGCCGCCGCTCGGGGCCGGCCGCGAGCTCTCCGCGGAGGGAGCGTGATGACCGCTCCGTCCCCCACCCGGCTTCATCACGAGCTGCCGGAGGCCCGCACCGGCGCCGCGGTGGCCGACGCCCGCGGCGCGGTGATCGCGGTCCACGGGCGGGGCGCGACCGCCGCCTCGATCCTCTCCCTGGCGGCGGAGCTCGGGCTTCCCGAGCTGCACTGGGTCGCGCCCCAGGCCAGCGGCGGCACCTGGTATCCGTACAGCTTCCTGGCGCCCCTCGACGCCAACGAACCGGGTCTCTCCGCCGGCATCGCGCGGCTCGACGGTCTGGTGGAGTCGCTCGCGGCCGGCGGCATCGGGTCGCACCGGGTGGCCCTCCTCGGCTTCTCCCAGGGGGCGTGCCTGGCGCTCGAGCTGGCGGCCCGCCGACCCCGCCGCTACGGCGCCCTGATCGGCTTCACCGGCGGGCTGATCGGTCCGCCGGACGCGCGCTTCGACCCCGCCGGCTCGCTGGACGGCACCCCCGTCTTCCTGGGCGCGGGCGACCCCGATCCGCACGTGCCGTGGCGCCGGGTCGAGCAGACGCGGGCCGTCTTCGAGGGGATGGGCGCCCGGGTGACGGCGCGTCGCTACCCCGGCATGGCCCACACCATCAACCGCGACGAGCTCGACGAGGCCCGCCGTCTGCTGGAGGAGATGGCCGGTGGCTAGCTCCTCCGGTGGGAGCGGCGGCGAGGCGA
>JAWWBN010000268.1:0-4869 GCA_033720955.1 Thermoanaerobaculia bacterium | reverse complement strand
GGGCATCGCGACGCCCTGCAAGGAGCGCCGGAGCCCCCGTCCGGGCAGGGCGTCGCGATGCCCGCCGATCAGGCCCAGGGGGGCCGGCGGGGCCGCTCCCGCGGAGCCCCGCGGCGGGCCCGCACCAGCTCGGGCCGGACGAAGAGCCTGATCAGGGCGAGACCGGCCACGAAGCCGCCGACGTGGGCCCAGAAGGCCACCCCGGCGCCCGGCCCGCCCAGGGTGCCGATGCCGGAGAAGAGCTGGATGGCGAACCACTCCACCAGCACGACCCAGGCGGGCAGGGAGAAGACCCGGACGTAGACGAAGAGGATGAAGAGGGTGTCGACCCGCACCCGCGGGTAGAGGACGAGGTAGGCCCCCATGACGCCGCTGATCGCCCCCGAGGCGCCCACCATGGGCACCACGCTCGCGGGGTCGGTGACGATGTGGGCCAGCGCCGCGGCGACGCCGCACGCCAGGTAGAAGACGACGAAGCGTCCGGCTCCCATGGAGTCCTCGATGTTGTTGCCGAAGATCCACAGGAACCACATGTTGCCCAGCAGGTGCATCCACCCACCGTGGAGGAACATGGAGGTCAGGATCGCCGTCCACCCCAGCCCGCCGGCCTCGCAGACCACGCTCTCGCCCAGCCGCAGCAGGTCGCCGCGGCCCAGGGCTCCCACGACGTCGGCGGGGATCGCGCCGAAGGAGCAGAGCGACTGCACGAAGTCCGGCCCCGACCCCGCGCGCTGCAGCAGCAGCCAGGCGAGGAGGTTCAGGGTGATCAGCAGGCCGGTGACGACCGGCGCGCGCCGGGTCGGGTTGTCGTCGCGCAGGGGGAACACGGGGAGAGTCTAGTCCGCGCCGCCCGACGCAGAGCGCGGCTCCACTAGACTCGCCCCATGCCCGACGCCGAGAAGATCAGCCGCCTGCTGCTGAAGAAGCACCCCGACCCGAAGCTCGAGCTCGACTTCACCAACCCGTTGGAGCTGCTGGTGGCGACGATTCTCGCCGCCCGCGCCACCGACGAGAAGATCAACCAGGTCACCCCGCACCTGTTCGCCAGGTACGAGACCGCCGCCGACTACGCCTCGGCCGACCGGGAGACCTTCGAGCAGGAGATCCGCTCCACCGGCTTCTACCGCAACAAGGCCAAGGCGGTGATGGGGATGGCCCAGGCGCTGGTGGACGACTTCGGCGGCGAGGTGCCGGCCAGCGTCGAGGAGATGGTGAAGCTGCCGGGGGTGGGCCGCAAGACCGCCAACGTGGTCCTGGGCAACGCCTTCGGCCAGCCCGCCATCGGGGTGGACGCCCACGTGGGCCGGGTGGCCAACCGGCTGGGTCTCACCGACGAGAAGAACCCAGACAAGGTCGAGGCGGCGCTCAAGGAGCAGTTGCCCGAGAAGCTCTGGACCGCCACAGCCAACGCCCTGACCCTCCACGGCCGCTACACCTGCACCGCCAAGAAGCCGGCCTGCGGCGAGTGCGTGCTCTACGACGAGTGCGAGTGGGAGGAGAAACCGGCCCGGGAGCGGAGCTAGGTCCGGCCCTGGAACAACAGGTACCCGAGCCCGCTGACCCCACCCAGGATCGCCGCGAGAATCCGGAGCACCCGGTACCACAAGGACTCCTCGACCTTGGCGACCAGGCGCAAGAGCCAGTTGTAGAGAGGGAACGGCCAGCTCAAGACCCCTGTGATCGACCTCGTGACCGCGGCCGGCGCCGCCGCGCCGCTCCAAACCTCGAAGGCCACCAGCCCCGCGCAGACGAAGGTCGCGATCACGACGATTGTGCTCGCGAAGTACCAGCTCCCCGGATCGAAGGTCAGGGCGAAGTAGGACGAGATGTTGTGGAAGACGTGCATCGAGAAGAGGGCCAGAAGACCCCACCGCAGGAGCACGAAGGCGACGACGCCGGCGGTGACCGCAGCCGTCCCGACCTCGACCACGGTCTCGCGGCCGGCGGCGTCCAGAAGACCCCCCAGATCGCTGGCCATCGCCGTGCTCGCTAGCAGGAAGATGGCGACCGCCAGCCACCGCAGCCGGAAGACCAGCAGCAGCAGAACCAGGAACGAGAGGAATTGGAAGGCGCTGACGATCGAGCTCCAGAGCAGGAGAAAGTAATGCGCCGCGACCTGTCTGGCCCCCAGGAGAGCTCCCAGGCTGACCTCCTGGGGCTCCATCTCGGCCGAGAGCAGCTCCGTCGCGGCCAGGTAGGCGAGACCCAGCAGATAGGTGACCGCGACCCCCGCTACGGCTCCGACCAACGTGTCCTGCCCCACGGCCTCCATCTGAAAACGGCCGTTGAGGAGCTGCTTCCAGGACTCCAGGCGGAGGAAGGGGCACCGGTCCTCGACCAGCGCTTCGAAGCCCCGATGGCCGACGAAGACGAAAAGGGAAAGCGGAACGGCCACGACGAGCAGGCCCACGAGACGGTCCGGATGAGGCAGCGCGAAGACGTCGTCGGCCTTGAGCAGCCACCAGATCAGGTAGGTGGATAGGAAGACCGAGGAGAGCCAGAACGCCGCCCTGGGGTCGCCTCTGCCCCGTAGCGAGGCGTAGGGCCCGTAGACGAGCCCCACGAGAAGGGCGAGGTTGCCGGCCAGGAAGACGAGCAGCTCAGCGACGCGGAACGACCCCGAGCGCTCCGCGCCCGAGCCACCGTGGTCCGACGGCGAGGGGGTCGACACCGCCCGAAGCTCGAGCACGCTGCCGGCCGGGGTGGTGATCACGGTGACCACGTCCGACGTGCCCGGGTCGGGGTTGTCCAAGGTCACCCAGGGGGGCCAGCCCGTCGGCAGGAGGTAGTCGGGGCTCTCCCGGTACCAGAAGAGAATCCGCGGCGTCGCGGGAGATCTCGCCAGAGCGAAGCTGTCCGGCAGATCGGCGCTCCGCGTCCAGCCCCAGGCCTCGTCCCGGACCGCTCCCTCGCCGCGCGCGGCATCTGCGTGTCGTCGCGCGACCTCGACCAGCTCTCGAGGTTTTTTCGGAAGATCGGTCAGACCGACCTCGGTGGTCCTCTGGTAGAGGAAGGGCAGTCCCAGAAGTCCGAGGAGCACCACGATAAGAGCCGCTTGTGCCGACCGGGGAGTGGACACGACGCACCACGCGCGGACTCTCGCCACCGCGGGACCGCGCGCCTGGGACTGAAAAGGTGGAAAGCAATCTATCCCGCGCCACCCCGCCCGTCAACAGGCGTCTCTCAAGCCATCCAGCCCTCCACCAGGGGCCGCACGACGTGCACGATGACGTCGATCACGAAGTGGGAGAGGATCGCCGCCTCCAGGCCGCGCTTCCAGTAGAGCCAGCCGAAAGCCAGGCCCACGGGGAAGATGATCAGCACCGTGCGCCAGGCCACGATCGCCGGCACCACCTCGGCGAAGAGCTGCTCGTTGCCGATGTGGTACCAGCCGAAGAAGAGGGCCGTCGCCACGTTGGCGGTCCACAGGGCGACGGTGCGGCCGCGGCCCTCCCCCTTCACCCGGAAGAGCTTCATGCCCAGCCAGGCCAGCAGCGAGAGCAGGAAGAGCCGGTCCACGATCTCCTCGCCGAAGGGCGCCCAGAGGCTCGCCAGGCCGCTGCGCCACCAGGCGACGTCGATCCGGGCGTGGATCTCCGGCGCCGGGAACTCCACCCCGAAGCCGTGGAGGAAGAGGGTGTCGATGGCGAAGGCGATCAGGGCGGTGACCGTCGCCCACAACACCGCCGGCTTCACGATGGAGACCAGGGGCTCGGCTGGCGGCGGGGCGTCGTCGAACCGGTGCTCCAGGTAGGGGGCCCCCAGCCCGATCCGCCGCGCCACCAGGAGTCCCAGCCCGGCGGCGATCCCCAGGATCACGAAGTTGCGCGCCAGGACCACCATCACCAGCACCTGTAGCGAGCCGGAAATGGGAGGGGGGTAGGGGGCGGTGGCCTGCAGGCCCAGGAAGTAGGGCAGGACCAGCGGCCCGGTCAAGGTGCCGGCCAGGGTGAGGATCCAGAAGGTCCTCCACGGATAGGGGCGGGGCGCATCGGTCATGGGTGGCCTCCTCTCGGCTGCGGGCTCTTTCCGTTCCTACGGCGCGCGAGGCCGGGAGTTGCCCCGCCGGCGAGCGCCCGACCGGCGGGACCCGGGCCGGCGGACGGCGGTTTGCGGCAGACTCGCCGGGCGGCGTCATCCAGCCTCGCGCCGGCCGCCGGCTCGCCATGAGGGACGAGGGCATCCAGTCGCTCCTGCCCCACCGCGTCTACGACCTGAGGGACGTCGGCACCAACGCCGCCGCGGGTCTGCTGGCGGTAGCGGCGAGCCGGGCCCTCTCCCGGGCGCGGCGGCGGGACCGGGAGGCCGGCCCGCCCTCCCCGGGGTGAGCCGAGAGGGCTCTCCCGGCGCCTCTCCCGGCCGAGGTCGAGCAGCCAGAAGATGGCACAATAGGTAACCATAGAGTTACCTATTGGTCATCTCACCACAAGATGATGACTTCCGGTTTCATCCAGGCTTCCCGGGGGAACTGCTCGGGCAGTGTCCGCCGGTGGTACTTGCCCGCCTCGCGCCGCTGCTCGGCGATCCGCTGCAGGGCCTCGGCCACGGTCTCGCGCTCCCGCTCGTCGAGCCCGGCCTGGGCCTGGGGCGGCGGCGAGCCTTGACCACCGCCCGCACCCGCGGGCCCCTTGCCGCCAGGCGGAGGCTCGCCGGCGCCCTGCCCACCCTGCCCGCCGCTGCCGCCGGCCCCCTCTCGAGCCGCCGCCGACGGGCAGTCGGGGGGCGGGTCGGCGCGCAGCCGCTCCACCTCCGCGAGCTGCCGGCCCAGGGCGCGGAGGTTGGCCTGCACCCGGCCCTGGAGGTCGCTCCCCGGCTCGGCCGCGAGGGCGGCGGTGGTGAAGCGGCGGCGCGCCTGGCTCCACAGGTCGT
>JAWWBN010000267.1:0-4874 GCA_033720955.1 Thermoanaerobaculia bacterium | reverse complement strand
GCGTGACAGGAAGTCCCTGCCTCCGCCCGCGCCGGCGCAGGTGACCACCACGCCTCCTTCCAGCGCCCGCCGCAGGCCGTGGAAGTCGGGAGCGAGCCGGGAGAGCTCGCGCTCGCCGGCGACCTCGAGGAGGAGGTAGAGACGCGACCGGGCCGCGGCGACCGGGTCGGCACCGAGGGCCTCCGCCACCCCGGGCGGCACCTCCGCCGGCCGGGGCGGGTCGGCCGGGAAGTCCATCTCGATCCACTCCCCCGCCCGGCGCGCGGCGAGCCGACCGCTGCGGGTGTGGAACACCGCCTCCCCGTCGGGCGCCAGCCTCCCCGCCTCCCAGAGCCAGTGGGCCGACGCCAGGGTGGCGTGGCCGCACAGATCCACCTCGACGGCGGGGGTGAACCACCGCAGGCCGTAGGAGCCGTCCTCGCGGGGCCGCAGAAAGGCGGTCTCCGACAGCGCCATCTCCGCCGCCACCGACTGCATCCAGCCGGCGTCGCGCTCGCGCTCCAGGAGACAGACCGCCGCCGGATTGCCCGCGAAGGGGCGCTCGGCGAAGGCGTCGATCTGGGCGATCTCGATCACGACGCTAGAGGGCCGCCCGCTCGTCGGAGTCCACCGCCTCGTCGGCCTCCAGCTCGCCCTCCACGTAGTGGGCGATCCGGCGGGCGGTGCCGGCGGGCAGGTCCACGAAACGCACCGCGAAGCCGCGTCCGCCCGGCAGCTCGGCCCCGGCGTGACGAACCACCTCCGCCGTCGCCTCGATGGGGGACTCCTCGCCCGGCAGGGTGAAGACCACCCGCACCTCCTGGCCCAGGGCGGGAAGAGCGGCGGCCCGCACCAGCATGCCCGTCCGCGAGAGATTGACCGTCTGCAGGAGCTGCAGCTTGGCATCGGAGCCGATCTGCGCCTCGATCTCCACCAGCATGCGGCGGCTGGCGCGCGCCGCCACCCGCAGCACCCGCCCCACCGCCCGCTGGATCTCCCTCCAGCCCGCGCTCTGGGCCAAAACCTCGATCCGGCCACCCCGCAGCGCGCTTGCGACCGTCTCCTCGTGCTCGTCGGCCACCAGCACCAGCAGAGGGGATCCTCGACCCTCCGTGTCGAGGGACCGCATCCCCCTCACGAACCGGTCGAGACCCAGGTCGCTCAGCGGCGCCGCCACCACCACGAGGTCGTACTCCTGGTTCCCCAGCAGCACCAGCGCGCCGGCGCCCGAAAGGACCCGGCTGACGCCGAAGGAGGCGCGGTGGAAGAGCTCCTCGACCTTCTCGAAGAGCTGCGGATCCCGAATCGCGGCGATGATCCTCTTTTCCGGCACGTCGTCCCCCGGGCAGCCTCCCCGGCCGCGGCATTCTACTCCTCGCGATGCCACGGGTATCATCTGGCATCGCGGCCTTCCGAGGGACCGCGCCCCGACCATGCGACCCGACGAGTCCGGCCGCCTCGCCCGCCGCGCCGGCTGGCGCGCGGCGGCGCTCTTCGCCACCCTTCTCGCGGCCTGTGGCGAGAGCGACTCGCCCACCGCACCCGGGCCGCCGCCTCCGCCGCCGCCGGGACCCGGCCCGGAGCTGGTGCTGGCCTCCACCGAGCTCGTGCTGCCGGCGGCGCTCTCGAGGGGAGATGCCGGCGAGCACGAGAGCTACTTCGTAGCGGCGCGGGTGCGGCCCGACCTCGGGCCGACCGCCGGGGCCCGGCTGATCGTCACCCTTCAGGACGTGAGCCGCCCCGGCCTCGCCTGCGCCTCGGACGAGCCCGAGGACGGCTGCGCCACCGTGGACTGGTCCGGAGACCCCGCCGATCCCCGGGTTCCCGCCGGGGGCGTGTTCCTCAACCGCCTGCGCCTCGAGCTCGCCTCCGGCGCGCGCGACTACTTCCTGAGCCGCACCCTCCGGCTGGCCGAGGTCCCCGATCTGATCGACCCGAACCGACAGCACACCGCCATCGGCGGCGTCGAGCTGCGGTGGGAGAGCGTGCTGGCCACCGACCTGCGTCCGGGCAGCGACCTGGAGCTGCGGCTGGTGATGACCAAGTGGCAGCCGCCGCAGGTGAGGATCCGGGTTCAGGTCCTCCTGCAGCCGGCCTCCTGACCACGCTCCTGGGTCATTCTCGGGAGCTCTCGGAGGCCCCCTCCGTCCCGCGGGGAGCCAGCTTGGCCCGCTCCGCCGCCAGCTCCGAGTAGGCCTGGGCACGCAGCCGGTCCAGCTCGGAGCCCAGCTCCCGCAGCAACGCGTCGCGCTCCGGATCCGGTGCGCGGCCCGCGCCCTCGCGACCCTCCTCCTCCCATCGCCGCTCCAACGTCTCGATCCTCTCCTCCATGGCCCGCAGCAGGAGCTCCAGTCGCTCCTCGACCCGGCTCAGCTCCCGGGCCAGGACGGCCCGCCGCTCCTCCAGCAGCTCACGCGAGCGCTCCAGCTCTTCACGGCGCCGCATCCCCTCGCGCTCGAGCAGCTCGGCTCGGGCCTCCATCTCTCGGCGCACCGCCTCCTCGCGCGCCCGCATCTCCTCGAGACGGCCCGCGAAGCGCTCCTCGAGCTCCCGGCGCATCCCGTCCAGCCGCTCCCGGCGCTCCTCCTCCATCACCCGCAGGCGATCGATCAGCGCCCGTGCCCGCTCCGCGCTCTCCCCGATCTCCCCGATCTCCCTGGGCGGGCTCGGCAGCACCACCGGCGGGAGAGGCGCCGGCTCGGGGAGCGGGGTCTCGCCGGCGAGCCACGGCTCCGGCGGCTCCGGGGACGGCGCGGCGGCCGCCTCCGCGGCACCGGCCAGGACGGCCCACGGGGCGGGCGGAGCGGATGGCCTCTCTCCCGCGATCCGCGGACGCGGAGGCGGCGGGGCGTCCGGCGCGACGGTCGAATCGGCGGCGGCGGGCGGCGCCTGGGCCCGGGGGGCCTTCGGCTCCTGGGCCGGCGCCGGCCGCGGCGCGAAGCCGGGCACCAGCAGGGCAGTGGCCACCAGCACCGCCAGGGCGGCCGCCGTCAGCCATCTCGAGGCCGCGGCCTCCTCGCGCGTCTCGGGCCTCTCGACGAGACGGCGGACCCGTACGCTCAGCCGTGAGTTCCGCGTGGCCATCGCCGGCGCCGCCAGCGGGGCCTTCGCCTCCAGGGTCCAGTCGGCCACCCGGGTAAGACAGCGGGCCAGGGTCAGGGGACGTCCCGTGCGCGCGACGGCCCAGTCGTCGCAGCGGACCTCGGCCAGCTCCTCCAACCGTCGCCGCGCCACCCGATTGAGCGGCTGCAGGAAGAGCGCGGCCTCGACCAGCCGGTAGAGCAGCCTCCAGCCCGGGTCGCGCCGCGCCAGGTGGGCCACCTCGTGCGCCAGGACGCTCTCCTGCTGCTCCGGCGTGAGCTCTCGCTCCACTCTCCGGGGCAGACACACCTCCGGACGCCGGAGGCCGCGGGCGATGGGCACCTCCAGCCGCCCCGTGGCGCTGAGACGCATCCGGGCTGCGCCGGCCAGAGGGGCGACGAGACGCTGGAAGAGTGCGTGGGCGGTCCCGCGGTCGACCGGACGGCGATCCGCCAGGCGCCGGCAGAGACGGCGCTCGGCCGCCGCGAGACGCAGGGCCAGGAGCGCCGCGCCGACGAGCCAGAGCCCGGCGAGGACGACGTCGGCGGGAGGCCCGCCAGGCAGAACGCGAGCCTCCGTCACGGAGCCTCCCCCGAGAGCCGGAGGGAGCTCGGCGGGCCGCGCGACGGCGGGCGCGATCCCGACCGCGACGGGAGCGATCCCGGCCGGCGCGGCACTCTCGATCGGCGCACCCACGGCCAGGGCGCCGCCCCCGGCCACCTGGACGGCGGCCGTGGCCAGGGCGCCGACCAGCGCCAGCCGCCAGAGCCGCTCCTGGGTCCCCAGACGCCGGGGGCCGAGCCGGGAGGCCGCCCACCACGCGGCGCCCAGGAGCACCGTGCTGTGCACCAGATAGGTCAGGAGCCAGGCCAGGATCCATTCGCTGCCGCGGATCAAGACGTCCATCATGAGGTGCATCTCACTTCTCCTCTTGGCGGTCGCCGATCAACCGCTCGAGGCGGTCGAGCTCCTCGGCGTCGATCTCGTGCTCCGCGATCAGGTGGCTCGCCAGGGCGGCGGCGTCGCCGGCAAAGAGCCGCTCGGTGAGCTGGGCGACCATGGATCGCGTCACCTCGGCTTCGCTGACCGTGGGTCGGTAGAGGAAGCGCCGGCCCTCCGTGCGGTGCTCCACCACTCCCTTCTTCTCCAGCTTGGCCAGCATGGTGGCGATGGTGGTGGGCGCCAGGCCCCGCTCCTCGTACAGCCGTCTGTGGACCCCGGCGACGCTCGCCTCCCCCTCCCGCCACAGGACGCGCATGATGGCGAGCTGGAGATCTCCCAGGACCTGACGACGGCTGCTCATTTCGACGACCTAAATAGTACTACCATGGTAGTTGTACGTCAAGAGCCGCTCTCGACGCCCTCTCCGACCTCCCTCGACGACAGCCCCCACACCCCTCCCAGAGCGCCGACCGCGACGGCCAGCAGGGCCACTCGGAGGGCCGTGGCGGGGCCCTGGAGGGGCGCCTCGCGCAACGGCCGTGCCGAGGCCAGAACGGCCGCCCGACGGGTGGCCTCCTGCCGCCGAGCGAGGGAGAGCGCCTGCCAGGCCGCGGGCGGCTGGACGTAGAACCACGCCCCGGAGTCCGCACCCTCTCCGCCGCCGCTCTCCAGCCGGTGCCAGCCCGGTCGTCGCGGGGCGAGGCGGGCCGACCACCGACGGGGGGCGTCCGGCTCCTGCCCGAGCGCCAGCTCGAGCGCAGCGCCGTCCGGCTCCAGCAGGCGGGCCGACGGCGCGGTCTCCACCGTGGTCACCGCCACCGTCAGGGGACGGTCCAGCCAGACCGGGCCGGGCGGGATGTGCCACGCCGTCT
>JAWWBN010000266.1:0-4938 GCA_033720955.1 Thermoanaerobaculia bacterium | reverse complement strand
GGGAGGACGGCCTGCCGCGGCACCCGCGCCGCGACGAGCTCCTGTTCGCCGTGGCCGAGCACGACAACGGCTGGCGCGAGAGCGACGCCGCGCCGCGCGTGGACCCGGAGAGCGGCCATCCGCTCAGCTTTCTGACCCTGCCGGACGAGCTCGTCCGCGAGCTGTGGGAGCGGGGCATCGAGCGTCACCGGAGCCGCCCCTGGACCGCGGCCCTGATCCTCGAGCACGCCCTCCGGCTGCACGGGGGCCGGCGGGGCGACCCCGCCTGGAGCTCCTGGCTCGACGTCCAGCGCGAGCGGCGGCGGGAGCTGCTCGAGGAGCACGCCCTGGACCCCGCCGAGCTCGCCCGCGACTCCGCGTGGCTGCGGCTCGCCGACCGGCTGTCGCTGGCCGTGTCCATGGACGTCGAGGAGAGCTGGACGGAGGCCGGCCGGCACTTCGAAGCCGAGCCGGGAGGCGTTCTCCGGATCGATCCCCTGCCGCTCGCCGGGGCCACGACCCTCTCTCTTCCGGTCCGCCACCTGCCGCGCCGGCGCTTCCGGGGGGACGCCGACCTGGGCGGCGAGCTCGCCGCGGCCCGCTGGGAGTCGGCGCGCGTGGCCATCCGTGGCGCGTGATACAGTCGCGCGGTGCCGGAAGCCGAGACCGGTCCCGAGACCGCTGCGCCGCCCCAACCGACGCCCGAGATCTGGCGGGTCCTGGTGCCGTCGCCCATTGGCTTCCTGGGCATCGAGCTCGAGGGCTCCCTCATCGTCCAGGTCGTCCTCGCGCCGATCGGGCGCGAGCGCAAGCGGTTCACCCCCCTGGCCGACCTCAAGCCGGCCGACCGCTCGGACCAGCTCGACGAGGTGATCGGCCGCTTCTCCGAGTACCTGGCCGGCGCCCGCAAGGAGCTGGGACTGCCCTACGACCTGCGCCGCTACGATCTCCCGCCCTTCGACCGCCGGGTGCTCAAGGAGACGGCGAAGATCCGCTACGGGCGGACCCGCACCTACCAACAGATCGGCGCCAACGCCGGCCGGCCGTCGAGCTACCGGCAGGTCCTGGCGGTGCTCCAGGCCAACCCCCTGCCGCTGGTGGTCCCCTGTCATCGCGTCGTCACCAGCAAGTCGGGCGTCGGCAGCTACATCGGCGGGGTCAAGCGCAAGAACTGGCTGCTGCGGATGGAGCAGAAGCACCTGCCGCTCCTGTAGGGCCGCGACCCGCTCCTCAGCTTCCCGCCTCGGCCTCCAGCACGATCGACAGCTCGAGCTCCTCCCCGGCCTCGACCGACACCCTCTCGGCCCGGGGCCGGTAGCCCGGACGCACCACCTGCAGCTCGTGGGTGCCCGGGTCCACCATGAGTCCGGCGTGAAGCCGGGCCAGCTCGCCGCCGGTGCCCAGGAAGCGGCCGTCGAGGTAGACCGAGGCGTCCGCCGGCTCGACCCGGATCTGGAAGCGTCCGGGGTCTCCCCGGAGATCGAGCGTGCGCGCCTCGCCGGCGGCCGGCGGCGGCGCGGGGCGCGGAGCCGCCGTCGCCACACGCGGGCTGGCGACCTCCTCGGGCGGCCTGGCCTCGCCGGGCTCCATCCGCAGATTCACGTCCAGCAGGGCGCCCGGAGGCACCGTCACCTGACGCGAGACCGTCCGAAAGCCGGGCCGGTAGAAGACCAGCTCGTGGGCTCCGCTCGGCAGCCAGAGGTGGCCGGGAAAGCCGTCGTAGCGCCCCGCGGTGCCCACCAGGACTCCGTCCACGTACACCTCGGCCTTCTTCGGCCGCACGTTGAGGTCGAGGCCGCCCAGGTCGGCCAGGGCGGCCCGGGCGCGGGACGGGACCACCGGCCAGTAGTGCCAGTAGTGGGGAGCGTAGGCCCAGCCGGGGTGGTAGTAGCCCGACCACCCGAACCACCAGCGGTAGGGCGAGAGGTAGACCCGCGAGGGATGCCGTCCCGTCCTGTGGACGGCGGCCGGCCCCGGCCGATGCCGGCTCGACGGAGTGCGGGCCGCCGGCTCGCCGCCCCGGGGCACCGCGCGGCGGGTGGCGGACGCCGGCGGCGGATCGTCCGCCGTGGGCCGCGTGGACGCCGCTCGCTGGGCCGCGCCCGGCGAGAGCGCCACCAGGGTCGCGATCGCGGCGAGGGCGATCGAGCGCCGGAGAGTCGCGTGCCGAGTCTTCATCGTCATCCTGCCTTTCCAGGCGACCCGCGGGCGGCGCCGCGGCGCCCGACCCCCCGAGGTGCAAAGCCCGGGCCAGAGCCCCCGCCCTCAGACGAGCGACTCGACCTCGAGAGCGGCGGCGGTGGGCCGCGCCGGAAGGATCCGGCTGCCGCCGGCCCGCAGGCTCTCCTCCACCGCGCCCCGCGCCTCGGGAGGACAGAGGAGGGCGATCGAGCCTCCGCCTCCGGCCCCGCACGCCTTGCCGCCCCACGCCCCCGCCGCCGCCGCCGCCGACAGCAGCTCGTCGATCCGAGGGGTCGAGACCTCGGGGGCGAGGGAGCGGCGGTGCCGCCACTCCCGCGAGACCGCCTCGCCGGCCCACGGCCAGTCGCCAGCCTCGAGAGCCGGCACCAGAGCCGCGGCCGCCGCCGCGATGCCCTGGAAGGCGGCGGTGGTCGCCGGGTCCCGCTCCAGCCGCCGGCGGACGATCTGCCAGTTCGTCCCCGCCGAGAAGTGGCTCTGCCCGGTGTAGGCCACCACCAGGCGCCTCCCCAGCTCCTCGAGGTCGAGGTCGAGACGTCGCACCCTCTCGCCGCCGGGACGGTGACGGATCTCGAGGGCCCCGCCGAGGAGCGCGGGATAGTGGTCCTGGCGGCCGGTCGGCAGACCCATCAGCACCGCCTCGAGGTCGCGCGCCAGAGTGCTCGCCGCCTCGGGGTCGAAGGCCGGCTCGCCGGTGAAGCGGCGGCCGGCGGCCAGGAGCGCGACCGCCAGGGCCGAGCTCGCCCCCAGCCCGCCGCCGCGCGGCGAGTCGCTCGCCACCACCGCCTCGAAGGGGGGCAGCTCGAGGTGGGCGGCCAGGGTGGCGACCAGCGCCCCCTCGGGATCGCCCGCGAGGGTCTCGAGGTCGTCGGCCTCCAGGTCGACCTCCCCCTGACGCACCCGGTAGCCGCGGCGCCGGGCGGTGAGGACCACCTCGACGGCGACGTCCACCGCGACGTTGACCGTCCGGGAGCCGGGGTGCAGGAGCCCCAGGGGCCAGATGTCGAGAGTGCCGCCGGCCAGGTCCACCCGGCAGGCGGCGCGGGCGCGGACGGGCGCGCCCTCAGACCCCGCCGGCAACCGGAGCCACCTCCCCGCCGCCGGGACCGGCGTCCGCGGTGCGGTCCGTGGGCGGCCGCTCGGGGTGGATCCCCGTCGCCAGGCTCTCCCGCAGGGCGTCCCGCCAGGCGAAGAACTCCGCCAGCCGCTCCTGGGCGAGAGGCTCCGTCGGGATGCTCTTCAGCGACAGCGGGTCGATCCAGCGCCCGTCGCGCTGCACCCGGTAGTCGAGATGGGGGGCGGTCGCGAGCCCGGTCGCGCCGACGTAGCCGACGAGGTCGCCCTGGCGCAGGCGCTGCCCCGGCCGCACCGACGCCGCGAAGCGGGAGAGATGGAGGTAGGCCGTCACGTAGCCGTTCGGGTGACGCACCCTGACGGTGCGGCCGCCCCCCTTCTCCCAACGCGCCGAGAGCACTACGCCGTTGCCCGTCACCCGCACCGGGGTCCCGGTGGGGGCGCCGTAGTCCACTCCGTAGTGGGGCCGGTAGCTCTTCAGGATGGGGTGGAAGCGGCGGTGGCTGAAGCGCGAGGTCACCCGCGAGAAGCGCAGGGGCGAGCGGAGGAACATCTTGCGCATCGGCCGGCCTTCGGCGTCGTAGTAGCCGGGGGGATCGCCGAAGCGGTAGGCCTCCAGGGTGCGCCCCCCGTTTACGTATCGGAGGGCGACGACCTCGCCCACGGCCTCGAACCGACCGTCCAGGTAGACCCGCTCGTAGAGCACCTCGAAGCGGTCGCCGAGCCGCAGATCGCGGTTGAAGTCCAGGTCCCACTGCAGGACGTCCGACATCTGGTAGGCCAGCATCCCCTCGCCGCCCGCCGTGACGATGGCCCCCTCGAGGGAGTCCTCGAGCTCGCCCGCCACCACGTGGGGCCGCTCGGTGCGCAGAAAGGGCCGCCAGGAGCCGTGCCAGCCGTCCCCCTCGCGCCAAGCCTCCGCCCGGCCCTTCCCCGCCACCAGCAGGGCGAACCGGTCGAGGCGGGAGTCGTCGTCCACCCGCGCCTCGAACGAATCCACCGGCCTCAGCCGCCGCAGGTCGGCGTAGCCGGCCAGCGCGCCGATCACCTGCTGCGCGTCGCCCGAGCCCACCCCCAGGTCGTCGAGCACCTGGGCCACGGTCTGGCCGGGCGCCAGTCGGATGGGGATGGCCGGCTCTTCGGCCAGGGCGACGTCCGCCCATGCTGGCACGGGCGGCTGCGGGCGGTAGGGCCGGGTGGCGGTCAGCGGAAAGGGCGAGGCGGCCGCCCGCTCGAGGCGGCGGATCCCCGCGTGGAGCCCGAGGGCGAGGAGGGCCAGCGCCGCCGGCAGACCCAGCCGCAGCGCCCAGAGGCGCCGACGTGGCCGAGCGGGTCTCGGCGGAACACGGTACGGAGAGGGCATCGGCCGTTCGACGGATGGACGACCTGTCGAGGTCGGCGGGATGGTAGCACAGCGGCCGGCCCCGCCGGCCCGCCGGACCGCCTACCCGCCGGGGCCGATGCCCAGGGCTCGCCCGATGGCGGCGTTCGGGTCGCGCGGGAGCTGACCCACGAAGGTCCGCTGCCCGCCAGAGAAGACCAGCAGCCCGGGCAGATGCGAGTTGGCGGCGCGCTTGGAGAGAGCGCCGTCCCGGTCCAGGTAGACCGGCACGTCGAGCCGCTTGCCGCGCAGGAAGGCGCGGGCCGCCTCGGGGTCCTCCTGGAAGTTCACCGCCACCACCTCGG
>JAWWBN010000265.1:0-4960 GCA_033720955.1 Thermoanaerobaculia bacterium | reverse complement strand
AGCGGCCGGCGCAGCTCGTGCGCGACCATGGTGGCGAACTGCTGCTCCGAGGTCTCCCGCTCGCTCCGCCGGCCCTCCTCGCCGGAGCCGCGCTCCTCCCAGGCGGTGGTGTCTTCGACCAGGCCGTCGATGACCATCGCGCCGTCGGCGTCCAGCAGGATGAGCTCGGTGACCAGGGCGGGCACGGTGCCGCCGCCGGGCTTCTCGAGCTCCACCATCTGCCGGCTCAGCTCGCCGCGCTCGTTGAAGGCGCCGAGCGGCCGCGGCCCCATGACCGGGATGCCGCAGCCGCTCAGCTCGTCCACCCGGTCCACCCCCAGCAGCCGCCGGAGGGCCGCGTTGGCCTCCACGATCTCGCCGTCGAGACGCGCCTGGAACCAGCCGATCCCGGCGCGGTCGATGAGGGCCAGGATCCTCTCGTCGGAGAGGGTGCGGCCGCCGGCGGGCTCTTCGCTCTGTGCCTCGAGCCGGCGCAACAGGGCGGGCAGCTCGAGGTAGGTCTTCGAAGAGCGGATCAGGAAGTCGCTGGCCCCCGCCTTGATCGTGGCCACCGCGGCCGACTCCTGTCCCGGCTCGGCCAGCACCACGATGGGCACCTTCGGCCACTGCTTGCGCAGAAAGGCGAGGGCGCGGTCGCGCCACTCGAACTCCTGCTGCAGCAGGACCACGTCGAAGCCGCCCTCCATCTGCTGCCCGAAGGTGAACGGATCCCAGATGGAGATCAGGTCGGCGAACTCGAGCTGGGGGACCTCTTTGGAGAGGACCAGCTCGAGGAGCTGGAACTCCTCCTGGTTCGTGCCGACGCAGAGAATCCGCATGAGCTCAGGCCGGGAGCCGCTCCCTTCGCAGGAGGCCGTCGGCGACAGCTCGAGGGCCCGGCCGGCGGCGGCCGGAGCGCGTCCAGCTTTCTCGCAAGCTCTTCAGTTGGATTCCCCGACTCCCCAAAAGACCGAGACCTGCAGAAAATAACACATTGCATTTCCCGCTGCCCGCCGAGGCGGCCGTGTGGCGTCCGTCGCTTCCCGGGCCGGGCCGCTTGGCTAGGATCTTCCCGACCATGCGTCCGCTGCCCCGGAATCTCGCGGTGATGGCGGTCGTCCTGCTCGCTCGGCCCCTTGTGGGTGCGACCCCGCCCGCCGGTTTCGTCGAGACCGTGCTGCTGACCGACGCCGATCTGGCCACCCCCACCGGGGTGGCGTACGAGCCGGGATCGGGGAATCTGTGGGTGCTGGAGAAGGGCGCCGCGGGCGTCGCCCGGGTGCGGGTGCGCGACGCCGTCAGCGGCGTCCTGACCACCGCCCGGACGCTCACCTGCGTGGACAGCGCCAGCGAGCGCGGCCTGCTGGGGATCGCCTTCGATCCCCGCTACGACAGCCCGGGCGGCGCCCACCGGTACGTCTATCTCTACTACACCCGCGACTTCGACGCCCCCGGCTGCGCCGCCGGCGGCCTGGCCGGCTCCCACAACCGGGTGGCGCGCTTTCCGGAGAGCGGCGGAGCGCTCCTGGCCGAGGAGGTGCTCCTGGACGGCGAGGAGCTGGGGGCGACCAACCACAACGGCGGCACCGTGCGCTTCGCCCCGGACGGAACTCTCTTCGTGTCGATCGGCGACAACAACACCGACGCCCCCGCGCAGGGCCAGTTGGCCCGCGACCTGACCGATCTGCGCGGCAAGCTGCTGCGGATCGAGCCCGACGGCTCGGTGCCCTCCGACAACCCCCTGGTGGGCGCCGGCGGCGGCGTCCGCGAGGAGATCTGGGCCTACGGTCTGCGCAACCACTTCCGCTTCGGCATCGATCCGGCGACCGGCACCCCCTTCGTGGCGGACGTGGGCGAGCAGCGGTGGGAGGCGATCTACGCCGGGATCGCCGGCGCCGACTACGGCTACCCCTGCTTCGAGGGGTCGGTGCCCTTCCAGCCGTGCTCGCCGGAGCCGGCGGCGGGCGCGGTGACCCAGCCCATCTTCGAGTATTCGGCGACGACCGAATCGCCCCCCGTCTCGGGCCACTCGGTGACCGGCGGACCGGTCTACCGCGCCACCGCCTTTCCGGAGGAGTACCACGGCAACTACTTCTTCGGCGATTTCGTGGACGACTGGGTGCGCCGGGGGCGCATCGGGCCCGACTTCCAGCTCGTCGACGTCGAGCTCTTCTTGCCCGACGCCTTCGGCGTAGTGGACCTGGCGGTCTCCCCCGCCGGATGTCTCACCTGGGTGGGCATCGGCCGCGGCGTGAGGGAGATCTGTCCCGACCCCGCCATCGCCAACGGTCCGCCGTGGGCGGTGGCCACGTCCGACGTGGTCGGCGGGCTGGCGCCGCTGACCGTTGCCTTCACCGGATCGGGGTCCACCGATCCCGACTTCGACGCGCTCCTCTTCGACTGGGACTTCGGCGACGGCGGCGCGGGCAGCACCTCGGCCGACCCCGTGCACGAGTACACGGCCGACGGCGTCTACCAGGCCGTGCTCGCGGTGGACGACCAGACCGGCGCGGCCAACTCGGAGGATGCGGCCCCGCCGCTCTCGATCGTGGTCGGCAACCGGCCGCCCACGGCGTCCATCGCGACGCCGATGGGCGGCGCCGGCTACACGGCCGGCCAGCCGGTCGCCTTCTCGGGGGGCGGCACCGACCCGGAGGACGGCTCGCTCGCCGCGGACCGGCTGAGATGGACGGCGGTCTTTCTGCGCGACGGCCTCGCCTGGCCCCTCGCCGGGCCCCACACCGGGGTGGCGAGCGGCAGCTTCACCGTCCCCGTCACCGGGGCCGCCTCGACCCCGGGCACCCTGAGGGTCTACCTCACCGCCACCGACCTGGGGGTGCCGTCCATCGCCGGCTCGGAGCTCGCCGACACCACCGCGGTGGACCTGGTCCCGACCCTGTCTGAGATCACTCTCGCCGCCGACCCCGGAGGACTGGGCCTGGAGCTGGAGCTCGACGGCGTCGCCTCCCCGGCCCCCTTCGCCGAGGAGTCGGTGGTCGGCTCCCAGCGCTCGCTCGGCGCGCCGGCGCAGACCCTGGGCGACACCACCTGGGTGTTCTCTTCGTGGTCGGACGGCGGCGCGGCGCAGCACACGGTCTCGACCCCGGCGGGAGACACCACCTACACGGCGCAGTTCCGCTGCGGTCTCCGGGTGCGCTCGAGCGAGACCATCGATCTGCCGGGGATCGTGATCACGGGCTGTGACTCGTGGGCGCTGGGCCCCGCCTGGCGGGTGACCGGCACCGGCGAGGTCACGGTCGAGGCGGGGGCCGAGCGGATCGAGCTGCGCGACGGGGTCGTCATCGAGCCGGGAGGCGAGGTCACCCTGGTCCTCCCCTGAGGGGGCGGACCGGGGGGGAGTGGAAAAGGTCACACCGCTGCCACCGCCGGCTGGCCTAAGGTGTGGCCACTGTGGGTCTGCCGTCGGAAGATCGTCGCGACTTTCTCGCCGGGGTGCGCGCCTGCCGGGAGGAGAACTGGTGGGACGGGCTGCACCGGCTGGGCCGTCTGGCCCGGGACGACACCTCCGGCCGCCTGCCGGGCGTGTTCTACACCTACTACGGGCTCGCGCTGGCGCGCTGCCAGGGGCTCAAGCGGCAGGGGCTGGACCTCTGCCTCTACGGTGCCGAGGCCCAGCCCTTCCTGCCGGAGAACCACGTCAACACCGCGCGGGCGTACCTGCTGCTGCACCGGCGTCGGGACGCCCTCGTCTGTCTCCGGCGAGCCCACCAGCTCGACCCCGACCACGCGGGCGCCAACGACCTGCGCCGCCGGCTCGGGGTCCGCCGCCCGCCGGCGCTGCCCTTCCTGCCCCGGCAGTCCCTTCCCAACCGGCTTCTGGGCCGCATCACCTGGGAGATCGGAGAGCGGCGGCGGCGCAGCCGTCTGGCGCGGACCCGGCGGGGCGGCTGAGGGAGCCCCTGCCGCCCGGCGAGCGGGCGTCGGCTCGGCCGCGCGGCGCGGATCGACCATAATCGGTAGGTGCAGCAGCCTTGCGCGAAGCCGTCCGGGCGACCGGCGGCGGGTTCGACGACCGAGCGCCCGGGAGCGAGCGGCTGAGACCCGGGTTGGCGGAGGGGCGTCGAGCGAGCGTCGGGGTGGTCCTGTCGGGCTACGGGGTGGTGCGTCGGGGCGCGGAGACCATGCTGGAGGAGCTGCTGCCGCGGCTGGCCGGCCGATTCGAGCTCTCCGTCTACTCGCGCTCCGGCGCCGGCCCCGGGGGGGTGCGGCGGCCGGCCGTCCCGCGTCAGGTGGTCGAGCCGCTCTACCTCGCCAACCGGTGGCTGCGCAAGACGCTGGACACCCTCTTTCTCGACCCTGTGCACCTCGAGTGGACGACGCACCTGCTCCTCTCCCTGCCGGCGCTGGCTCGCCGGCGGCACGACGTGATCTGGCACGAGACGGGGCTGTGGGGAGGGCGTCTGCTGGCCGGTCTACGTCGGCTGACCGGGGTGCGGCTGCTGGACGTGGGCCACGGCAACCACCCCGGCTGGGAGGTGCCCTTCGCGCGTCGCCGACCCGACGTCTACGTCGCCCTCACCGAGGGCTTCGCCCGCCAGATCCGGGAGCGGGTGCCGGGGCTGCGGGTGGAGGTGGTGCCCCAGGGCGTGGACTGCGACCGCTTCCGGCCCAGCGTGGCGCCGCTGGAGCTGGGAGTGGAGCCCCCGATCGCGCTGGCGGTGGGCGCCCTGTCGCCCGAGAAGAGCCCGGAGCTCGTCGTCGAGGCCGCGGCCCGGGCCGGGGTCTCGGCGGTCTTCGCCGGCGGCGGACCGCTGGCCGAGCGGCTCGACCGGCGGGCGGCCGAGCGGCTGGGTCCACGGCGCTACCGCCGGCTCCTCCTGCCGCGGGCCGAGATGCCCGGTCTCTACGCCGCCGCCGACGTGGTGGTCCTCGCCTCGCCGGTGGAGTCGGCGCCGCTCTCGGTGCTCGAGGCCCTGGCGTGCGGCCGGCCCGTGGTCGGCGCCGCCGACGTGGCGCGGGT
>JAWWBN010000264.1:0-5005 GCA_033720955.1 Thermoanaerobaculia bacterium | reverse complement strand
GGCACCAGCGCCGAAGACCTGGTCTTCATCAACGCTCCGGACCAGCTCGAGCAGCTCGACATCCAGGTGGTGGAGCTCTACACCACCGTCCTGGACCCGGCGGGCCGCCCGGTGCCGGGCCTGGCGGCCGAGGACTTCCGGGTGCTCGAGGACGGCGTGCCGCAGGAGGTGGTCAAGTTCGCCGCCGTGGCGGACCAGCCGATCCGGGTGGGGATCCTGTTCGACAACTCGGCGTCCATGGCGCCGGTGCTGGACGCCACCCGGGTGGCCGCGCTCAAGTTCCTCCAGGACGCCATCGGCCCCGACGACGAGGCGGCGATCATCACCTTCAACCGGCTGCCCCGGCTGCAGGAGGGGCTGACCTCGAACCTGCGGCTGCTGGGCGGCGCGCTGGCCGGGCTGACCGCGGAGGGCGAGACGGCGCTCTACGACTCGGTGATGTTCGGTCTCTACTACTTCGCCGGCGTCAAGGGCCAGCGGGCCCTGCTGCTGCTGTCGGACGGCAAGGACGAGGCGAGCCGCTTCTCCTACGAGGAGACCCTCGACTACGCCCGCCGGGCGGGGGTGGCGATCTACGCCGTGGGGCTGGGCCTGCGCGACCCGGGCGTCCGCTCGCGGCTGGCGGAGCTGGCCAACGAGACCGGCGGGCGCCCTTTCTTCATCGACGACCTCGCCAAGCTCTCGGCCATCTACGCCCTGGTGCAGGAGGAGCTGCGGTCGCAGTATCTCCTGACCTACCAGTCGAGCAACACCGGCGACGACGACGCCTTCCGCTCGATCGTCGTGGAGGTGGCCGGCCGCGGCCTGACGGCGCGCACCCTGAGCGGCTACTATCCGTAGCGCCCGACCGCCGCGAGGCGAGGAGGTCCCGATGGCCCAGCAGATCCAGACCTACGCCAACCACCGCCGCTACGTGCCGCTCTACCACTACGTCCTCACCCTGCTGCTGCTGGCGGCCCTGGGCGGCTCGATCTGGCTGCTGACGCGCGCCCTGGGACAGGGCGAAGGACGGCTGGCGGCGGGGCTGATCCTGCTGCTGGTGCTGATCTCCCTGCTCAACGGCGCCTTCGTGCGTATCTGGGCCCTCAAGGCCCAGGATCGCGCCATCCGGGCGGAGGAGAGCCTGCGCCACTACCTGCTGACCGGCCAGCCGCTCGACCCGCGGCTGACGATCCGACAGATCATCGGCCTCCGCTTCGCCTCCGACGGCGAGCTCGCCGCCCTGGCGCGCCGGGCCGCAGAGGAGGGACTTTCCGAGGAGCAGATCAAGCGCGAGGTGACGCAGTGGCGGGCGGACGACTACCGGGTCTGAAGACCGGCCGCTTCGCCATTCCGAGGCTGGGTCCGGCCACCCTCGACAGCCCGCTCGCGGCCGGCTCTCCCTGGAGCTTCGTCTCGGAGGGCCGGCGGCTGCCGGTCGATCCCTATCTGGACTCGGTGCGCGACCGCCTCGCGCGGGGCGAGGAGGTGCCCAGCTTCGAGGTGGCGGGACCCCGCTCGCGGATCTACTTCGAGCCCGCGGCCACGCGGGCGGCCATCGTCACCTGCGGCGGCCTCTCGCCGGGTCTGAACGACGTCATCCGGGCGCTGGTGCGACAGCTCGTGGACCGCTACGGTGTGGGCGAGGTCGTGGGCGTCCGCCACGGCCTGCATGGCTTCGTGGGCGAGCGAGGGCCCGAGTGGATGCCGCTCGACCTCGCCACGGTGGAGGCGATCGACCGCAGGGGCGGCTCGATCCTGGGCACCAGCCGCGGCAGCCCCGGCACCGAGCGCATCGTGGACGCCCTGGTACAGAAGGAGATCGACATCCTCTTCGCCATCGGCGGCGACGGCACCATGCGCGCCGCCGCCGCGGTGGCCGGGGAGGTGCGCCGGCGCGGGCTTGCCATCGCCATCGTCGGGCTGCCGAAGACCATCGACAACGACATCCCCTACGTGCGCAGGTCGTTTGGCTTCGAGACGGCGGTGATGCTGGCCAGCGTCGCGGTGCGCTCGGCGCGCACCGAGGCCGGAGCGGTGCGCAACGGCGTCGGTCTCGTCAAGCTGATGGGGCGTCACTCCGGCTACATCGCCGCCGCGGCCACCCTGGCCTCCGCCGGCGTGGACTTCTGTCTGGTGCCGGAGGTGCCGTTCTCCATAGAGGGCGAGGGCGGTCTCCTGGACCGGGTCGAGGAGCGGCTCGCCCAGCGGGAGCGGGCGGTTCTCGTGGTGGCGGAGGGGGCGGGGCAGGAGTACCTCTCCGGCGAGCGGGGGCGCGACGCCTCCGGCAACCGCCGGCTGGGGGACATCGGCGGCTACCTGCGGCGACGGTTGGAGGAGGGTCTGGCGGAGCGCGGCTGCCGCATCGAGCTCAAGTACATCGACCCCAGCTACCTGATCCGATCGGCGCCCGCAAACCCCAGCGACTCGCTCTTCTGCGCCCGTCTCGCCCAGAACGCGGTCCACGCCGCCATGGCCGGCAAGACGGAGCTGCTGATCGGCTACTGGCACGGCCTGATGACTCACGTCCCGCTGGCGGCCCTCGAGGGGGAGAGCAAGACGATCGACCCCCACGGCGAGCTCTGGCGGAACGTCCTGGAGACCACCGGCCAGCGCCTGGCCTGACCGGGCGGCGCGAGGCCCGGATCGCCTCCCGCGGAGGCCATCGAGCCCCCGCCGCCCGACGCGGGGCCGGGGTCGCCGCGCGCGGCGCGAGGCGTCCCGGCCGCCCCGTCTCGCCGACGCCGCGGGCACGGTTTTCGCACACGCATCGGGGTCATGAGAACGAAAGCCACCGTCTTCTGCACGTTGACCGCGCTTGCGGCCCTCGCCGTCGCCGCTCCCGCGGCGGCCGATGTCGATCCCGACCGCAAGCTGCGGGTCGCCCGCACCGTCTACCAAGAGCTGATGGCGACGCCCGACAAGGCGGCGCCGCGGTGGATGGAGGAGGAGGCCGAGTGCATCGCCGTGATCCCCAACGTGATCAAGGGCGCCTTTTTCTGGGGCGGCCGCCGCGGCAAGGGGGTCCTCTCCTGCCGCGACGGAGGCGGTTGGAGCCCGCCGGCCTTCGTCAAGATCACCGGCGGCAGCTTCGGGCTGCAGATCGGCGGCGAGGCGGCCGACCTGGTCCTCTTCTTCCGGGACCGGAGGGGCGTCGAGTCGCTGCTGACCAGCCAGGTGGTGCTGGGCGCCGAGGCGGGCGCCGCCGCCGGCCCCCTGGGCCGCAACGCCTCGGCCGCCACCGACGGCCTGATGCGGGCCAAGATCTTCGCCTACGCCCGCGCCCGCGGCCTCTTCGCCGGCGCCTCCATCGACGGCTCGCGTCTGGCGGCCGACCAGGGTCTGATCCGCGCCCACTACGGCCGCCGCCTCTTCCCGGAGCAGATCCTCTTCGAGGGCGAGGTGGGCGTCCAGGGTCCGGCGGCGGAGGGCTTTCTGGAAGTCCTGCCGTAGGGGCGGTCGCCGGTCGCCGGGGGCGAAGCGCGGTCGCGCCGGGGTAGCGCCCGGACCCGTGCCGGGCGCTGGCTCGGAGCCGCGGTCACGGAGGGCCCACCGTCTTCACCCGAGGCCGCCCGAGCGGGACGGGAATTGCCCCGGCGGCCTCCGGCGTTTACGATCCCGGTGCCAGGACGCGCGACGCCCTCCGCTTCGAGACCATGCCCCTCTACGAATACGCCTGCACCGACTGCGGTCACCGCTTCGAGGTCCTCCAGCGCCTGGGCCAGGGCGCCGAGGGGCTGATCTGCCCGAGCTGCGACGCGAGCCGGGTGGAGAAGCAGTACTCGACCTTCGCCGCCGCGACGTCCGACGGCGGCCGGGCGGCGGGCTCGAGCTGCCTGGCTCCCACCCCGGGCGGCGGCTGCGGCGCCCCCTCCGGCTTCACCTGAGCGAGCTGATCGCCGCCGGCCGGTCGGCCGGCTGATCGGGAGGGGCCCGCGAGCGGAGCGGAGGCGGTCGAGGCCCGCGCCGACGGCGCTGGACAGGAGTGCCGGCGCTACCGGGCCCGTACGTGGACCAACTTCTCGACCCGCGCGACGACCTCCCCCTCGGGGCCGAGGACCTCCACCTCGAACTCCGCCTCGGTCGTGCCCCGCTCCAGCGCCTCGCGCCGGATCTGCTCGACCCGCTCGGCCGGGATCGCGAACTCCGCCGTCACCCGCCCGCGCCCGGGCCGGCGGAAATGGATGGTGGAGCGCTTGTCCCACGCCTCGAAGGCGCTCCCCAGGTGCTCCATCAGGGCCAGGACGAAGAAGGGATCGCACATCGAGTAGAGCGAGCCGCCGAAGTGGGTGCCGAAATAGTTGCGGTTGTACCAGTGGAGTCCCATGGACACTCGAAAGTGTCCCTTCGCCACCCGCTTGACGCGGATTCCGGCCCCCAGGTAGGGCGGGTAGACGCTCAGGGTGGCCAGCAGCCGCCGCTTGAGGGAGCGGCGGAGGCGGGCGAGAAGGGTCATGGAGCGCGGGCCCGCGGCCGGGCGGCCGGCTCGCCCCCTGCGGCTCCCGGGCGCGGCGAGCCGTGGCGGCTCCGCGGACGACCGGAGGATAGTCGAACCCGGCTCGAAGGCGCGAAAGAGAGCGGCGCCCCTTTCCGTCCCCCAATCAAGGGGGACCCGCGACGCCTCAGGGCGCTCGCCTGCCCGCTTGCGATGGCGTACGGAGGAGGGCCGTCTGCTCCCAGGCGTCTGTCTCGACGACCGGGACGCGCTCTTCGATCCGCTGCGGCCGCGGCTGAGTCGATCGCTCTCGATGCCAACGTCCTCCTCCACGGCGCAGGGAGCTGGAGCATCACGAGCGGGCCGCGGACCTCCTGCGCAGGCGGGCCGAGGGACGCCGGCCTTGGAACATCTTCTGGCCCTGTCCCTACGAGTTTCTGCGCGTCGTCACCCACCCCCGGGTGTTCGACCCGCCGACGCGGCTCGAGGACGCTCTCACCGATCTCGAGTCGCTCCTGGCCTCGCCGTCCCTCACGCGCCGCGGCGAGGGCCCACGGCACGCGACCCACCTCCTGCGGATGGCGGTCGCCG
>JAWWBN010000263.1:0-5048 GCA_033720955.1 Thermoanaerobaculia bacterium | reverse complement strand
GCCTCGGCCTGCATCGGCGGCGGTCAGGGGATCGCCCTGGTGGTGGAGTCGGCGGGGTGATCGCCCTCCAGGGCCTCAAGGTCCTGGTGACCGGGGGCAGCCGCGGGATCGGCGCCGCGTGCTGCCGGCTGCTGGCCGCGGCCGGAGCCACGGTGGCGGTCCACTACGGGTCGAGCGAGAGGGCCGCGCGCGAGCTGGTGGAGAGCCTTCCGGCGTCGGCGGGGCCGGGCCACATGCTGTTACAGGCCGAGCTGGCGAGCCCCGAGGCGATCGACGCGCTCTTCGACCGGCTCCAGGAGGAGTGGGGCGGCCTGGACGCCCTGGTGAACAACGCCGGGGTCTGGCGGGAGAACCCGATCGGCGGCCTCGACCGTGGGCGTCTCGAGGAGTGCTGGCGGATCAACCTGCGGGCGCCCTTCCTCTGCGTCGCGCGGGCGACGCCGCTTCTGACCGCCTCGGCTCGTGCGAGCATCGTGAACGTCACCTCCACGGCCGGCCAGCGGGGCGAGGCCCGCTACAGCTTCTACGCCGCGTCGAAGGGCGCCCTGCTGGCCGCAACCCGCTCGTGGGCGGCCGAGCTGGCGCCGGGCATCCGGGTCAACAGCGTCGCGCCCGGCTGGACCGACACCGACATGGTCACGGAGGCGGCGGCCGGCGGCGGCCGCGAGCGGATCGCGGCGGGGATCCCCCTCGGCCGCTTCGCCTCGCCCGAGGACGTGGCGGGCGCGGTCCTCTACCTGGTCTCACCCCTGGCCCGGCACGTCACCGGGGCCACCGTGAACGTGAACGGCGGCGGGGTGATGGGCGTCGCCTAGGGCCCGTCGCCGACGACCTCCTCCGGGGCGTCCGGCAGGGCGCCGAGACGGCGGGCGGGGTCCCCGGCGGCCGCTCAACCGCCGCGGTAGCGATCGTTCAGCCCCTGACCGGCGACAATCATGGGCAGGACCCTGTCGAGGCGTCGCCTCCGGGTCTCCTCCCGCTTCGCGCCGCCCACGTAGTCGGCGTACTCGCGTTGGCGGCCGGGGGTGAGACGGGCGAAGGCGGCGCCCGCCTCGGGGTCGGCGCCCAGGGCGTCGGCCAGGACCTGGGGGAGCTCCGCCGTCTTGCGCCGCCGCGGCCGGATCACCTGCCCGGCGGCCAGCTTGGCGACCGTCTCCTCGACGTAGGAGCGGAGGGTCGTTTCGTCGATCTCCTCGGCCGCGGTCATGCGCCACTGCCGCAGGGCTCGCGTTCGTCCGGGCTGGGCGTTCATCAGCACCCCGGCTGGATCGTCGAGGAGGGCCCCCTGGAAGAACCACAGCCCGAAGTACGACTGGAAGCCCCCGATACCGACCACATTCTGGCCGCCGGCCGTGTAGCAGGGGCCGCCCCACTTGACGGTCTCCTCGAGTCCGCACGAGAGCAGGATCTCGCGCAGCCGGCGGAGCTCGCCGGCCCAGTGGGTCTGGGCATCCAGGAAGTCGTCGACCGTCTCGAAGCGCTTCATGCCGAACCCTGACTCGGAGCCCGCAATTCTATCGCGAGTCCGGCCGACCCGCGGGGCAGCCTCGGGGTGGCGCCGCGGCCCGCTCGGGGCCTGGCTCTCCGGCGCCCGGGTCTCCGGCGATGGCCGGGCGACGATGCAAGGTCCGGCGCGGAGATTCCGTCTCCCTAGGCGATGGCCTTCGCCTGGGCGCAGTGGGTCCGCGAGCGGCGCTCCCCGCGGATCAAGGAGCTTCCGGAGGAGGAGCAGCCGCGGGAGCGGCTGCTGCGCAACGGCGGGCCCTCCCTGTCGGATGCCGAGCTCCTGGCCATCCTGCTGCGGACCGGCCGCCCCGGCGTGTCGGCGCTCGACCTGGCCCGGCAGCTCCTCGACGGCCGGGGCGGGCCGGCGGGCCTGCTGGGCGCCTGTCCGCGCGCCCTGCGCCGGGCCGGTCTGGGCCCGGCCAAGATCGCCGCCGTGCTGGCGGCGGTGGAGCTCGGGCGGCGCCTGGCCCGCGCCCGGCTGCCCGACCGACGGCCCCTCACCGACCCCGCCGCGGTGGCCAGCTATCTCTCGCTGCGCTACCTGCTGCGCGACCAGGAGGTGATGGGGGCGCTCTTCCTGGACACCCGCAACCGGCTGATCGGGGAGAGCGAGATCTTCCGCGGCACCCTGAACCGGGCGGCGGTGGAGCCGCGGCCGCTTCTCAAGCAGAGCCTGCTGCACGACGCCGCCGGGCTGATCCTCTTCCACACCCACCCCAGCGGGGATCCCGCTCCCAGCGCCGAGGACCTGGCCTTCACCCGTCGGATGGCCGAGGCGGGCCAGGTGGTCGGGGTGCGGCTGATGGACCACCTGGTGCTCGGGACCGGCGGACGATGGGTCTCCCTGCGCCAGCGCGGCGTCTGCTGACGGGGCGCCGCGGGCTCTCCCCGGCGAGCCGCCCCGCGGCGGGACGAGCGACCCCCGGGCGCGGCTCGGCCTGGTATCCTCACCGCTTCGTCATGACGACCTCGTACGTCACCACCCCGATCTACTACGTCAACGACGTGCCCCACATCGGGCACATCTACACGACGGTGGTCGCCGACGCCGTGGCGCGCTATCTGGCCCTCGCGGGCGCCGACGTGCGGTTCCTGACGGGCACCGACGAGCACGGCCAGAAGATCGAGCGCGCCGCGCAGCGCGAGGGGGTGGCGCCCATCGAGCTCGCGGACCGCGTGGTGGAGGCGTACCACCAGAGCTGGAGGCGGTTCGGCATCGGCCACCACGACTTCCTGCGTACCACCGAGGCGCGGCATCGTCGCGGGGTCGAGCGGATGATCGAGCGGATCGCCGCCACCGGGGACTTCTACGTCGCCGCCCACGAGGGCTGGTACTGCGCCGAGTGCGAGACCTTCTACACCGAGAAAGAGCTCGCCCCCGGCAACCACTGCCCCGACCACGGCATCCCGGCCGAGTGGCGCAGCGAGGAGAACGTCTTCTTCCGCCTGTCCAGGTACCAGGACGCGCTGCTCGAGTGGTACGGCCGCGACCCGTCGCCGGTGCGGCCCGAGAGCCGCGCCAACGAGGTGCGCTCGTTCGTGGAGTCGGGGCTCAAGGACCTGTCGGTGAGCCGGTCCAACCTGAGCTGGGGGATCCCGTTTCCCGGTCACGAGGACCAGACCGTCTACGTCTGGCTCGACGCGCTTACGAACTACGTCAGCGCCCTCGGCTTCGGCGGCGGCGAGGACGAGCTCTACCGCCGCTTCTGGGCCGGGGAGGGGCGCCGCATCCACCTCATCGGCAAGGACATCCTCCGCTTCCACGCCGTCTACTGGCCGGCCTTCCTCATGTCGGCGGGCTTGCCCCTGCCGACCGAGGTCTGGGCCCACGGGTGGTGGCTGCGGGACCAGCGCAAGGTCTCCAAGTCGGTGGGCAACATCGTGCGGCCGGAGCCCCTGGTGGCGCGCTTCGGCGCCGACCCGGTGCGCTTCTTCCTGCTGCGGGCCATGGTCTTCGGCCGCGACGCCAGCTACTCCGACGAGGAGTTCGTGGACCGCTACAACAGCGACCTGGCCAACGATCTGGGCAACACCCTGAGCCGTCTGGTGCGGATGTCGCGGCAGACCTTCGACGGCCGCACGCCCCCCGAGGCCTGCGGCTCCAACCCGCTCATAGCGGCGGCGGAGAGGGCGGTGGCGGGGTACCGGGACGCCATGGACGAGCTGGCCTTCCACCGCGCCCTGAGCAGCCTGTGGGAGCTGCTGGCGGAGGTCAACCAGTACCTCGTCGCCCGGGAGCCGTGGAAGCTGGCCAAGACGGAGGGGGCGACGCCGCGGGTGTCGCGCGTCCTCTGGAACGGGCTCGAGGCGTTGCGGATCGTGGCGACCTGTCTGCTGCCCGTGATGCCGGAGGTGGCGCCCCGCATCCTGCGCAACCTGGGGATCGAGCAGCCGCCGGAAAGCTTCGAGGTGCTGGCCTGGGGCGGCACGCCGCTGTCGGTGGAGATCCCCCCGGCGCGGCCGCTCTTCCCGCGGGTGGACCGGGAGGCCTACCTGGCGGGAGAGGACGAGGAAGAGGCCGCGACGCCGGTGGGTGCCGCGGAGGCCGACGAGGAGAGGGAGATGACCATCGACATCGAGAAGTTTTTCGAGACCGAGCTGCGGGTGGCCACGGTGGTCGCCGCCGAGCGGGTTCCCGACACCGACAAGCTGGTGCAGCTCCGGGTGGATCTGGGCGAAGAGGAGCCGCGCACTCTAGTGGCCGGCATCGCCCAGCAGTACGAGGCCGAGAGCCTGGTGGGGCGGCAGGTGGTCGTGGTGGCCAATCTGAAGCCGGCCAAGCTGCGCGGTATCGTCAGCCAGGGGATGGTGCTCGCCGCCTCCGTGGACGGCAGCCCGGTCCTGCTGGCGCCCGACCAGAAGGTGCCCGTCGGCACCCGGGTCCGCTAGCGCCGCGCCCGTCGGCGGTCAGACCGGGTTGGGCAGGTCGACGAACTCGACCTCGACCCCGAAGCGCTCGGCCAGACGCTCGCCCAGCGCCAGGACCCCCAGCCGCTCGGTGGCGTAGTGGCCACAGGCCAGGAAGAGGGTGCCGGTCTCCTCGGCGAGGTTCTTGACCCACTCCCGCGGCTCACCGGTCAGAAAGGCGTCGATCCCGCGCTCGGCCGCCTCGTGGAGGAAGTCGGCGGCGGCGCCGCTGACGACCGCCAGGCTGGCCACCGTTCCCCGGGCGCCGAGGGCCAGCGGCTCCTGGCCGACGAGGGCCTTGCACCGGGCGACGAGCTCGGCGGCCGGCAGGGGCTCCTCGAAGCGCCCGCGGACGCCGATCTCGACACCGCCGTAGCGGCCGAAGGGGCGCAGCTCCGTCAGCCCCAGACGACGGGCCGCCAGGGCGTTGTTGCCCAGCTCCGGGTGGCGGTCCAGGGGGAGGTGGTAGGCCACCAGGTTGAGACCGCTCTCGAGCAGGGTGGCCACCCGCCGGCGCCGCACCCCGACCAGGGTCCGCGGCTCCCCCTTCCAGAAGAGGCCGTGGTGCACCAGGACCAGGTCGGCGCCGGAGGCGGCGGCGCGGTCGAAGAGCTCCTGGCCGGCCGAGACGGCGG
>JAWWBN010000262.1:0-5068 GCA_033720955.1 Thermoanaerobaculia bacterium | reverse complement strand
CGGATCGTACGACCGGCGCCGGCTGCCGGAGGAGCGCTACCGGCGGCTCCTCTTCGAGTGGGGGCACCCGAAGCTGGCGGCGCGCTGCCGGGAGAAGGGCCTCGCCTACCCCGGCCTGGGTCCCGACGGCGAGCCGCTCGAGCGGCCGTCCCGCTGACCCGACGCCGCGGCGCGGCGGACCGCCACCCGTCGCGAGGCGCGACGAGCTCCTCACGGGCCGTAGTCGAGCACCCCCACCTGGCAGGTCATCTTCCACTCGCGCCGGCCGTCGGGTCCGGGGGCGAGGAGCGTGTAGATCTTGCAGGTGCGGCCCTGCCACCGGAAGTCGCCCTCGGCCCCCCGCCAGCAGGTGTCGATGTCCACCACGGCGAAGGCGCCGTCGAGCTCCGCCGAGAGCTCGATCTTGCGGATCTCCCGCCGGTTCCAGGCCAGCTCGTGGGTGTCGAACAGACGCTGCCAGCCGGCGCGCCACCGCCGGTCGTCGTATCGCCCCCACTCCAGGACCCAGTCCGCCGGGTCGTGATCTCGGGGGGTGGGCGGCCACGGCCAGACCATGTCGGGGTGGAAGACCGACATGAGGAGGTCGAGGTCCCGGGTGTCCCAGGCGCGCGTCTCGCGGTGGACGATCTCCTCGATCTCGCGCTCTGCCTCCCGGCGGTCCGTCATCGTCCCCGCCCCCGGCCTCGAACGGGAGCCGCGGCGCCCCGGCCGGCGGCGTCGTCGGCGCCGAGTCGGATCGCTGCTGCTGCGGCTCCCGCCACGGCATGACCCTATCAGGGGGGGTCAGCCCACCCGGCCGACCCGGAGGGCCAACGCCCAGCGCACGCGGCGCTCCCGCCCCTCGCCCCACCGCCGCGCGAGGGCCGAGCGCAGCGCCGGGAGGGGGTCGTCGCCGGTGGCCCGCCGGTAGCGCAGCACCGCCGACCAGGTGCCCATGTAGCCCACCAGCCGGTCGAGCCCCCAGTCGGCCGTCATCTCGACCCGGGGCGTCTCGAGCTCGGGAAAGGGGAAGGGGATCGTCTGGTAGTCGGCGTCGATGTGGGAGCGCTGCGGCGGCCAGTGGCCGCCCACGATGCCGTCCACGAACCGCCGCACCTCGCGGTCGATCGCCTCGTCCACCTCGAAGAGCGGGTAGCTCCAGAGGGCCACAACGCCGCCCGGGCGCACCACCCGCCGCACCTCGGCGTAGAAGCGGTCGAACTCCAACCAGTGGGCCGCCTGGGCGACCGTCAGCAGATCCACGCACTCCGCCCGCAGGGGCAGGGCCTCGGCCAGCGCGACCGCGAACCGCGCCGGGAGGGCGGCCCGCGACCCGCGGGCGGCGCCCGCAGCCGTCGCCTGGACGACCTGGTTGGGGCTGGCGTCGAGCCCCAGCACCCGGTCGAAGCGGCTCACGAGGCCGGCGGCGGCCTGGCCGTTGCCGGTGGCGCAGTCGACGGCCAGAGCACGCGCGGGCGCCACGGAGGCCAGGTAGTCGAAGAGCGGCTCGGGGTACCGCGGGCGGTAGCGGCAGTAGCTCTGCGGATCGCGTGAGAAGTGGTCCGGAAAGCTCATCGCCCGCCGGCCAGGATCTCCGCCATCACCTCGCCGTCCACGTTGCCGCCCGAGATCAGCACCCCCACCCGGCCCCGCGTCTCGACCGCGCCGGAGAGCACCGCCGCCACCCCCAGCGCACCCGACGGCTCCACCACGAGCTTCATCCGGTAGAAGAGGAAGCGCACCGCCTCGCAGATCGCCTCCTCGGAGACGGTGACCATGTCGTCCACCAGGTTGAAGACGATCGGGAAGGTCCACTTCGGCCCCAGCGACGGGGTTCGGGTTCCGTCGGCGAGAGTGGGCGGGTTGCGGACGGCGTGCAGCCGGCCGGTGCGGAAGGAGCGGGTGGCGTCGTCGGCCATCTCCGGCTCGACGCCGATCACCCGGCAGGCCGGGCTCGCGTCCGGGGTGGCGTTGGGGGCGCCGGACAGCAGCCCGCCCCCGCCGCAGCAGACCACGATCTGGTCGAGGTCGCCGGCGTCCTCGTGAAGCTCCGCCGTCGCGGTGCCCTGCCCGGCCAAAACGTGGGGGTGGTCGTACGGGGGGATCAGGGTGAGCCCCGGCTCGGCCTCCATCAGACGGGCGGCCACCTCGCTGCGGCGCTCGGCGTCCGGGTCGTAGGGCACCACCCGGGCGCCGTAGCCCTCGGTGGCCGCGCGCTTGACCCGGGGCGCGTTGATGGGCATGACGATGGTCACCGGCGCCCCCAGCAGCCTCGACGCCAGGGCCACCGCCTGGGCGTGGTTGCCGGAGGAGTAGGTCAGCACCCCCCGCCGGCGCTCGTCGTCGGAGAGCCGCGACACCGCGTTGTAGGCGCCGCGGAACTTGAAGGCGCCCATGCGCTGGAAGTTCTCGCACTTCAGGAAGAGCCGGGCGCCGGCGCACTCGTCGAGGGTCCTCGAGGTGGCGACCGGCGTCCGGTGGGCGATGCCCTCGAGCCGCTCGCGGGCGGAGCGGACGCGCTCGACGAGGCGCTCGAGCGGCTCCGGGAGCTCCGGCCCGCTCGGGCGCCGGTTCCGTACCGTGTCCGCCATTCCCGATCGATCCTAACCGGCGCGGACGCTCGTCGAAGGGGGAAGCCCCGGGGCTAGGCGTCGCCAGCCCGGGACGGGGGTCGATCGAGGTCGTAGTGGAGGCTGTCCAGGCCGTGGATCGGCGCCCGCCGGACAAAGCGCATCCCCAACCGCTCGAGGACCCGCCGCGAGGCCTCGTTGGGCGCGTCGCAGCGGCCCACGATCCGCTCGAGGCCGGTGGCGAAGCCGTGGGCGACGACCGCCGAGGCGGCTTCCGTGGCGAGGCCCCGGCGCTGCCACGCCGGCTCCAGCGAGAAGAGGATCTCGACCTCACCCGGCTGCTCGGGAACGGGCAGCAGTCCCACCGTTCCCCCCAGCGAGCCGTCGCCCTCCCGCTCGGTCACGGCCCAGAGGCCCCAGCCGTGACGGCGGAAGTGCTCCAGGCTCTTGCGCAGATGAAGCTCCGCCTCCTGGCGCGGGATCTCCCGGCCGTCCCACAGGTAGCGGCGCACCTCCGGGCGGGTCCAGTGCCGGTGGAGCGCGTCGAGACGGCCGATCCCGAGAGGGAGGAGACGGAGCCGGGGGGTCTCGAGGACCGGGGCGGCCCGCTGCCGCGGCCGCGGCATGGGCTCAGAGGCGACGCCAGAGGGCCCCGCCGAGGACCCCCAGGCTCATCACCGCCCCGCCACCGACCACCATCAGCACCGGCGCCGAGTGCGCCGTGCCGCGAAGCAGCAGCGTCACCCCCAGCACGACCGTCGCCCAGACGACCGCGTTGCCCAGCAGATAGGCCTTGAACGGATGCACGCCGGGATCATACTCGCGGCAGCAGCCGGTCCAGGGCCATCACCAGGAAGCCCATCACGATGTTGACGATCCCCAGCGCCCGGACGACCCGGATGGAGCGGGCGACCCCCAGCATCTGCACCGTCTCCGGCGTGGAGAAGGGGTAGCGCCAGATCAGGAGCCCCTGGAAGACCATGCTGCCTCCCGCCAGGGTGAGCCCGAGGCGGGTCGAGCCGGTGACGGCCAGCGCGGCGCCGGCCAGGAGCACCACCAGGGAGAGGACCAGGAGACCGAAGAAGCGCGGGCCGTAGCGGAGACCGTGCTCGCAGAAGTCGCGGAACTCGGCCTCGTGCTCCGGGAGCACCCAGAAGGAGCGCTCGCCCGGGTTGCGGCCGAAGCGGTCGCGCACCACGACCCGCACCTCCCTCACCCTCTCGTCCAGCACGTGGGACCAGATGCAGCGGCGCCGGCTCATCGGCTCTCCCCGGGAGGCCGGGCCTCCGGGCGGGACGACCCTAGCACGCGGGATACAATGGCGCCGCTCCGCCGGCACGTCATGCCCCGCCCACCCGCTCTAGAGGACCTCAAGTCCCCCGAGTGGGCGCCCGTGGATCCCGCCACCCTGGTCTTCGTCCGCGCGAACGGCCACCTGCTGCTGATCCGCAAGAAGCGCGGCCTGGGCGCCGGCAAGATCAACGGTCCCGGCGGCCGGATCGACCCCGGCGAGTCCCCCCTGGACTGCGCCCGGCGCGAGGTGGAGGAGGAGCTGCTCGTCACGCCCACCGGTCTGAGGATCGCCGGCGAGAACCGCTTCCAGTTCGTGGACGGCTACTCCATCCACGTCTTCATCTACTCCGCCGCGGGGTGCCTGGGCGAGCCCACCGAGACCGAGGAGGCCGTCCCCCTCTGGACGCCGGTCGGCGCGCTGCCCTACGACGAGATGTGGCAGGACGACCGGGTCTGGATGCCTCATCTGCTGACGGGGCGGCGCTTCTCGGGCAGGTATCTCTTCGACGGCGACCGGATGCTCGACTACGAGCTCGACCTGGCCTGAGACGTCCACCCCGCTTGCGCTCCACGGGGCGGTGGCGTATCTTGGTCGGCAACCAGTCCGATCGAGAACGCCGGTAGACCGAGCCTGGCGGGCGCCGCCGCCGCTCGGAGCCCGTGGGGCGAACGATGAAGCTGACCATCGACGCGACGCCGCGGAGGCAGAGCTACCGCCTCCGGCTGACCGGAGGGAGGAGGGAGCTGGCCGGCGAGCTCCGTCTCGCCCCCTCGGTGGTGGACGCCCGCCGGCCGCGGGCCGACCGCGTCGACGCACTGGTCGAGGCTCTGCGACGGGACTGCCCCGAGATCGTGCGCGCGCTCCGCAGGGCGTACGAGGGGCTGTCGATCGAGCTGGGGGAGGAGCGTCTCTACGACGTCCCCTGGGAGGCGGCGCTGGCGGAGCTGCTCGACGTCGACCGCCCCGCCGTCCTGCGGACCGTGCCCGGCGCTCTCCCACGGCCGCCGATGCTGCCGCCCTACCGGGTGCTCTGGGTCGATGCGGCCCCGCCGACGACGGGGAGCGCCCCCGAGCCGCCGGCCCAGCTCCGGCACTTCGAGTCCACGATCTCCAAGAGGGCCACAGCGGCCTCCCTCGCCGCCCAGGCCGCGGCGGGGGTTCACCAGATCGTCCACCTCGCGGGCGCGAGGGCGAGCAAGCGGAGCGGCCGCGGCGTCCTCGATCT
>JAWWBN010000261.1:0-5069 GCA_033720955.1 Thermoanaerobaculia bacterium | reverse complement strand
GGGGGGCGCCCCCCCCGGAGCCGGGCGGCACCCGGCTTGCATCTTACGCTCCCGCCCCATCGGCACAGCCTCGGGATCCCGCGTCCCGCCGACCCTCGCCCAGATCCGCGGAGGAACGCCGCCATGCAACGACGAGCTTCGACCACCCTCCGCCTCCTGGTGGCCCTGCCCCTTCTGCTGGCCACCGCCGGCCTGGGCCAGGGGCGATACGTGGAGCTGGGCCCGATGCCCTTCTCGAACGCCGAGGCGGGCGCCGCGGAGCTCGACGGGCTCGTCTACGTGGTGGGGGGCTTCAACGACGAAGAGGCGCTCATGATCTACGACCCGGCCACCGACGAGTGGGAGCGGGGGCCCGACATCCCGCAGGGCGTGCACCACCCCGCGGTCGCCGGGCACGACGGCCGGATCTACGTGGTCGGGGGGCATGAAGCCGAGTCGCTGGTGCAGATCTACGACCCGGTCTCGGAGAGCTGGAGCACTGCGGACGGACGGGTCCCAACCCCTCGGAGGGCCATGGGGATCGTGGTGCTGGACGGGCGGATCCACGTGATGGGCGGGACCAGCGGCATCCGGGGCGGCGGCGGTCACGTCGAGCACGAGGCCTACGACCCCGCCACGGACACCTGGGTCTCCCTGGCGCCGCTGCTCGAGCCCCGCGAGCACGGCTACGCGGCGGTCATGGACGACAAGATCTACTACGCCTCGGGTCGGCGGGACTTCGAGCCCCAGCCCGAGCTGCAGATCTACGACCCCGCGAAGGACGAGTGGACCTTCGGTCCGCGGCTGATCGAGGCGGTCAGCGGCCACGTGGTGCAGGCGGTGGACAACCGGCTCTTCGCCCTCGGCGGCGAGGCCCCCCTGATCGGCCACGTCACCCGCCGCTCCCAGCGCTACGACCCCTTCGCCGAGGTGTGGGACCAGGTGGTGGACCTGCCCCTCCCCCTCCACGCCGCCGCCAACGCGGTCTACCGGGGGTCGATCTACCTCTTCGGCGGCATCGACATCGTCGAGGGCAGCAGCCTGGGGCGGGTGAACGTCTACCGGTTCGATCCGCCGTCGATCCGCAACCCCGCGCCCTTCCGGCTGAAGGCCAAGGCCCTGAAGCGCCGCCCGGGTCGGGTGCGGCTGAAGTGGAAGCTCAAGCGGAACCTGTCGGATGCCACCTCCTTCCAGGTCCAGAGCCGCCTCGAGGGCGAGCCCTGGCAGGATCTCGCGACGCCGGGAATCGGTGCGAAGCGGCTCACCGTCTCCGGCCTGGAGCCCGGCGCCACCTACGGCTTCCGCGTCCGCGCCAACGGGCCGGCGGGCCCCAGCGAGTGGTCCGCGGAGCGGACGGTTCGCCTGCCCGACTAGGGCGGCCGGAGCACGGCCACCGTTCCGCCTGAGGCGCCCGAGGCGGGGCCTGGGGGAGCTTCAGGACCCCGATCTGATACGGATCGTCGGAGCGCCCGAAGGGCCATCCGCGATAGCCCGTTTCGCGGTGCCAGGACGAGGGTATCGGGAGCACTTCCCTGGCCCGGTTCCGCGTCCGGAGCGGACGCTGGATCGGAGCCCCGCCGTCCCCCGGCAGGTGGACGAGGACCGGGACCGCGCCACCCTTCCTCTCGACCAGCTCGCGGGCCACGAGCTCCTGCATCCCGCCCGGGCGCCCTTTCGGTCGCGCCGTTGGGCGGCGACGAGGTCGGCGCTGAAGTCGCCCTTGCGCACCGCGACCCGGCCGGTGGCCGGCTCCGCGCGAGCCAGGAACCAGCCCTTGGACGCCGTGGTCTCGGCCTTCTTGTAGAGACCGTACCAGCTCAGCCGGCCCCGGGCGTCGAAGTGCAACGGGTTCCCGCCCCTTGTCTCCCAGGTCGTTCTCGAAGACGTAGAGCCGCGCCCCGCCGTCGGAGAAGGCGAACCGCACGTGGTCGACCCGTGCGTTCTCCTGCTCGCCGATCAGCTCGGGGGGCCCCGCGGTGAGCGTTCTCTTGTCGATCGGGAGGGCGTAGAGCTCCGCGCGGGAGCCCTTGCCCCTTCCGGCGAGGATGTAGAGCTCCCCTTCGAACAGGACGTTGTCGAAGTGTCTCAGGTAGCTGCTCTTGAGGCGGCCCTTACCGACGTGGATCTCGACCCTTCCCGAGCGAAGACGCTCTCCGCCCGGGCTGAAGGCCTCGAAGAAGAAGAGATCGGCTCCGTGGGTGTCGCCCACGCCGCCGGGTCTCGACGGACTCCCGGGAAGGCCGGCACGGGCCAACTTCGAGCGTCCTTCGCCTCCCCCACCGTTTCACTCCAGGACATGGACGATCATCACCTCCTGAGGCAGATAGAGGCCTCCCCGGATCGAGTTGATCTGCAGCCGGTAGAAGCCGGGCTCGACGTCCGCCCCGGCGCGCAGCTCGAGAACCAGGTTGCGGCTGTCGGAGGCCGGCAGCAGCCGCGTCTCGAGATCGTGGACCGAGGTGCCGCCCGCCGTGACGACGTCGACGCTGGTGACCCCGGCCAGGCCGTGCCCTACGAGGTGCGCCCCCAGCCGCCCCAGCGGCACGATCACCGCCCGGGCGGGAGCGGCCGCGACGACCTCGGGCATCCCCGGCTCGACCGAGCCCCATCCCTCGCCCACACCGGCCGGCTGCTCGGTCCCCGCGACGAGCGCCCCGGGCGATCCCCCCTTCCGCGGCAGCGCGACTCCGGCGGCGAGGGCGAGCAGGAGCAGGATCGAGGCCACCCCCAAGGTCCCACTACCCGGGAGTGGGCGCGCGGGGAGGACCCGGCTTCCCCTCCTTTTCAGCCAACGGACCAGCCGGCCGGTACGGTGTCGCTCGCGGTGGATCACTGTTCGCTGCGCACCGGCCATGCCTGAAGAAGGAATGCCTTGGGAGCGGGCTCGACTTCGCCGTCGAGAAAGTTCACCAGCCAGGCGTTGCCTGCATCGTGCTCGGTGGCCGTCCAGTAGGCGGGGGGCGACTCCACGCCGACGAAGGCGTCCTCGGGCGCCCACTGCGCTTCGCCGGCGGCGTTCCCCAAGGCGGGATTCGAGAAGGTCGTGTCCACGAGACCCGCGGTCGCAGTGCAGCACGAAGTTCCGGTGCAGGACCCGTCCCAGAGACCGCACAGCTCGGCCAGGGCGGGAAGTTCCCAATCCGTGTAGGTGCCCGGCGTGTAGTCGACACACCCGAGGTCGCCTCCCGTATTCAACTCGCCGACCTTCCACTGGGCGCTGGAGAACGCCCCCTCCGAGCTCCACACACCCGACCCCAGGCAGGACGCGTCTTTCAGCCAGACCCTGCCCGTGTTGCAGTCCAGCACCGTCCCGTCGCTCCGGTCCACATAGCGGTAGTCCACGGCGACGCAGATGCCGGCTCCCAGCGTCGCCGTCGTGACCACGGCGGCCCCGTTGACGATCAGCGCCGGGTCGCCGGCCACCGCCGCCCGCGGCGCGGGAGCGGCTGGACTCGCAGCGGGCGCCGGGCCCGCGACGGCGGGAGCCGCTCCCGCGGACGAGCTGGAACCCCCACTCGCTCCCGAGAGATCGCCGCCGGAGCCAGCGAGGTATCGCCGCACCACCGCAACCGCCTCCTCGAGCTCCGCCGCGCTCGGTGCCGAAGCCACCTCGAAAAGGATCGGGGCCGACCACTCCGACTTCTGCCCCGGGCCCGCCGCGCGGACGCTCCACGCGTATCGGCTGCCCCGCTCCAAGCAGGCGTCCAGTGACGGCGTCCAACTCCCCACCGCACCGGCGAAGCTCCGCCGGACAACCGGTTCCGGCTCCTCGCCCTCCTGCGCGACCCGGTAGACCACCAGCTCGTGGGAGGTCGCCCCGGTCACCGCGCTCCAACTGAATGTCGGGCACGACGCCCCCACCCGGGCTCCCGTCGGGCTCCCCGGCGACACCGGGACAGGCTGCCCGGAGAAGAGGGTCGAGCTCAGGAGCAGGCCCGAGAGGAAAAGGCGTACCGCCGGCGCGGGGGCAGGGCCGCGGAAACGGGCGAGAGGGCCGGAGACGGAGGGCGTCATGGGCCCAGGGTGCCGGCGCCCGGCGCCTCGCGGCAATAATCTCGACAAGAACCGGAGATGAATCGCTAAGGGGCTGATTTCAAGCCGGTTATCGCGACGGATCAACCGCCGGCGGGCTCTTCGTCTGGTAGGCTGCGGCCGTTGCCGCAGGAAGCGCGCTTCGCGTTCGGGCTCTTCGAGGTCGACGGGGTTACTGGAGAGCTGGTCCGGGAGGGCCGCCCGGTCTCCCTTCAGGAGAAACCCGGCCAGGTCCTTCTGGCCCTCCTCGAGCGTCCCGGCCAGCTTGTGACTCGCGAGAGCCTCTTTCGGAGGCTCTGGTCGGAGGGGACCTTCGTCGAGTTCGACACCAACCTCAACGCCGCGGTCCTCAAGCTGCGGCAGGCCCTGGGCGACGACGCTTCGAACCCCCGCTTCGTGGAGACCGTGGTCGGACGCGGCTACCGTTTCATCGCCCCGGTCCGGAGGCTCCCCGCCGGGGCCGGGAGCCCCGAGCCGGTCCGTCGGCTGCCTCCGGCGATCGGTTACATCTCTGGCGGGCTCCTGGTCGTCGTCCTGCTCGCCTGGGCGGGCGCCCGGTGGCTCGACTGGCGGCAGCAGGCCCCCCGGGTCGTCTCGACCACGCGTCTGACCGCCGATCCCGGTCTCGACGACACGCCCTCCTGGTCGCCGGACGGCAGCCGCGTCGCCTACGCCTCGGACCGGCTCGGGCAGATGGACATCTGGGTGCGGCAGGTGGGGACGGGCGATCCGGTGGTCCTGACGCACGACCACGCCGGCTACGACGGCAACCCGGCCTGGTCTCCCGACGGCGAGCGGATCGCCTTCGCTTCCGACCGGGAGGGCGGTGGGATCTTCGTGATGACCTCCCTGGGCGGGCACCCGCGGCACCTGGTGGAGCTGTCCGTGGTTCCGGCGGTCGAGGTCACGGCGTCGGTGCCGACCCTGGCCTGGTCCCCCGACTCGACCCGTCTGGCCTTCGCGGTCGGTCTCGGCGCCGAGCGCCGCCTGGCCGTCGTCGAGAGCGAGACCGGTGCCACCCGCGACCTGGAGCTGGCGGCCGAGATCTCCGCTCTGGC
>JAWWBN010000260.1:0-5129 GCA_033720955.1 Thermoanaerobaculia bacterium | reverse complement strand
GGTCCGAGCTCCATCATGCCGTCCGTGAAGCGCCGCAACGAGAAGTCGTCGCCGGCCGCGGCGCGCGCCTCCTCGTAGAGACCCCAGACCTCGCGGTAGCCCAGGAAGTAGAAGGTGAGCTGCGGCGACGAGGTCATGGTGCGGCGCCACATGTTGGCGGCGAGCTGCGGGTCCTGGAGGGCCTCCTCCCGCACCAGACGCTCCACCTCCTCCCGCCCCCAGCCCTCGGTGTGGACCCGCACGTCCACCACGGTGCGGGCGATGTTCTCGAGCTGCTTCTTGAGGTGCGCCAGCCGGTCCAGGTCGTCGCCCCAGCCCAGGTCCAGCATCAGCCTCTCGACGAAGGTGCCCCAGCCCTCGATGGTCACTCCGTCGCCGTAGAGCGCCCGCACTCGGCGTGGGTGCCGCGCCGCCCAGGCGAGCTGCAGAGCGTGTCCGGGGGCCACCTCGTGGGGGGTGATCATCCGGTTGAAGTGGTCGTTGAAGGCCACGAAGAGGGCGTCGCGCGCCGCGGCGGAGGCATCCGGCGGCGGCGTGGGCAGGAAGAGCAGCGTCCTGGCCCCGGGCGGGGCGTAGGGACCGGCGCCGTAGACTCCGCCCACGCTCTGGCCGAGGAAGTACGGCGGGGAGCGCCCCACCCAGAGCCGGAAGGGGTCGGGCAGGGTGACGACCTCGTGCTCGCGGGCGAACTCGATCGCCTCGTGGACCAGACGACGGTAGTCGGCGACCAGCTCCTCCGTGCTGGTGGGGCGGTCCTCGGCGACACGGTCGAAGAGCCGTCGCAGCAGCTCCGCGTCGTCGGCGGGCGGCGCTCCCGTCATCCAACGCGGCCAGACTTCGCGTCCGAAGGCCGCGGCCTCCCGCCGCTTCTCGGCCAGCGCCCGCTCGGCCACCCGCGCCACCTCGGCGGCCGGCTCCTCGACCCCGGTGACGACGCGGAAGCGGGCGGCGTAGCGCTCGCCCAGCCGAAAGTCGCCGCCGGCCCGCGCGGCCAGCTCCTCCAGCCACTCCGCGAGCTCGTCCAGAGCCTGCGCCGCGGTCGCCCCGGCCGCCCCCAGCCGCTCCGAGGGGGCCCGATCCCCGCCCGCCGCCGGGAAGCCTCCGCGGTAGAACCCCGCCGAGGCGCGGGCCTGACGGGCGGCCAGCTCGGCGTGCTCGGGGGCGATCTCCGCCGGGTCGCCCGCCGCCAGCGCCTCCCTCGCCGTCGCGGCCAGGCGGGGGATCTGCTCCGCCCGCGCGGCCGCGGCGGCGAGCCGCTCGGCCTCGGGAGCCTCGTCGCGCACCAGCAGGAAGACGGTGGCGTTCGAGAGGAGCGAGGTCCAGAAGAGAGGCCGGTGGCGCGGCTCCCAGTCGTCCTCGAAGGCCAGCACCTGCTGGCGCGCCTGGCGCTCCAGCAGCTCGTAGTCCATCAGCTCCTGGGGGTCGAGCGCGAGCTCTCTTCGGGCCACGGCGAGAGCGCCGGCCACCGTCCGGTTGTAGGCCAGCCACTCGCTCCGGATCTGCGGCCCCAGCCGCTCGAGCTCCGCCGCGTGGTCGAAGCGGCCGGCCGCCAGCCCGCGGGTCGGGAAGGTGTCGAAGTGGCGCTCCACGTAAGCCTCGACGGGCGCCGGCTTCCCGCCGCACGCCGTGGCGAGGGCCAGGGAGACGAGAAGGGCGACGGGCGCCGGCTGCCGTCGACGGGGGGGCATCGCTCCCGATTCTACGAAGCGGCCCGTCACCGGCCTAGGCGCCCTGCAGATCCGTGCGGAGGATCTGCCGGTGCGGACTGCCGGGGTGGCGCTCCAGGCCGTAGACGTCGCCGCGCGGACCGGGGGCCGCGGCGAGGAGAGGCGTCAGGAGGGCCCGGTCCTCCTCGTCGAGCCGGAAGGAGAAGAGACGCAGGTTCTCCTCGACGTGACGGGCCGACGTCGCTCCGAGGATGGCGGCGGCGACCCCGGAGCGCTCCAGCACCCAGCGGGTGGCGACGTTGGCGGCGCTGACCCCGTGGCGCCGGCCGATCTCCGAGGTCGCCGCCAGGAGCTCCTGCAGCCGTGCCCAGCCGCCGGCCTCCTCGACGATCAGGCGGTACTTGGTCAGCGAGCGGTTCTCCTGGCTCCCCGCCGGCGGTGCCGGCGCTCCGAGCCAGCGCTCCCCCAGGTAGCCGCCCGCCAGGGTGCCGTAGGCCAGCATCGAGACGCCCCGCTGGGCGCAGAGCCGGCTCATGCCGCCCTCCGGCCTCCGGTCCAGGAGGGAGTACTGGAGCTGGATGGTGGCGATCTCGGCGCCCGCGTCGAGCATCTCTGCCAGACGGCTCCGATCGAAGTTCGTCACCCCCAGCAGCCTGATCTTCCCCTCTCGGCGCAGGGCCTCGAGCCAGAGGGCGGCCTCGACATAGCCGGGGACCTCGTACTCCCACCAGTGAAGCTGCACCAGGTCGAGCCGCTCCACCCCCAGACGAGCCAGCGAGCGCTCCACGGTGCGGGCGACGTCGGCTCGGGTCAGGCGGGAGAGGGCGGCGCGGTCGGGCACGCACTTGGTGTGGATCCTGAGCGGGGGTCCGCCGCCGTCTCTCCTCCACCGGCGCACGACCTCGCCCAGCAGCTCCTCCACCCCGGTGTAGATGTCGGCCACGTCGAAGGTGGTGAACCCCCGCTCGGCCAGCCGCAGCAGCCCGCGAACCCGCTCCTCGCGCGACCCCCTGGCGGCGCCGTGCCCCGCCGCGAGCTGCCAGCCGCCGTTGATCACCCGGGAGACGCTGTAGCCGGGCGCCAGCTCCACCCGCTCCGGCCGTTCGCCGCTCATCCGTCGGGGGCGCCGGGCGGATCCCCCGGCAGGGGCACCGCCGTGACGTCGCCGTGGCGGAAGGTCCGGGTGCCGGTGCGGCGGATCCGGAAGCGGGCGCCGCAGTGGGGATCGGGGCAGGCCACCTCGGCGTCGGTGGTCATCCAGTCGGCCGCCTGGGTGGTCCGCTGCTTGGCGGGCAGCAGGGGGAGCAGAGCCGCCAGGGCGTAGATGGAGAACGACTGGCCGGGCGGCAGGGTGAGCTCCTCGCCGCGGAGCTCGAAGTAGTCGCCGGCGCGGTGGCCGCAGACCATGGGGCGGTCGGTGGCCACCACCTCGACACGCAGGTCGTACAGGGTGAACTCGTCCGTCGCAGCGCTCATGCCGGTCTCCCCGGAGTGGTGGGCCAGTCTACCCCGTCGCACGCAGAACCTCGCGGGGCGGCGCGCGTACCTTCCACCGGGGCCATCTCGCCGCCCTCCGGAAGTGGACTAGGATCCTGCAATGCGTCTGGAGACCCGATCGGTGCTGCTGGCGGGGGGCGTTCTCGCCTTCCTGCTGGCCAGCCTCTCGATCGCGGACATGTTCGTGCGCCGGCCCTACGACGGCGTGGTGCTCGAGGCCGACGTGCCGGGGCTGCTGGTGGTCCGCCAGGTCGTGGCCGGGTCCGGCGCCGCGCGGGCCGGGGTGGCGCCCGGCGACCAGATCGTGGGCATCGACCGCAACGCCCTGCGCTCGGTGGCCCACGCCGCCGAGATCCTCAACCGGCGGCAGATCGGCGACGAGGTGCCGTACTTCCTGCGCAGCGCCGAGGGCGAGCTGCGCGAGACCTGGGTCGAGCTCGGACCGCGCCGGATGGGCAGCCTTCCCTACCTCATGGCCTGCGTGCTGGGCTTCGCCTTCTTCTTCGTCGGCGCCGGAGTGCTCAACCGTCAGCCGCGGCTGCGGGCGGCGCAGGTCTTCTTCGGTCTCTGCGTCCTCTTCTTCCTCTTCCTGGTCTGCCGCCTGCGGCCCGCCTCCTACACCTGGGTGGACAGCTTCGTGCTCACCACCGGCACCGCGGCGCTGCTCTTCCTGCCCGCCTGCTTTCTCCACTTCTTCCTGATCTTCCCGCGGCCGGTGCGGCTGCGGCCCGAGCCCGGCGACCCCCGCTACCGGCGGCGGCGGCGGACCTGGGTGACGCTGGTCGGCGCCATCTATCTCCTGCCGCCGCTGGTCCTGGTGCTGCGGCTGGCGCTGGCGCGCTGGGAGGGGGAGCCGCTCTCCCTGATCAGCGGCGCCCCGGTGGAGAGCTGGTGGACCCTGGCCGTCTACATCGCCACCGGCCTGGGAGTCCTGGCCTGGCAGGCGCGGCGCCTGGACAACCCCCGCGAGCGCAGCGGCGTCGCCCTGGTCTTCTTCGGCGCGCTCTTCGGCCTCCTCCCCTTCCTGTTCACCGCGGTGCTCTACCCCAATGTCTTCCACACCGACCACTTCCTGATCTACGGCGTGGCGCCGCTGGCCCTCGTGCCGGTCACCTTCGCCTACGCCATCGTCCGCTTCCAGCTTCTCGACATCCGCGTCATCCTCCGCAAGAGCCTTCTCTACACGGTGACCACCGCCTCGGTGACGGCGGTCTACGCCCTGGGGATCGCCCTCCTGACGCGGCTCTCCTCGGCCACCGAGCTCACCGCGTCGCCCCTCTTCCCGGTCTTCTTCGCCCTGGTGATCCTCCTCCTCTTCGAGCCCGTGCGCCGGCGGATCCAGGTCCTGGTGGACCGCTGGTTCCTGGCCGAGCGCACCTCGCTGGAGATCGAGATCCAGGAGATCCGCGACACGCTCATGGCCCACCGCGACGTCCAGCAAGCCCTCGAGGAGCTGGTCGGACGGCTGCCGCGGCTGCTGGGGCTCCACTTCGCAGGGCTCTACCGACGGCGCGACGGCCTGGTGCGGGCGGCCGGCCCGGTGATCCTGCCCGCCTTCGTGCCCTGCGACGAGCGTCTCGACGCCGAGCTCGAGCGCCGCGGCGGGCTGGCCAGCGTGGAGCAGCTTCGGCGAACCCTGGGCCGGCGCGCGGCGAAGGTCCTGAAGCCGATCGCCGAGAGCGGCATCGAGCTCATCGGCGACCTCTCCACGCCGCGGCGGAAGATCGGCTGGCTGGTGCTCTCCGGCAAGACGGGCCAGTTCAGCTTCGACACCGCCGAGATGGAGCTCCTCGAGAGCCTCCTGCGCCAATCGGCGCTGGCGCTCGAGACCAGCCTTCTGCTCGAAGAGCGGACCCGGCAGGCGGAGTACGAGCGCGAGCTGGAGATCGCGGCCTCCGTGCAGTCGGAGCTGCTCCCCGGCTCGCTCAGCCTGGGACCCGGTTGGACGGTGGCCGCCGTCTGCCG
>JAWWBN010000259.1:0-5138 GCA_033720955.1 Thermoanaerobaculia bacterium | reverse complement strand
GGACGACGAGCCCGCTGATCAGGGTCGTAGTCAGGCCGGTGCGAGCACTCAACGCTTCAGACCGGTAGATCGCCGCCGCCGCCGCCAGCATCGCCTCGAAATCGGCCGGGGGCTCGAGCTCCAGGGTCGGGCGGCCCGTGAGCACCCAGGGCGCGGGACCGCCCTCGATCCGCCGCGGGCGCGGCACCAGCCGCGCCGCGAGGGCGCTGACCTCGGCCCGGCTCACGCCGCCTGGACGGCGACCACGGGGGGCAGGCCCTCGACCGCCGCGGCCCAGCTCTCTCCGCGGTCTCCGGAGACGTAGACGGCACCCTGCTCGGTGCCGAAGCAGAGGCCCAGCGGGGAGCGCCCGTCGTGGCAGAACGCCTGGCGGAGGATCGTCGCCCAGGCGTTCTCCTGCGGCAGCCCGGCGGAGCGCGGCCGCCAGGTGGCGCCGCGGTCGCGCGTCTCGTAGACCCTCAGCCGGCCCTCCGGCGTCACCCGGTCGAAATCGGCCACCAGCGGGATCACCCAGGCGCGGTCGGCGTCCTCCGGGTCGACCACCAGGGGGAAGCCGAAGTCGGCCGGCAGGCCGGTGTCGGTCCCGATGTCGGTCCAGCTCGCGCCGCCGTCGTCGGAGCGGTAGACCCCGCCGTGAAACTGCATGTACAAGGTCTCGGGCTCGACCGGGCTGCGCTCCATCTTGTGGACGCAGTGCATCAGGGTGCCCTCGCGCGCCTCCTCCGGAAGATAGCGCGGCACCAGCCCGGCGTGATGGTTGCGCCAGGTGGCGCCGCCGTCTTCGGTGATCCAGACCCCGACGGCGGAGATGCCCACGGCGACCCGCCGCGGGTCCCCGGGCCAGGGGCAGATCGAGTGCAGGGCCAGGCCGCCCAGACCTCCCTCCCACTCCGAGCGGGTGGGCTGGTCCCAGAGGCCCCGGTTCAGGGTCCAGCTCTCGCCGTCGTCGCGGCTGTGAAAGAGCGCTGCGGGTGCGACGCCGGCCCACAGCTCGCCCTCCTCGGCGCCGGGACGGACGATCCAGATGCGGCTCACCGCGGCCTCGGCATCCTCGGGGAACAGGGGACCGCCGGCTTGACGCCACGGCCCGGCGGCGTCGTCGGCCAGGAAGAGCCGCGGGCCGTACTGGCCGTGGGTGACGGAGGCGAAGCAGCGCCCGCTCCGCGGGTCGCGCACCGCGTACTCGACGGTCTGGCCGACGAAGTCTCGGTGGGCCACCTGCATCGCCCCGCCGCGCTCGCCCCGCAGCACGAAGAGCCCCTTGCGGGTGCCGACCAGGAGCTCCAACGGGTCGCCGGAGCCGCCGGAGATCGCCTGCACCACGTGCAGCTCGTCGTCGGGGGCGAGCGGCTCCTCGAGCCCGGCGTCGATCCTGTTGCGGAACACCTTGACGTGCTCTCGGATGCGGCCACGCTCGTCGAGAACCCAGCCCCTGAGGGCCGGCTGCTGTCGCTCGAGCGACCGCAGAGCCTCGCCGATCGTGGCGCCGGTCGCCTCGAGCCGGTCGTCTACACCGGTCTGGCGAGCCAGATGAGAGGGCAGGATGACAGTGGCCATGGCGGGCTCCTCTGGAGGCTCTTGCTGCGGGCGAGCGTAGCACGAGCGACCGGCCCGCCGGTGACGTACCATACGCTCCTGGGCGCGGCCCGGAGAGTCTGGATGCCGAAGCAGACCGTCATGATCGTGGACGACGAGCCGGGGATCGTCGCGGCCCTCTCCGGGGTGCTCTCGGACGAGGGCTTCGACACCGTCTGCACGGGCAGCGGGCGGGAGGCGGTCGACATCTACCGCCGTCTCAAGCCCGACTGCGTCTTTCTCGACGTCTGGCTGCCGGACCGCGACGGCCTCGAGACGCTCCAGGCGCTGCGCGAGCTGGATCCGGCGGCGGCGGTGGTGATGATGTCCGGCCACGGCACCACCTCGACCGCGGTGACGGCCATCAAGATGGGGGCCTACGACTACGTCGAGAAGCCGCTCTCCTATCAGGAGGCGGTGGAGGCGGCCCGCGGCGCGGTCGAGCACCGTCACGCCCTCGAGACCGACTCGTCGCTTCTCACCTCGCTGGAAAAGACGGCCGAGCGGGTGGAGCGCCGCCACGACCTGCGGCCGCCGCCGCTCTTCCCCCTGGTCCGCGAGGGCAGCGAGCCGCAGCGCACCATTCGGCGCAGCACGGTGATCTACGGTCTGGGGCTGCACTCCGGCGGTCGCACCGGCATGGTCATCCAGCCGCTGCCGCCCGACCGCGGGATCCACTTCGTGACCCTGCCGAGAAACACCCACATCCCGGCGCGGGTGGACTGCGTGGCCGAGACCGACTACGCGACGACCCTGAGCCGCGAGGGGGAGAGCATCCGCACCGTGGAGCACTTCCTGTCGTCCCTGCACGCCTACGGGGTGACGAACCTCCTGGTGAAGGTGCACGGCGAGCTGCCGGTGCTCGACGGCTCGGCGGCCGAGTTCTGCAACACCCTCGAGGAGGTGGGGGTCGAGAACCAGGGGGTGCCCCGCCGGGAGGTGGTGATCGACCGGCGCTACGAGGTCGGCGGCGGGGACGGCAAGCGGGTGGTGCTGGAGCCGTTCGACGGCTTCTCGGTGTCCTATCTGCTGCGCTACCCACCTCCCATCGGGGAGCAGCGGTTCGAGTTCGAGCTCTCCTCCGTGGAGGCCTACCGGACCGAGGTCGCGCCGGCCCGGACATTCGGCTTCATGCGCGACCTGAAGATGATGAGCGAGCTCGGTCTCGGCTCGGGGGGGCGGCTCGACAACTGCATCCTCGTGGGCGAGGACAACGTGATCAACACCGAGCTGCGGTTCCCGGACGAGTTCGTGCGCCACAAGGTGCTCGACGTGATCGGCGACCTCTTCCTGTTCGGCTATCCGCTGCGCGGCCGGGTGGACGCCCGGCTCACCGGGCACCGCAACAACATCGCCATCCTGCGCCGGGTGCTCGCGGCGGCCTCGGGCTGACGGCGCGGCCCGGCGGCTCCGGTAGAATCCCTCGCGTCCCCGCCGGAGGAGCCCTGCAGGTGAGCGACCGGGATTCGGCCCAAGAGATCACGCACCAGTTCACGCGCGAGAGCATCGTGCGCGACTACCGGGTCGCCTTCCAGAGCCGCCAGGCGAGCCTGTTGGCGCGGCGCGAGGTGCTCACCGGCAAGGCCAAGTTCGGCATCTTCGGCGACGGCAAGGAGGTGGCCCAGGTGGCCCTCGCGCGGGCCTTCGAGCCCGGCGACTTCCGCGCCGGCTACTACCGAGACCAGACGCTGATGCTGGCCCTGGGCCAGCTCTCCATCGAGGAGTTCTTCGCCCAGGTCTACGCCGACGCCGACGTGGAGCGCGAGCCGGCGTCGGCGGGCCGGCAGATGAACGCCCACTTCGCGAGCCGGCTGCTGGACGAGGGCGGCGAGTGGCGCGACCAGACCCGAGGGGTCAACTGCGCCGCCGATCTGTCGCCGACGGGGTCGCAGATGCCCAAGCTGGTGGGCCTGGCCTATGCCTCGCGGCTCTACCGCGAGCTCGCCGACCCCCGGCTCGCCGCGGGTTTCTCCCGCGGCGGCGACGAGATCGCCTTCGGCACCATCGGCGACGCGAGCTGCGCCGAGGGTCTCTTCTGGGAGTCGGTCAACGCCGCCGGGGTGCTCCAGGCACCGCTGCTGCTCTCGGTCTGGGACGACGGGTACGGCATCTCGGTCCCGGTTCGCGAGCAGGTGGTCAAGGGCAGCATCTCGGAGCTGCTGCGGGGCTTTCAGCGCGCCCCCGGCGAGGAGGTGGGCTTCGACGTCTACACCGCGGCCGGATGGGACTACCCGGCGCTCTGCGAGACCTATCTCAACGCCGCCGGGATCGTGCGGCGCGACCACGTGCCCGCCGTGGTGCACGTCTTCGAGCTCACCCAGCCCCAGGGACACTCGACCTCGGGCAGCCACGAGCGGTACAAGAGCGCCGAGCGGCTGGAGTGGGAGCAGGAGCACGACTGCCTGGTCCGGATGCGGCGGTGGATGGAGCGCGAGGAGATCGTGACCGCGGCCGAGCTGGACGCGGCGGAGGAGGAGGACCGGGAGCTGGTGCGCCTGCGGCAGCGCCGCGCCTGGGAGCGGTACCGCGAGCCGATCGAGGAGGAGCGCCGCGCTCTCGTGGCGCTCTCCCGGGAGCTGGGGAGCTCGCCGGAGCTCGACGAGCTCCACGACCGGCTGGAGCGCAAGCCCGTCGTGCTGCGCCGCGACCTCATGGCCCACGCCGCCGAGGCGCTGCTCGTCGCCCCGGAGGGCGACACCGCGAGCCGGGCCGAGGTCGTCCGCTGGCGGGAGGAGCAGTTGGAGGCCAACGCCGCGCGCTACGGCTCGGACCTGGTCAGCGAGGGGCCGCGCGGCGCCCTGAGGATCGAGGCCGTCGAGCCCGAGCTGCCCGCCGACGCCCCGCGCGTCAACGGCTTCGAGGTCCTCAACGCCTGCTTCGACGCCGCCCTGGCCCGCGAGCCGAGGCTGGTGGCCTTCGGCGAGGACGTGGGCCGGCTGGGCGACGTCAACCAGGGCATGTCCGGGCTGCAGGAGAAGTACGGGCCGCTGCGCGTCGCCGACACCGGTATCCGCGAGGCCACCATTCTGGGCCAGGCGATCGGTCTCGCCCTGCGGGGCTTCCGGCCGATCGCCGAGATCCAGTACCTCGACTACCTGCTCTACGCCCTGCAGATCCTCTCGGACGACCTCGCCACCCTGCGCTGGCGGACCCGCGGCGGCCAGAAGGCGCCGGTCGTCGTGCGCACCCGGGGGCACCGCCTGGAGGGCGTGTGGCACGCCGGCTCCCCCATGGCGGCCATCATCCACCTTCTCCGCGGGGTGCACGTCTGCGTGCCGCGCGACATGACCCGGGCCGCCGGCTTCTACAACACCCTGCTGGCCTCCGACGACCCCGGCCTGGTGGTGGAGGTCCTGAACGGCTACCGGCTGAAGGAGCCGCTGCCAGCCAACGTGGGCGAGATGCGGGTGCCCCTCGGGGTCCCGGAGGTGGTCCGTCCCGGCCGCCACCTGACGGTGGTCACCTCGGCGATGAATGTGGCGATGGAACTGCTGCCGCTGCCCGACGCCAAGATCGTGCTGCTCGGGGGGATGGTCCGCCATACCTCTACGTCGGTCGTCGGG